>PKWH01000188.1:5492-21594 GCA_003131985.1 Acidobacteriota bacterium | reverse complement strand
TCCTTATGTTTTTCTGGCCCCAGGGTATCGCCGTGATCGAATTGGCGCATCGCTATCCGGGAGAGGGCGGCGTGTATCTTTGGGCCAAGGAAGTTTTCGGCGAGTTCCACGGCTTCCTGTCGGGCTGGTGCTACTGGACAAATAACATGATGTACGTCCCGACAGTGATGCTGTACTTCGTCGGCGTGTCGGTCTTTGTGTTTCCGAGTCATCAAGCGCTGGCCGACAATAGGACTTTTGCCGTCACGGCATCGCTTGGCCTGCTGGCGATTCTCGTCGTGCTCAATATAGTGGGACTTGGCGTGGGAAAATGGATCAACAATTTGGGCAGTATTGGAACGGGCATTGCGGCGGCTGTGCTGGTGGGACTAGGAATCATTGTGGCGTTGCGCTTTGGTACCACCGTCAGCGCCGTAGATTTTCACATCCCGGCAAATCCGCGATTCCTGCTGAATTCGTTCGGAGTAATTTGTTTCGGCCTTGTAGGCCTGGAACTTGCATCCGTGATGGGGGACGAGATCAAGGACCCCGAGCGCACGCTGCCGGGAGCAGTGGTATGGGGAGGTGTTCTTTCGGGGTTTCTCTACATTGCTACGACGCTGACGTTGCTGATCGCCGTGAGCAAGAATGATATTAATGTCTTGCAGGGAATCGTCCAGGCGGTAAGCCATATGGCGCAGAAAGTCGGCGTGATATGGATCGTCGCGCCGTTCGCCTTGATGCTGAGCATTTCGATTGCTGGGATCGGTTCTGCATGGCTGGCTGGTTCTGCGCGTATTCCTTTCGTCGCTGGCCTCGATTCGTACTTGCCGAGCTGGCTGGGGAAAGTTCATCCTCGCTACGGAACGCCGTACGCAGCGCTGATCGTTCAGTTTGTGGTGTCCGCGATTCTGGTGCTCATCAGTTTTCTTGGCTCCGGTGTGCAGGAAACTTTTCAACGGCTGCTATCGCTCGCAGTTGTGCTGCAGTTGCTTCCGTTTCTCTATATCTTTGCAGCGCTGCTGAAGATCGCGGCGAATCCAATGGCAGGGAAGGGACACTACAGCAAAATCGTTCTCTGGCTGGCCGGTTCGAGCGGGTTGTTAATGACGATTCTCGGAATGATCTTCGCCTTTTCGCCGGCGCAGCAGATCACTTCGGTGCTGTCATACGAATCCTGGATGTTCGGCGGCACGGCATTTTTCATCGGTCTCGCGGTATTCTTTTTCTTTGTGTATGGACGCCGAAAGACCGCCACGCAACCGGTTGAGAGGCATTAAGAACGATCATCGCGGGAGAAAATTATGGCAAGTGAAACGAAATTCGGTGTTCGCAGATATCGGATGTATATCAACGGAGAGTTTGTTGAGAGCGCCAGCGGAAAATATTTCCCGGTGACGGAGCCTTCGACGGAAGAAGTAATGGCCGAAGTTCCGGAGGCGAACGAAAAGGACGTGAATCGCGCTGTCGCCGCCGCGAAAGCTGCTTTTGATTCCGGGGCCTGGCCTCAAACAACTGCTCAGGATCGCGGCCGCATTCTCTTCCGGATCGCCGAACGCATTCGCAAGGAAGCCGCCCACCTAGCCGAACTGGAATCGCGCAATTCAGGCAAGCCCATCGTCGAGGCCGAGTACGACATCGCCGACGCGGCCACTTGCTTCGAATACTACGGCGGAATGGCCACGAAGATTCTCGGGCACGTTAATCCTGTGCCGGATAACGCGCTGAGCCTTTCTCTTCGCGAGCCGATCGGAGTTGCCGCGCAAATCATTCCTTGGAATTATCCGCTCTTGATGGCCGCGTGGAAGCTGGCGCCGGCTCTTGCGGCAGGTTGTACCTGTGTTTTGAAACCTGCGGAGCAGACGCCGCTCACCGCGCTGGAATTGGCGGGGTATTTCACGGACGCGGGATTGCCTCCGGGAGTGGTGAATATCATCACCGGTTTAGGTGAGGAATGCGGCGCGCCTTTGGTGAAACATCCTGACGTAAACAAGGTTGCCTTTACCGGTAGCGCCACCGTGGGGAAAGCGATTATGAAGGCGGCTGCTGACACCGTGAAGCGTGTCACGCTGGAATTGGGCGGCAAGTCGCCGAACATCTTTTTTGCTGACGCGGATTTCGAATCCGCGATCGACGGAGCGCTCTTTGGAGTGTTCATTAATCAGGGAGAAGTCTGCTCCGCGGGTAGCCGCATCCTGGTGGAGAAATCCATCTACCCGAAATTCGTGGAAGCGATGAGCGCGAAGGCGAAAACGATTCGGCTGGGACCGCCGCTTGAGCGCGAAACAAAAATGGGCCCGCTGGTGAGCAAAGATCAATTCGACCGTGTGCGTTCGTATCAGGAACTGGGCAAGAAAGAGGCGAAGCTTGCGGCAGGCGGAGGACGTGCTGCGTCAATGACTCGCGGCTACTATGTCGAGCCTACAATCTTTTACGACGTGGACAATTCCGCCCGTATCGCGCAAGAAGAGATTTTTGGCCCGGTAGCAGCAGTGATTCCTTTTGCCGGCGAAGCCGAAGCGCTACGTATCGCGAACGCAACGCCATATGGCTTGGCCGCGGCCGTTTGGTCGCGTGATATTTTCAAAGCGCTTCGGATGGTAAAGGCTCTCCGCGCCGGAGTTGTTTGGGTGAATCACATGCAACCCACCTACGTTGAAGCACCCTGGGGCGGGTACAAGCAATCGGGATTTGGACGTGAGCTGGGGCCGTGGGGAATCGAAGAATATCTCGAAACGAAACAAGTTCACATCAATTTGAACGAACAGCCGATCGGATGGTACTGATATGCCCACGATCCAGTTGCGTACACCGATACCGGGCCCGAAATCGCAGGAATGGATGAAGCGGCGGGAGGCTGCCGTCGCGCGCGGAGTTTCGCACGCCACATCGATTTTCGCGGCGCGCGCAGAAGGTGTCACGCTTGAAGATGTGGACGGAAACCGGTTTCTGGACTTTGCGGGCGGCATCGGAGTGGTGAATGTGGGCCACCGCGCGCCGAGCGTGGTTGAAGCCGTCCGAAAGCAACTGGACGCGTTCGTGCATACGTGTTTCAGCGTCGCTCCTTATGGGAAATACGTGGAATTAGCCGAGAAGCTGAATTCTCTGGTTCCGGGAAAGTTCCCGAAGAAAACAATTCTCGTGAATAGCGGCGCGGAAGCCATTGAAAACGCCGTGAAAATAGCGCGCTGCTACACGCATCGCCCGGCGATTATTTGCTTCGAAGACGCTTTCCACGGCCGCACGATGCTCACCATGTCGCTCACAAGCAAAACGCATCCGTACAAAGCTGGATTCGAGCCCTTCGCGACGGATATTTATCGCATCCCTTACGCATATTGCTACCGATGCTCGTATTCTCTGCAATACCCTTCGTGCGCCGTTTTCTGCGCGCACCATTTGGAGGACACATTTAAGCGCGTAGTGGCTGCGGAAGCTGTAGCAGCCGTGGTTGTGGAACCCGTGCTCGGCGAAGGTGGTTTCGTTGCACCTCCCGCGGAGTTTTTCACAATCATCCAGGACATCTGCCGCCGCAACAAGATTCTGCTCGTTGCCGATGAGGTGCAGACAGGTTTCGGCCGCACGGGCGCCATGTTTGCGTCCGAGCGATATGGAATTACTCCCGACATCCTTGTCAGCGCGAAATCGATTGCGGATGGGCTGCCGCTGG
The DNA here is from genome assembly GCA_003131985.1 of Acidobacteriota bacterium. GTDB lineage: Bacteria > Acidobacteriota > Terriglobia > Acidiferrales > UBA7541 > Palsa-295. The sequence continues at coordinate 17,945 of PKWH01000188.1, read as the reverse complement.
CTGCAGTGACTGGACGCGCGGAAATCATGGACGCGCCCGGCCTGGGCGGTCTGGGCGGCACTTATGGAGGTAATCCGCTCGCTTGTGCCGCCGCGCTTGCGGTTATTGAAACGATGGAGCGCGAGAATCTTCCCGCACGTGCCGAGAAGATCGGAGCTAGGTTCGACGCGCGTGCTCGCGAATGGAAAAAGCGGTGGCCGTTGATCGGCGATGTCCGTGGGCTGGGTGCCATGCGCTCGCTGGAACTCGTTCGACCGGGGGCAAACCGAGAGCCTGCGAAAGAGGAAACGGACAAAGTCCTTCAGCATTGTCTTGGGCACGGGTTGATTCTGGTTTCCGCGGGAAGTTACGGCAACGTCATCCGCCTGCTGATGCCGCTGGTAATTACCGACGATCAATTCGACGAAGGCTTAGGAGTGCTCGAAGGCGCGCTGATGCAAGTGGCTGAATCGGTCGAAGTTGCTCCGCGTCCCGCCCAGGCCCGCACTTAATCAGCATTCTTCATACGGGCCGCGCTCCTGTCCCAGGGTTGGCATCGATCGTCTTGTCTCCGCATAACGCAATACTCAGGTTGGATCGCGTTTTACACCGCCGCGCGGAAAGACAAGAGACGCTGCTATTGTCCCGCCCAGAATTATCGCTATGGCTGTGAGAGAGGTAACAGCAGAAATGGGGAAGTGGTCGCTCGCGATCATTTTCGTACCCACGAACATTATAATCGCTGCCAGGCCTTGATGGAGGAATCGGAAGCGCGGAAGGATGTCTGCAAGCGCAAAGTAAAGCGCTCGAAGGCCCAAAATCGCAAAGACATTTGACGAATAAACGACGAATGTGTCTCGCGTGATCGCTAGGACGGCCGGCACGGAATCCACGGCGAAAATAATGTCCATCGCTTCCACCGCGACGAGTGCGAGGAACAGCGGAGTTGCCTTCCATCTCCCGCTTTCCCTTACCAGGAACTGTTGACCTTCGTAGTCATGCACTACAGGAATCATTCGACGCGCTACGCGAACCATCCAATTGTTTTCCGGGTGCAGCGCGCGCTTCCGAGGGAGCAGCATCTTCAGGCCAGTGAAAAGCAGAATGGCGCCGAAAATGTACATAACTGGATGAAACGCCTGGAGCAGCGTGATACCCGCAAGAACGAAGACAGCTCTCAGCACCAGCGCCCCGGCGATTCCGAAGTACAGCACTTTATGTTGTGACTTAGGCGGGATTCTGAATGCTTGAAAAATCAGCAAGAAAACAAAAATATTGTCCACGCTGAGCGATTTTTCCACCAAGTAGGCGGTGAAAAATTCTATGCCGACCAAAGGACCGCGGGCGAAGTACAACCAGAGATTGAAAAACAGCGCAACGCTAATCCACGCCGCGCTCTCAATCAGCGCCTCTTTCAATCGAATTGCGTGCGCCCTGCGATGTAACACCCCAAGGTCGAGCACGAGCGCTACGATTATCGCCGCTCCAAATATCACCCAGACGTGTATTGGTGTTCCCATCATGTCCTTTTATCGGAGCCTCAGGGGCGGCAAAAGTCTAACCGCCGTTCTGCCGCGAAAGAAGCGTAATGTTAAGCCGCGTTGAGTGCCTGACGGAGGCCTTTCAGTGACCCCGTCTATCCAGATCATGAGTCTCTCGACCTTCAATCCCCGCGTAATCCGCATATATTAACCATTAGGCCGAAGCCAAGTCTTGGACGCAACTTTTGCCCGCGCTCGGGGTTAAAATTAAATGAAACGGCTACAGCCTTCGTTTGTGCTCTACTTACGGCGTGTCAATCTTTCGAAGGTCTTTTAAATGAATAAAACGATATTTCGCATGCGGAAACGGCTCGATCCTAGCCGCGCTGGTTTCCTGGCGGCTATGCTGGGCGTGGCGCTGGCAGCGGCCGCAATTCTTGCCGTGGGTGCCCCGTACGCCGCAGCAGGCAACAGTGAGACTAGCACGGCGAATATTTCTGGCGCAGCGGCCGAGGAAGATTCCGCCTCGACGAAACTTGATAAGAAATTCAAAGGTAAGCTTCCCATCACTGAGTTGACCGAGGACGAGGCAATCATGCACGCAATGAACCGCCTCGGATACGGGCCGGGTCCCGGGGATGTGGAACGCATCCGGAAAATGGGTCTTGAGAAATGGATCGATCAGCAGCTTCATCCTGATTCGATTGACGACTCTGCGCTTGACCAGCGCCTGCAAAGGTATCCGACCCTAAACATGTCCGCGAAAGCGCTAATCGAAGAATATCCGCAACCCGGGCAGGTGATCAAAAAAGAAGGCATTACGAAAGAGGAGTACGAGCAGCAGATGAAGGAGAAGCAGCGCAACGCCGAGTCACAAGTGATCGTTACCGGAAACGAGAATCTGGATAAGGCGCAGCAGCAGCTTGCGAAGCTTCAGGGCCCGGGCCGAATCGTCGCGGAGCTTTCCATGGCGAAAGTGGACCGCGCGGTGTATAGCAACCGCCAATTGCAAGCCGTAATGGAGGATTTCTGGTTCAACCATTTCAATGTGTTCGCGAATAAGGCTGAGGACAAGTGGCTGCTGACGTCCTACGTCCGCGACACGATACGTCCTCGCACGATGGGAAAATTTGAGGATTTGCTGCTCGCGACGGCGAAAAGTCCCGCCATGCTGATCTATCTCGACAACTCCCAGAGCGCCGACCCCAACGCCGTACGCCAGATGGACGCGGAAAAAGCGATGCGCCGCGCGCGCTATGGCGGCGCCTTCGCTGGCGGAGTGGCCCCGACGCCGGGAACGTTTCCTGGCCCCGTAACGTCTTCGCCGGGCTCGGGTGCGGCTGCTCCAGTAAAGAAGCCCGAACGCGGGTTGAATGAAAATTATGGCCGCGAAGTTATGGAGTTGCATACCGTCGGCGTAGATGGCGGCTACACGCAACAAGACGTGATTCAAATGGCGGAATGCTTGACGGGTTGGACGGTGCGCGAACCGCGCAAAGATCCCGAATTCTTCTTCGATGACCGCATTCACGCGCAGGGCAGGAAGGTGGTGATGGGCCGCACGTTCAGCTATGGCGGAGAAAAAGATGGAGAAGAAGCGCTGAAGATGCTGGCAAACCATCCCAATACCGCAAAGTTCATTTCTACGGAACTCGCGCGGCACTTTGTTTCGGACAATCCTCCGCCCGCGTTGGTCGAGCGAATGTCCGTCGAATACTCGGTAACGCAGGGAGATATTCGCAGCGTGCTGAGGACAATGATTTATTCGCCGGAATTTTGGTCCAAGGAAACGTATCGCGCGAAAGTGAAGACACCGTACGAACTGGTAGCAAGCACGGCGCGGGCGCTGAATGCCGAAGTGACGATTACTCTGCCGATAGCTCAATGGGTGGGACGAATGGGCGAGCCTCTGTTCCTCTGCCAGCCGCCCAACGGGTACTCCGATAAAGCCGAGACGTGGGTGAACACAGGCGCGCTGCTGAACCGTCTGAATTTTGCGCTTTCTCTCGCGGGAGACAAAGTGGCCGGCGCAACCGTGGATCTGAAGTCCATGCTGGGCGATGCAGCTCTACGCGATCCGAATGCGGCGCTTTCGCAGTCCATCGACGCTTTTCTAGGCGATCAAATCGCCGAGCAAACACGCGCCACTCTTACGGCGCGGCTGAACGATCCGCAAATTCTGCAGGCCAGTCTCGATGATCCGGTCAAGCAGGTGAACCAAGGGCTGATTGCTGGGCTGGTCCTCGGCGCTCCTGAATTTCAACGGCGATAACGGGATTAGAGATTTTCGGTTTTGAGGATACGGAGAATTACGATGAATATTTCCCGGCGATACTTTTTGAAGAGCGGCGGCGTCGCGATGATCGGCATGGCAGCGTTGCCGTCGTTTCTACAGCGCGCAGTGGCCGCTACGGCCGGCCTCAATAAAAAGAAAATGGTCGTTCTGTTTCAACGCGGCGCGATGGACGGCTTGAATGTTGTTGTGCCGTTCGGCGAACCAAATTACTACCATATGCGTCCGACCATTGCGATTCCGCAGCCTAAGCAGGGAGGGTTGGACGCCGCACTCGATCTTGACGGCTTCTTCGGCCTGCATCCGAGCCTTGAGCCTCTGATGCCCCTATTCAGAGGCAACCAGCTTGCGATTGTGCAGGCCGTGGGCTCCCCTGATCCTTCGCGGTCACACTTCGATGCACAAGATTTCATGGAGTCCGGCACGCCCGGACTGAAGTCCACCGAAGATGGTTGGTTGAATCGCGCAATGCAGACTATTCCGGAAGAAAAGTCTTCGCCGTTTCGTGCTGTCGCATTCGGTCCCTATCTGCCGCGAACCCTGCAGGGAATTTCGCCGGCTATTGCGATACCCGACTTGAAGCAATTCAAGATGTACGGCCCGCAGCAGACCGTGGAGGGCGGCTTCGAAGCGATGTACGCGCAGACTGTGGACCACGCCATGCGCGGCGTCGGCAACGAAACTTTCGAAGCTGTCGACCAACTGAAGAAAATTAATCCCGATACCTATCAGCCGGAAAATGGCGCGCAATATCCAAAAGGCCGCTTCGGGCAGAGCCTGGAGGAAATTGCGGAGTTGTTCAAAGCGGACGTCGGACTGGAAGTCGCGTTCCTCGATAGCGGCGGCTGGGACCACCATGTGAACGAAGGCGGCGTGCAAGGCCAGCTCTCGAATCTTCTGAAAGACCTAGGGCAGGGAATTGCGGCCTTCCATCAGGATATGGGCGATCGGATGGGTGACGTGGTGTTCGTCAGCATGTCGGAGTTCGGCCGTACCGCGCACGAAAACGGCAACCGCGGCACAGATCACGGCCACGCGAACTGCATGTTCGTGTTGGGCGGCGGAATTAAGGGCGGGAGAGTTTACACGCGCTGGCCGGGACTCAGTGAAGAGCAGCTGAATCAGGGCCGCGACCTAGCAGTGACTACCGATTATCGCAGCGTGCTTGGCGAAATCATTTCAAAGCATCTGGGAGACCGCGACCTGAAGACCGTGTTTCCTGGCTTTGCCAACGACCCGCGCCAATTTCTCGGCTTAGTGAAGGCGTAAAGCGAAAGAGAGTTACTTCGGCGGCGCGGTTTCTTGAACATCTGATGCGCCGTTGAAAATCTTCTTAATGCGATCGTAGTTTTTTTCAACAAACGCGATATTCTCCGGCAGCGCCGAGTCCGGGTGCTCTTGGAGCGTTCCGGCCCGCTTCATCTGAACTGCTGTCGCCGCGTTGATCAATGTGTAGGTCATCACGAAAAAATCACGAGGAGCTATGCCAGCCGTCTTAAACGCATTTACGACCGGAGGATATTTTTCAATGTTTGCAACGCTCCCGGCAATTGTGTTGCTGGGATTCTTGGCGTTGTCGTCGTCCATCTGCTTTTTCAAGCCGGGATCGTCTTTCTGCACTTTCCGGATGGCTTTCATCGCCTCAGCATATTTATCCAGCTTGTCCGAAGTGAGAACGAAATTCCTCTCTTCGTTCTTTTCAGCTTCCACCTGAGCTGAGGATTTTTCGTCCTGCGACGCCGCGACGCCCATGCCCAGCAGGAGGAAAACGGCTAGAGCGAGACCCGTCGCACATTTCGCATTTGCCATAAACCTCACCTCCCCGGCCGTTAGTCCCCTGACTTAATCCTCATGCCGTAGAACGACCGGTAAACGAAGAAGTAGGACACTAGAAAGAATGCAGCAGCCAGAACGTGCGTCAATGTTCCACCTGTTTCCAGCGTCAACTTCACGGCCAACTCGACCGCCAGCAACCCGAACAGCGTGGTGAATTTGATCACTGGATTCAAGGCCACGGACGATGTGTCCTTGAAAGGATCGCCCACCGTGTCGCCTATTACCGTCGCGTCATGCAGCGGCGTGCCTTTCTGTTTGAGTTCGACTTCAACGATCTTCTTCGCGTTATCCCACGCGGCGCCAGCGTCTGCCATAAAAATGGCCTGGTAAAGGCCAAATATGGCGATGGAGATCAGGTAGCCGATAAAAAAGAACGGTTCGACGAAGGCGAATGCTAGTGTGGCGAAGAACACGGCGACGAAAATATTCAGCATGCCTTTCTGCGCGTACTTCGTGCAGATTTCAACCACCTTTTTGCTATCGGCCACCGAAGCTCGCTCTGCACTCTCGAGATTGATATTCGCTTTAATGAACTCAACGGCGCGATAAGCGCCCGTAGTTACCGCCTGCGTGGATGCGCCCGTAAACCAGTAAATCATAGCGCCGCCGGTAACGAGCCCGAGAAAGAACGGAGCATGGAGCAGCGAGAGCTTATCTACGTTCTCGGTGATGCCGTTCGTGAGCGCCATAATAATCGAGAAAATCATGGTGGTCGCGCCGACCACAGCCGTACCGATGAGCACGGGTTTTGCTGTGGCTTTGAAAGTGTTCCCCGCGCCGTCGTTGGCTTCGAGCAAATCTTTAGCGCGCTCGAAGTTTACGTCCATGTTGTAGTCTTTTTTCAGCTCTTGCTTGATGTTCGGTATGGCTTCAATTTGCGAAAGCTCGTAGACCGATTGCGCGTTGTCTGTAACTGGACCATACGAATCTACGGCGATGGTAACCGGACCCATGCCGAGGAAGCCGAAAGCCACAAGTCCAAATGCGAAGACGGGAGCCGCGAGCATCAAGTTGCCCAGACCCTGCAAGCTGACGAGATAGCCCACGGTCATTAGACAGACCATGGCAAGTCCCAGGTAGTAGCCGGAAAAATTCCCGGCCACGAAGCCGGACAAAATGCCCAAAGACGCGCCGCCTTCCTCCGCCGAGGTGACCACCTCTCGAACGTGCCGCGATTCCGTGGACGTGAAAACCTTTACCAGCTCTGGAATCACAGCTCCCGCCAGTGTTCCGCAGGAAATAATCGTCGCCAGCTTCCACCATTGCGTAGAGTCTCCTCCAAGCTCCGGAATGATGAAGGAAGAGACCGCGTAAGTGATAACGATAGATACGATGGAGGTGATCCAAACCAGCGAAGTAAGCGGAGACTCGAAATTCATCTCATCAGCTTTTGCGAAGCGCGCCTTGGCGATCAGGTCGTTTATAAAGTAAGCCAGCGCGCTAGCCACCAGCATGGCAATGCGCATCACGAAGATCCATACCAGCAACTGAACCTGTACTGTCGGGCTCTTCACCCCTAGCAGGATAAACGTGATCAGCGCCACTCCCGTGACGCCGTAGGTTTCAAAGCCGTCCGCGGTTGGTCCAACGGAATCGCCTGCGTTATCTCCTGTGCAGTCGGCAATCACGCCGGGATTGCGCGCGTCGTCTTCTTTAATCTTGAAGACTATTTTCATCAAGTCAGAGCCAATATCCGCAATCTTGGTGAAGATGCCGCCCGCAATTCGCAACGCGGCAGCTCCGAGCGATTCGCCAATAGCGAAGCCGATGAAACAGGGGCCCGCGTAGTCGCCGGGAACAAAAAGCAGGATCAGGAGCATCATCAACAGTTCCACGCTGATCAACATCATGCCGATGCTCATCCCGGCTTGGAGCGGAATGTGGTAAAGCGGAAAGGGTTTGCCGCGAAGTCCCGCAAAAGCGGTCCGGGAATTCGCGAATGTGTTTACGCGAATGCCAAACCAGGCCACGCCATAGCTTCCGGCAATTCCGAGGACGCTAAACAAAAATATGATGATTACGCGCGCTGCCTCGTAGTGCAGCAGGACGCCGAAATAGAGCACAATCACCACGGCAATGAACAACTCAAGCAGCAAAAGAAACTTGCCCTGGGTAATCAGGTAGGTCTTGCACGTCTCGTAGATCAACTCCGAAATTTCGCGCATGGCGCGATGAACCGGCAGATTCTTCAGCCGCGTGTAGATCACCAGGCCGAATACCAGTCCAAAAATGCAGAACAGTATTCCAAAGAGCAGGAGTTTGTGGCCGTCCATGCCCAGAAAATTTACTTGCGACAAATCAGGCAGCTTCAGATTGGCTTCGCCGCCAGGCGCCTCGCCTTGCGCGTGAGCCGCTGCAGCACCGAACAACATCACGATCGCCGCCGCTGCGGATTTCAGCATGTTGCCGAAGGGTCTCAAGCCTTCACTTGACATAAGATTGCGCATTAAAAAGCTTCCACTAAGCGGGCGGTCACACATTTGAAGAGACAAGAGCACATTCAGCCTTCCTCCGGATGAAGACTCCTTGGCGGGAGCCCACAGATTGCGAGAAGTTAATAAACAGAATCGACTTTTGTATCAGGATTAGCATCTTTCGTCAAGAAAAGAGGGCGTTTGATAGCAAATCCGTTTCTGCTCTGGCAAATTCAAGACCCGCACGAAGCTTTGCGATTACCAACGCGTACATGCTTCTCAAGGGGTAATCGCCAACGCACAACCTTTCCTGCAATCCTAGAACTCCCATTCGGCCGCGGGTAGACTTTGTTGGGAGGAACTGAGTGCCATGAAACCAAAGCTCCTGTTGGTCTGCCTAGCGGTTTTTCTGCTGCCGAGGTCGGGTTCTGGACAAAGCACGTTGCAGTCGCGGACCTACAACTTCGAAGATCTAACCTCGCAGAAAGAGGCAAACGCCACGTTCCGCCCCATTCTGGATGGTCTGACGCACAATGGCGTGCACATCCACGTCCACGAAGTCTTTTTGCTGCCTGGGAGTTCGCCGCACCATGCCCATCACCACCAGCAGGAAGAAATGTTTCTCATCAGCGAAGGCGAGGTAGAGGTGACAATCGTCGACAAGACGACGAAGCTCGGGCCTGGCTCGGTCGCTTTTGTCGCTGCCGGCGACCAACACCAAATTCAAAACGTCGGAACAAGGCCGGCGCAGTATTTCGAAATTATCCTCGACCCACCAGCGTCGCATTAGAGCGATGTACTTCCCCCTGCCAGCTTTCGACAAAGCGGTGTAGAAAACCTAAGTACTCAGTTCAGTCCTGCGGAATTTTGGCCAGAGGAACCTCAAAAAACATTAGAGGTTTATTGCCCGGGATCACTGCTGCGTCAGGGACGTAGAGCACGGACGCGGCGGCCAGTGACATATCCCGGCTCAAATCGAAATAAAGAAAACCATGAATGGTGGCCTTGGGAGGAACCACATCGGCATCGAGCGCAAGCGGCCGAAGGACGTCTTCGATTTTCGCTGATTTTTTGTCCCCGCCTGGCAAGGAAAGGCTCGGAATGCGTGAATTTTTCGGGCCTGAGGGGCCCTGAGGGTGAGCGATCTTGTATGCGGCGTCGTATGGCCTTAACGAGTCGATATCCTGATGATCGCCGTTCCGAAAGTGCACTTCGAGCTGGATCGTATTGAGGTCGATGCGAATCGGATGGTCCGATTCATTGCGCAGAAAAACCTCGACCGGAAGGATTCCCACCTGAATCGGATCTGCTTTGCCGAATTTCTCTTTAGCTCGCGCGGGTTCGTCATAGGAATCGGCCAGAATCGTCATGCCCTCGTGCGTATCGTGCGCAAGAGAAGGGGAGAATTCCGGCGAAGCGTTCGGGGTAGGTTTCACACCGGAAGACTGTGCGAAACCGCTTGCGCACATTAGGAAAGCTGTTACGGCTAGTGCGCTGGCTCGAGTCATCTATCGATTTTCCTGGCCTGCGATTTCGATGCGCGGTTCTCGCCGGAAGTTGTGCATGTTCGCGCTCGCTGCCACTATAATACCTCGTTTGTGTGCGGAGTCGCTCTCAGACGCGCCTGGCACGTCGCAGGAATCGCGAATCGCCACAACGCCTTCCCAATGTATTTCCTATATCGGATTGTTACAGCAGTTGGCATGTTCGTATTGGCGCCCTACTTCGCATTGCGTGGGTGGCGGCGTGGCGAACATTCCGGTGCGTTACGCGAGCGTCTTGGGATTCTGCCGTTGGCCTTGGCTACTAACGCAAGTAGCGCCGCGGCCCACGAAACTGACCCTCCTGGAGGTGGAGCAATCTGGATACATGCGGTTTCGGTAGGCGAAGTTCTCGCCGCAAAGCCTCTTGTCGAAGGTCTCAAGAGCCGGTTTCCTGACCGGGCAATTTTTGTTTCCACCACCACGGAAACGGGTCAGCGGCTCGCGCGCGAACGATTGCAATCCGCGAACGGGATTTTTTATTTTCCGCTCGACTGGGTAGTGCCGGTGCGAAAAGCGTTGCGAACGATCCGCCCCGCGCTCGTGATCGTGATGGAAACGGAGATTTGGCCGAATTTCTTGCGGGAAGCGCGGCGATCTTCCATCCCGGTAATCTTCGCGAACGCGCGCATCTCCGAAAGATCCTTCTCCCGTTTCGAAAGATGGCGGTTTCTTGTCGGAGAATTCTTCGGGCGCACTCTTCAAGATTCGGAGCTCTTTCTGGCCCAGAGTGAAGAAGACGCAAAGCGTCTAGTGAGTATGGGTGCGCCCGAAGAGCGCGTGGAAATTACCGGCAATATGAAATATGACGTGGAACCCTCAGCCATCGGCCGCTTCGGATCGTGGCTTCAAACCCAGATTCGACAGCAAGAGCGCTGGCCGGTGCTGGTTGCGGGAAGTGTTGTAGAAGGAGAAGAACAGGCCGTCCTTGCGGGATACGATGGCGTCCAGAGGCAATGGCGCCGGACTCTCCTGATACTTGCGCCTCGAAAGCCGGATCGATTCATCGCTGCGGAAAGAATCATCGCCGAAGGTGGATGGAATACCGCTCGCCGGAGCCAACTGGACCTTAGCGAACCACTGGACGAAAACACGGATGTGCTCGTTCTCGACTCGATTGGTGAGCTAGCAGGACTGTATTCGCTAGCGGATGCTGTTTTTGTCGGGGGCTCCCTGGTCCGCGCGGGCGGGCACAACATTCTGGAGCCCGCGTGTTTTTCCCGCCCCCCGGTCTTCGGGACCTCAATGGAAAACTTTCGCGAAATGGCGGATCAGTTTCTCGACGCACACGCCGGTGTACAAGTAGCAAACGGAGAGCAGCTCGGAAGAGTATGGGTGCTATTGATCCAGAACAATGAGATGCGCGAAGGCATGGGCACTGCCGCGCGCCAAATTTCCGAGCGGAATCGCGGGGCGACGGCGCGTTCTCTTGAGCGCATCGTGTCTTTGATTGGCCAGCGCGAAGGCCAGATCCAAGGCGAAGCCACGGATGGCGGTTCCGCCACCGACGGCCCACAAAAGGGAAGTGCTGCGTGACGCTGAAGGAATCGCTCCTATGGCCACTGTCACTGCCGTATGCTGCGATAGCTCGTCTTCGGGCGCGAGCATATCGGGATGGAATTCTTCACCAGCGTCACTTGGAGGGAGTCGTCATCAGTGTAGGGAACTTGACCGCCGGTGGAACTGGGAAAACGCCGATGGTTCTGTGGATTGCGGAACGGTTGCTTGCAGAAGGCAAGAGCGTTGGAATCCTCACGCGAGGGTATCGAGGCAAGGCTGTCAGCACATCTGAACACAAATCTCAAGAGACTAACGATCCGGGCGCTTCTTCAACGAGCGATGAAGTGCAGCTTCTGCAATTTCGTCTAGAGAACCGCGTGCTGTTTGGAGTCGGCGCGCATCGCCACAAGAATGGCGTTACCCTGGCCGCTCGCGGCGTAGAGTGGTTTATCCTCGACGACGGTTTTCAGCATCTCCAGTTAGCGCGTGATGTTGACATCGTTCTAATCGATGCGAGCAATCCTTTCGGCGGAGGGCATTTGTTACCCTCGGGACGATTGCGCGAGCCGCGCAGTGCACTCAAGCGCGCTGATTTGGTCGTTATAACGCGCAGCAACCATGCCCTCGCTATCGAGTCGATCGTACGGCGGCATTCGGCCGCTCCCATCTTTTACGCTCGCACAACGCTTGCGTCGGTCTATTCACCTTGGAATTCGCAACTCGCCGCATCGGAAGCGCGCTCCAAAATGTTGTTCGCCTTTTGCGGAATAGGCAATCCCGTCGCATTCATCGCCGACCTACGCGACTGGGGCTTTCAGATTGCCGGATTTAAATCTTTTCCTGACCATCACCGCTATACGCCATCCGACGTAGCCGCAATCGAGAAGCAAGCCAAAGAAGCCGGAGCCGCCGGCCTCATCTGCACCGAGAAGGACCGTTTTAATTTGGAACAAGCGCAACCAGCGATGAATTTGTGGGTTTGTTCTATCTCGTTGCACATCGATCGAGAACATGATTTCTGGCAGGCGCTGACGAAAAAGCCACGATCCGGTACCGTAGATACCAAATGAACTGTCAGACGGCGTTGGCACAGTACAAACGTCCACCGATTGGCACGTGCACCAGCCGTGTGATACTTTTCGTCACCATGACGGCAAGTGAAGTACTCATTTTAAAGTTCGAGGAGATTTATTGACCGCGGGGCCAAGAAAGACCAAGCGACAATCAAAGATACGGGCCCGAGCTGACGGACGCGCCACGGACGTGACCGTTGACCTCACGCGCCTGCTCGACATCGTGGCTTCATTCCCGCGCCAGACGATTTGCGTAGTCGGCGATTTTGTCCTGGACCAGTTCGTTTCCGGCGAAATTTCCAGAATTTCCCGCGAAGCCCCTGTGTTGATTCTGCG
>PKWH01000188.1:0-5467 GCA_003131985.1 Acidobacteriota bacterium | reverse complement strand
GGCATCCTCCGCACGCACGACTGGGTCACATCTACAAAGACGCGTTATCTCGCTGGATGGACGCATACCACCGAGCAGCAGGTTCTTCGTGTGGACCGCGAACCTCGCGAAGCGTTGCCATCGCACATCCAGGATTTGGTTCAGCGCGAAGCTCGCAAAGCTGCCAAGAGCGCGGACGCAGTTTTGATTTCCGACTACGGTCTCGGAGCCGCGTCGCCTGCACTTGTCCGCACACTCAACGCAAAACGAATCACGCTCGACTCGCGCTATCGATTGCTGGATTACCGCGCCGCCGGAATCACCGCTGCGACGCCTAACGAGCCTGAGCTCGAAGCTGCCTATCACTCCGCCGTGGGTGTTGACGCGCAGAAATTGGAAGCATTGGGCCGGCGAGCGTTGTCTGATCTAGATCTCCAGGCGCTTCTAGTTACCCGAGGCAAGGACGGCATGGCTGTTTTCGAAGGTGGAACCGGCAAGCGAGCGCGCTCGCACAACATTCCGATCTACGGCCCCGATACGCCCGTTGACGTTACGGGTGCAGGCGACACGGTGATCGCGGTTTTTACTCTGGCACTCGCAGGCGGCGCTTCCTACTTGGAGGCGGCCCATCTTGCTAATTATGCAGGCGGAATCGTAGTGATGAAGCGGCGTACTGCGACCGTCACCCGCTCGGAACTCGAAGCGGTGTTGCGTCGCGAAGCCACAACCCAGCGCTGAATGCCCTATGGACACCCGCGAAAAAATACTCTCACGCGAAGGTCTTCACGATGTGCTCGACGAGCATCGTCGCGCTGGCCGCAGAGTCGTGTTTGCCAACGGTGTTTTCGACTTGCTTCACGTGGGGCACGTACGTTATCTACAAGCCGCGCGCGAAGAAGGCGACTTGCTCGTAGTGGGCTTAAATTCCGATGCGAGCACGCGCGCCTTGAAAGGCAGCGGCCGTCCGATTTTGACGGAACGCGCACGCGCCTCGCTCGTGGCGGCACTCGCGGCGGTGGATTACGTCGTAATTTTCGAGGAACTCGATGTCAATGCACTGCTGCGCGAGTTTCAACCCGACGTACATGCGAAAGGCACCGACTACACACCGGACACGGTTCCCGAACGCGATCTCGCCGCTCTGCTCGGAATCCGTGTGGCGATCGTCGGCGACTCGAAAAATCATTCCACGCGAGAACTCCTGGCTCGGTTGCGCCACGAGAAAGATGCCTAGGGTGCGTTTTCTCCAACCCCGATTCGAGTTGGTGGATCACATTCTCCCCGCGCTGCCTGTTGCGAGAGCCACGCAAAATCGGCCGTTTGATGCAACGACTTACTTCTGTAACGCGTCTTACTCGTTCGCAATGTTTTCGATTACTGTTGACCATGCCGTTCACGCCATCGAGCGCTTAAGGCTTCGTTTGTGAGCGAGCCCAGAAAATTCTGGATGCGCTGGCGCGTGCGCATTGGCTACCCCGTGGCGGTTCTTTATTGGCTGCTGGCCATGCCGACGCCGCATTGGATTGCAATCGGTGCCGCCGTAAGCGCCTTCGGATTGCTCGTCCGAGCAGCAGCCTCGGGGGAATTGCGCAAGAATCAGGAACTGGCGACGTCCGGCATTTATGCGCACACGCGAAATCCGCTGTATCTTGGCAGCGCGATCCTCGCCGCTGGATTCATTATCGCTGGACATTCGTTGTGGTCCGGGTTGCTGGTTGCTGTTTATTTTTCCGTTTTTTATTACGCTGTGATGCGCAACGAGGAAGACGACCTACGCGCGAAATTTGGCGATTCGTTCCAACAGTATTCCGCGAGCGTTCCACTTTTCTTTCCAAGCATCTTCAAGGCCGAAAAGCCTCCGTCGGAAGGTGTGCCACGGCAAACTTTTTCATGGCAACAATTCCGGCGTAATCGGGAATACAAAGCGATGATCGGAACGGTGGGTGCTCTTGCGATCGTGTGGCTGCGGATGTGGCTGCGAGGCCGCTACGGCTATTAAATGTGTTGTTACTGCAGACGATAGATGGCGTGCATGACGCGTTGAAACTTGGGCCGATACAGCAAGTCGAAAGCGCGCTCTTTGCCCGGAAACATTTCCAGCGCCACGCGGCGCGTTGCCGCGATCATTCCCGAGGCTTCTTCCGGAGTAAGGTCTCCCGCGGCGATTGATTCCAGAGTCAGCTGAACTAAAATCCGCAGCCGTCGAATACGTCTGCTTTCGTCGTCAATTTGCGCCTGTGTCGGGCGAACGGCGGGACGATTTTCCATGGGTTCCATTACGGATCCTGAAAAACGCTTCCGGAAGTTATTATGGGCTTGGCCCCGAAAGCACGCAATAGTACTGTTGGACAGTGCTCTTAGACGTTTCCCGGGGAAACTAAATGACCGAACATTCATCACACAAACAAGCACACGATCCATCGCAAGAACGCGTTGTGGTCGCCTACACCGCCGGCACGGCCGCGGAAGCCATGGTGGTTCGCGGTCTTCTGGAAAGCGCGGGGATCAGCTCGCCCGGTTCGTCTTCGAACGATCCTTTTCCGCTGCGCGAGTCACCCGAAGGAACCCATGGCGTCGAAGTCTACGTCCTTGAGCCGCGGGCAGAGGAAGCGCGAAAGCTTATCGCGGAGTATCAGAAGGGCAATCAATCTTCCGCCGAGGCCGAAGAATAACGGGGATCAATTCACGAAATTCCGCAGTTACGCTGTGCCTCAATTCGGATGCGAGTCCGCAAATGTGCGCACATCTAGAGTATGGCCGTCCGTTAGCGCAGTGACTTCGCCATCGCGGTCGGTGCGCAAGAACCGCACGCCCGCCTTCGCATAACGAGCGACAACATCTTCCACTGGATGTCCGAATTGATTTCCTTCTCCCACGGAAACCACAGCCACGCGAGGTGCAACCGCCGTGACAAATGCTTCTATCGACGAAGTCTTGCTGCCGTGATGCGGGACCTTTAGGAAATCCGCTGCGATCGCTGAATGATTGTTTACTAACGCGGCCTCGACCTTTTTTTCAATGTCGCCAGGGAGCAAAAAACTGACCGCGTTGTCCTTCAGTCTGATCACTAGCGAATTGTCGTTCGAAGCTTGCGGGGCCGCTGAAATATCTTCAGGCCAAAAAACATTCCCTTCAATTCCGCCGGATTCGAAGTCACTTCCCCGCTCCTTTTCCACGATGGCTACTCCTCGGGAGCGCGCCTCCGCGAGTAGCGCTTTGAATGCCGGTGTCTCTTCATCGCGCCCGACCCACAATTCGGATACGCGGAAGTTCTGGAGCACGCTGCGTAAGCCGTCGATGTGATCGTGGTGCGCGTGCGTAAGCGCGACCACATCGAGGCGCTTGAGTCCCCGCGACCACAGGTACGGCGAGACAACTTCCTCGCCGACGTCTGTCCCCGAGTGATAGCCGCCGATGGATTCCGAGCCGGCCTGCCCGCCACCGTCGATCAACATGGTTGAACCGTTGGGATACGCGACGAAAATCGAATCACCCTGGCCAACGTCCAGCACATCCACTTCAAGCTTGCCGCGCTCGAGACTCGGCGCGAATGGATGGGACACTACCAGCAACGTAAACGAAGCGAGCGCGAGGGCCGAAGCCCATTCAGCGGGCCGTATCGGTGGAGACAACTTCCGGCGGACACTAGGATTCAATCGGCGCGTCGCTACCGCTCTAGCGCACATCGCCAGACAAACAAATGCCGCGAAGAAGGCGATCGCAAGCCACGCTGGCGGTCCGGGAATTCGATACGATAACCGCGGCCAATGGCCAAACCACCCGACGCTTGAAAGCAAGAGCCCGGTACAAAAGCCGAGTGCCTTCGCAAGCAGCAATGCAAACTTCGCCCAAACGAAAGATGCAAGCAGCGCCGCAAAACCAAGCGGAACAATGATTGCCGTCAGCAGAACGGCGGGAATATTACTCATCGGTCCCGCGAGACTTACGCGATGAAAGTCCTCCGCCAACAGCGGAAGCATACCCCATTGAATCACAAACGAAAGCAGCACGATGTCCCACAGTCGTAATCCGACGATCACAGGCGCTGAGAGTATTCCGTTTGCACGAGGAGCGATTTGCTTCGGCAACCGAGGCGAAAGCCAATTCGCCATGGAACGCATATCAATGCGAAACTGCACGACTTTTGGCGGATGCGCTCCATCGCGCGTCACGTCTCCCAAGTGCCGCAGGCCCACGCGGTACGGAGCGCTCGTGCGTTCGATCCACGGTAATGCAAGCGCTGCAATTACTCCAGCCGCAAGAAACGAAAGCTGGAAACTTGAGTCGGTCAGCGAGGAAGGTCTCCAAAGCAAGATCGCCAGAGCCGCCAGCGAAATCGTGTTGAGTAACTCAACGCGGCGGAATAGCGGGCGAGCGCATAAATAAAATGCTGCAATCAACGCAGCGCGAAGAATCGGCGGGCGGTCCTGCACGATCCCAACGTACGCAGCAAGCGCGGCAAGCGTCATGAAAGCCGTTGCAATTGATGGCAACCGCAATCGACGTCCCAGCCAGTAGAGGAAAACAACCAACGCTCCCACATGAAGCCCGGCAACGACCAGGACGTGGTACGCCGCAGTTTTCTGAAATGCCAGTACCACATCGGAATCGACGAAGCTGCGGTCGCCGAGCAACATGGCGCGCAGTACTGCACCACGCTCCGGACGATCCGCGAACAGGGAATCAACGCGTCCGAGTAGGTTTCCGCGTGCTCTTGCCAGCCTCTGCTGCACTGTTGGCGGGGGCCGGTCGATCACTTGAAGCAGTTCACCGCTGCGCAGTGAGCCAACGACGTCAATTTTCTGGCGCGCGAGGAAGCCGTGAACGTCGAACGCGCCGGGATCAAGATAGTTGCGCGGCGGACGCGCCTTCATCAGCGCTTCCACGCGATCCCCAGCTCGCAGGCCTTGCAAAGGCTCAGTCGCGCGCGGGCCAGC
The DNA here is from genome assembly GCA_003131985.1 of Acidobacteriota bacterium. GTDB lineage: Bacteria > Acidobacteriota > Terriglobia > Acidiferrales > UBA7541 > Palsa-295. The sequence goes on along the minus strand of PKWH01000188.1, from coordinate 551 downwards.
GTAGAAATTAACGCGTAAGCCGCCACTCGCAGGAAGCTCAACGCCTGTGGATTCCACATTCTCCAGATCTATTTCGTAGCGAAGTCCCCACGGTAGCCTAAGCGGATCCTCCCGCAGTCGCCCGCGCCAGCGCAGCGGGAGGGTCGTATCGACGGCGGCACCGGCAATCAACCGGGAAATATGGTTCGTGGGCAGAGCGGCACGCTCCACGCCTATCGCGAGCCCGCCAAGCGCGAGCCACGCGATTAACGCAAAAGACCAAGCGAATGCCGCGCGGCGTTGCCAAATCAGAATTATGCCTGCGGTAATTGCCGCTGCGGCGACAGCACACCAAACCTTCGGCGAGGCTTGCCATCGGCTCGCAATGCCTATGCCCGCGGCAAAAGCCGCGGCGATCCATAGCGCTGGCAATTTCATTCGCGTCGGCGCAACCGCACCACTGTCTCCATATGAAATGTCTGAGGAAAAAGATCGAACATGTGAATTTCGCTGCACTCGTAACCCGCTTCTGTCAGCACTGCAAGGTCGCGAGCCAGTGTGGGCGGTTCGCA
>PKWH01000087.1 GCA_003131985.1 Acidobacteriota bacterium | reverse complement strand
GCGTGATGATGCTTCGGAATGCGCAGCACGATTTCGGGATCGTTGTAAGCGGAAGTATCCGGCCGCTCCTGGCGCGCCAAAGAAATGGCAACTCCGGCATAATCGCGACGCGTCTTCGGCAGAACGTAGGACGTTTTCCCTCCGGTCACTTCGATGCGCGCCCATTCCCGCCAAAGATTGATTCCGGTGGCGGCTTCAATCACGTCCGAAATATAAGCGCCGCCCACGCGGGACGCTATCTCGATAAAATAAATTTTCCCGTCTTCGTGCGCGCGCAGGAATTCAGCATGCGTCACGCCGCGCACGAATCCCAGCGCTTCAATCAATTCGCGATTGATCTTCTGCAGCGCCCTGAATTCCGCTGACGTCCGGCGCACAGTCTGCGTGGTNNTCACCGGGAACGAACTGCTCAAGCAGAAAAAAAGATTGCAGGTCGCCGACCTGGTCCAGCCAGGGCCACAGCTCGGCGGGCTCTTGGATTTTTTTCATACCGATCCCGGATGCCTGCGAACGAGGTTTCAGCAGCCACGGCGGTTTCACGCGCGCCATGAAACTTTTCAGATTTTCGTAATTCAGAACGTGCACGAATTCCGGCACCAGAATCCCGGATTCTCGCGCACGGCCGCGCATCGCCAGCTTGTCGCGAAAATAGCGCATGGTGGTGAGTCCCATGCCCGGAATACGCAGATGTTCGCGTAGCGCTGCCACGTTTTCCATATCGAATTCGTCCAGCGCGACGATGCGGTCGATCGGCTGTGTACGAGCCATGAAGCTGACGGCGCGGATGATGTCCGCCGTGGGAAGTTCCTCGGGCATATAAAACATTTCGTCTATGGCTTCACTCGGCCAGTCGGCGTTACGCAGTTTTTCGAGCGTGAGCAGCAGCACGCGGCAGCCTTCGTTCTTTACCTCGCGCAGAAATTCCTGCCCTTTCTCGTAAGAGCTGATGCACAGAATTGTTAGCGGTCTATCTGGGGACAAAGACAATAGCCTCGGATACTACTGAATTAATCCGGCTCGGCGGTCAGGACGATAGTGCGGATTATACTGCCGTCTAGCCGGAGGGAAAAAGGAATTGCAAGAATGGCCCGACGCGTTGTCCCCAAGCCGCTTCGTTGTGCTCGGCGCCCGGAATTACTTCGAAATGCAGGTCGCGGCCTTCTTGCCAGCCTTTCCGCGCAAGAACGTCGCGTAACTTTTCCACATTCTCCACGCTCCGGCCGCCCTCCTTGGTGCCGACATCTAACCAAATCCGGGGACGTTCGCGCACACGTGCCCGAGCCGCAAATTTCAAGATCGAGCCCTGGTTCCACCATACCGAAGGAGAAAGAATCGCCAGCCTGCCGAACACTTGCGCGAAGCGCAAACCGAGATAGATCGAAAGGAGTCCTCCGAGCGACGAGCCACCGATGCCCGTGTTCGCCGGGCCGGAGAGCGTGCGATATTCAGAATCGATGAACGGTATGATTTCCTCGATCAACATCCTGCCGTAGCGGCTCGCTCTCCCTCCTCCCATTCTTTTATCGCGCGAAGGTGTGTACTCGCCAAGCCGCGCTTTGCCGGTGTTGTATATGCCCACGATGATGAGCGGTCGAATCGCGCCTTGGCCGATCAGGTAGTCAGCAGTCTCCCTCACATGCCAGTCCATGCCCGGGATGAACGAGGTTGCGCCATCGAACAGATTCTGGCCGTCCTGAAGGTAGAGCACCGGAAGGCGCGCCCGCGAGTCTTGCTCGTAGGCAGCCGGCAAATAGACAATCAGATCGCGCGCGCGCGGAAGAAACCGCGAACGGTACTGTTCATATTTGCGCAACTGCCCGGGTCCCGACGCGATCAATCCCGCCGCCATTTCTTGGTGCAGCGCCAATCGAGATTCCTCCGCTCTGAATTTCCTGCCGCCAGAACCGCTCCGGCCAAATCGCTAAACAAGAACCCTCCTGCTTGAATCGCGCATTCTATTACAATAGCAGAGCAAAAATTCAGCCGCACAGAGTTTCCGGCTTTCCGTGCCGTTAAACACCGTATAATACCGCGCTCAACCTTTGGCTCGAACTTCGAGCCGCAGCTCACGACCAGGAGCGACATGAAACGGGAATATCATCGTTGGTATTCGCATCGTCTCGGCCTCGATATGGGAGTCGTTGTGTACGGTCACTGGGGGCCTCCGCTTCTCGGATTCCCGACCAGCGCCGGCGACGAGTGGGAGCTGGAGAACCAGGGATTAATTGGCAGCTTGTCCCCGTTGATTGACGCCGGACGCGTGAAGTTTTTCAGCATCAACTCCGTGAATTCCTCCGGTTTCTACAATAAACGCGCGCACCCCTTTCATCGCAGTTGGGTTCAATCGCAATTCGACGCCTATGTGCGAAATGAAGTGGTTCCCTTTATTCGCGACAACTGCCAGTCGCAAGACATCGCGATTTCCACCATGGGCGCGTCGTTCGGCGCTTACCACGCCGCAAACACGCTGTTCAAACATCCCGACGTNNCTTTCCGGCGTTTACGACATAAAGAATTTCATGAACGGAATGTACGACGACAACACCTACTTCAACAATCCGGTGGATTATCTCTCAAATCTTTCCGACGGAAATGTAATGGCGCAACTCGCGCAGTGCGACATTCACATCGCCACGGGCAACGGACCGTGGGAAAACAGCGGCCCTTCTTACCGCCTCTCGAATATCTTGTCGAGCAAAGGAATTCCTCATCATCTCGACGATTGGGGACCGCAGGGCGGGCACGACTGGCCCTTCTGGAAACATCAAATGTGGGAATATATTACGAAGTTATTTTGATGCGGCTACGCTAGCCCCAGGCGGTCGAGCAAGTAGCGGCCCTTGGCAATCACTTGCTCTTCGTCAATCCACACGTTGCAGGAGCGCGCTAGCACGTCCACATGCGTTCGCGAAGTCCACGCCGCATGCGTTTGGCTGCCGTAAGGATCGCCAAAAGCAAGATGCACGCCCGGAAGCTTTTCGTCCTGCAGCAGAACGCCAATCATGTTTGACAGACTGAGGTTGGTGCCAAAGGCAAGTTCTCCCACGCGATCGCTGTTTTCATCGGTGTGGCAATACTTCCAGAATTCGTCCTCCAAATCTTTGCGTGCGCATTTCGCAGCCACTAATCGCCCGCCGCTAATTTCTAGCGACAGCGGCGTCTTTTCCAGATCGCCGTATTTTCCGCAGAAGTGATCGCCGGCCGTGCCGTCGCACACAAATGTGCCGTCCACTTTCGCCGGCGTAGTGAAAACTTCGCC
>PKWH01000286.1 GCA_003131985.1 Acidobacteriota bacterium | reverse complement strand
TGGGATGCATGGATGCGCGAGAGTCAGCCCCGCCTCCTGGTAATCTGGGGCAAGTACGAGTCCTCCTTCGACCCCTCCGAGCCCGAATCCTATCGCCGCGACGTCCCCAAAGCCGAAATCCACATCGTCGACGGCAGCCATTTCGCCCTAGACACCGCCTCCGATGAGATCGCCTTCATCGTGCGCAAATTCATGAAGTAGCGGAGGGCTCTGGATGACAGCGGGCGCGGAGTAGGAGCGAGGTTCGTGCGCGGGAGATCTAAACCCGCACCCTTTGCAGAAAAGAAAAACGCAAAGAGTGCGGCACCCGCAAAAGTGATCCCGCGCGCTCTGAACCAGCGCCGTAGGCGTGACAGAAATTAGCCCAGCCCGTGAGGGCTGGGAAAAATTCCGCAAGCGCATCGAGCGCCGTAGGTGCGACACAACCGTGCACCTCCGCGAGTTGAAATTGTGACGGACTTGAACGCTGGTGCCGCGCGGAACGGTGCGCCACTAGCAGATCGCAAATCGCGATCCACAGGAAATGAAACCCGAACTCGCCAACGTGAAGGCACTCGTGTTCGATGTATTTGGCACGGTTGTGGACTGGCGCGCCTCAGTAATTGCCGAGGGCGTGGCCTGGGGCGAGGCCAAAGATCTGAACATCGACTGGTCGGAGTTTGCCGACCGCTGGCGCCTCGGATACAAACCGGCGATGGACAAGGTACGCAAGGGCCAGATTCCTTGGACCAGACTCGATGATATTCACCGCATGATCCTGGAAGATCTGCTCAAGGAATTCAAAATCGAAGGCCTCACCGAAGAAGAAAAAGTTTCCTGGACTCACGTCTGGCGCCGGCTCAAACCCTGGTCTGACTCCGTCGAGGGCCTCACGCGACTAAAAAAGAAGTACGTGATCGCTCCGCTTTCGAACGGCAATATCGCGCTGATGACGGAGCTCTCCAAATTCGGCGGTTTGCCATGGGACGCCATTCTGGGCGCCGAATTGGTCCAGCACTACAAACCCGACCGCGAAGTGTACGTCTCCGCATATCACTATCTCGATCTAAAGCCGGAGGAAGTGATGATGTGCGCGGCCCACGTTTCCGATTTGCACGCCGCCCGCCGGGCTGGTCTCCGTACAGCATTCATTTTCCGCCCCCGCGAATACGGCAACGGACCCGTTGCCGTGCCGGACAGCGCCAGACCGGGAGATTTTGACCTCGTGTCCGAGAGCATAACGGACTTGGCCCAGCAAATGGAGGCGTGATCATGATATCTCGCACGAGTTTTTTGACACTGCTTGCCGCAGCGGCCTTGTCCCCGCGAGGGGGTAGCGCCGCTAGCGGTGACGAGATCTTTCATGTCGCGATTTTCCGCTTTGCGAAGGAGCACGTTGATGACGCCGTGTCGGCGTTTCGCGCGCTCGCGTCGGCGTCACGGAAAGATTCAGGAAATCTCCGTTACGACATCTACCGCGGTACTGATAACGATCTCGAGTTCTATATCACCGAGCATTGGGCTGCACAGGCGGCTCTAGACGCGCACCAACGTACTGAGGCGTTCATCCGCTTCGGTCAGGGTGTGCTGATCAAATACGCGACGCTTCACGAGGCGGTGACGGCGCGAGCTTTTGATGTTGGTTAGGGGTCGAGATAGAACGTGGTTAGTGTGGGATCTAAACCCGGACCCTTTGCAGAAATGAAAAACGCAAAGAGTCCGGCACCCCCGCGAGTTTGAAGTTGTGATAGAAGTGAACGCTGGTGCCGCGCGGGACGTTCGGCCACCCGCAGGTTGCCGGGAGAATCAGGTGATAGCTGCGGTCGTGGAGTTGAACTTGAAACGTTTCAAAACATTCGCGGTCGGAGCTTGGGCGTGCATCACGCTCATGTCATCCTTCGGCCTTCTAAGTTCCTCCCGCCTAGGGGCCGAATTATATCCCGCGGTCAAACCACTGCAGCGCGCATTTGTGGTCTCTGACGTCTCCAAGGCCAATGTGTCGTTCGACATCGAGGCGACGAGAGGCGACCCGCTATATCACTTGCAGTGCCACTCTGCGGGATATACCGGTGATCCTGATTTCGATTACAGCGGGGATTTCGAGTGTCGACTTAGCCTGATAGGGCAGCCCAACTCATACAGCACGCTTCTCACCGAAGATGCTCACCAGAGCAAAGACTGGGAGAGCAGGGGACGTTTTTTTGCGGCCGAGCTTCAGGGTCCTTGCGGGCGCATACCGGAATTCGGAGCGACCCGAAGCTTCAAGCTGAGGAATATGGACCTGACCCTGGGAATCACCGACCAGAAGTTTATGGTGGGTGGGAAGCTGAGTTCATTAACGCTTACGGTGACTGTGCGGATTGATCCACGTGCGCAACGGCCCATTGCTGAGATTGTCTCCCTGCCGAAGACCGGAGTCCCCGTTGGGTGCGGGCTACGCAAGTACTTTGTCGACTATTCGTCGTTGGCGGGGAATCATTAGTCGCGCAGCTCAGTTAGCAATGAAGTGAGGGCGGGTGGCGAATCCATCCGCGCGGCACCGGACTGAACCCATGCACGATTGAAACTCGCGGGGGTGCCGCATCCCTTTGCGTTTTTCTTTTCTGCAAAGGGTGCGGATTTAGACGTCGCGCTCCCAAACCCTTCCGGTCGGCACCCCGGTCGAACCGGTAATTATTTTCGAGTTGACGGAATTAAGCGTTGCGTAGAATATCTCGGGCGCGTGGCTCCCACCTTCCGCCTCTCGAAGTCCTGAACTGCAATAACCCGGCCGCCAAAGAATCGGTTGCCTGAGATCCGCAAAGCGAGCCTGAATCAACCATTGGATCACAGCGAAAATCAACGCGGTCGATACTCCGAACATGAGCATTCCATTCGCAGCCTCAAGTGGTCCGAGCAATCTCCAAGCCGGCGTCATAATCAGATCACCGTAACCTAGCGACGTGTAATTCCCCGCCGAGTGGTAGAACGCGGTTCCGAACTGTGGAAATTCGCCGCAGAACTCCAACAGCACAGCCCACAGAGCGATCTCAATCAGATGTGCGACGAGCGTGAACGATATCGTCATAGCGACGATTGCAAAATCGTACCAAAAGTTTGCCCCAACGTGTCCGAGTCTTCGTTGACGGCGAAGGAAGCTAACCGCCCCGCTCAAGGGCAATGCGTGAATAAAGATCGTGCATACGATGGCGCCTACGCTAATGGCCAACGGCAGCAAAATCGGGATGCGAGGAAATTGCGTCATCGTTCTGCCATCTGCCTTTTCACCGCTCAAGCGGCGGCGAAAAGATTTATGAGTCGAGTGCTCCAGCCAATTGCGCTACTCGCGCGCCTCGACTTCTCTTTTCGCATATATCACATCCCTCGCTATTCTCAAAAATTATGGACAGGAAAAATTAGCCGTGGGTGCCGCGCGGGATGGTTGGCCACCCGCCCGTTACCGGAAAAGTCAAATCGTCTGACATCCACAGGGACGGTAAGCGCGTTAATCGGGACTTGAAGATCAATCGGCGGCGGTCCGACACGGGAGCACAGGAAAGTTAAAGCCTTGGTGCAATCAGCGCGGGCGGCGAGTCCGCCCCGGACCAGCAAAGTCAGGCCTCGCGGGACGACATCGGGAATGAAAATCGCCTAAGGGATTATGGTCAAGGATGCAGTGCCATCAACACATGATTCGTAAGAGCCAGACCGACGTCGGACATTTCAAGTCGCGCTTCATTTTTCCGGTTACCACGTTGATCAGGAGTTGACCCACAAGCTGCCCTTTCCGCCCTCTCCGTTGACTTGCCCTCAGTCGCAACCTAAGATGTGCGCGAGATGTCAGATTCGTCATTTCTGGTTGGGCATTCGCTCTTGCTCACCCGGCGCTGTTTCATACGTTCAGCGCTAGCGGCTTCCGCGTGGCTGGGCCTCGGCAGCGACACTCACGCAACCTCAAGGCCAGATCCAGGTCAAGTAGACAGCCTGGTAAGAGCATACCTCGCCGCCTACGATGTACCAGGTCTCTCGCTTGCTTATGGAAGTGGTGAGCGAATCGTGTTCGCGCAGGCATACGGGCTGGCGGATCGTCATGGCCATCAGCAGGTGACTCTGCAAAGCCTCTTTCGCATCGCCAGTCTGTCGAAACCGTTCACCTCCGCAGCAATCTTCACACTGGTGGAAGCAGGTAAGCTGCACATCAATAATAACGTTTTCGGTCCCGCCGGCATTCTCAAGAGCTTCGCGCTGCGGACGCACGCCGATTGGTTGCAGGCTATCACGGTGGAGCATTTGCTCACGCACACAGGTGGAGGGTGGTCGAACAAAGAAAACGACCCGATGTTTCATGAAACGGATAGTAGCCGTACGGTCTTCATCCAGCAGACGCTGGATGCGTATCCACTAGAAGCACCGCCGGGTACGCGTTACGCCTATTCAAATTTCGGATACTTTCTGCTGGGTCGCATAATCGAAGTGGTCTCCGGCATGCCGTACGGCCAGTATACGCGCCAGTTTGTGCAGGAGCCTTTGAGCATTACGGACATGCGGCTCGGAACAAAAAAACCTGTCGCGGGCGAAGTTCACTATTACGGGCAGGGCCGCGACGATCCTTACTCCGTGCCAGTTGAACTACATGATGCAAATGGCGGATGGATAGCGACGCCGACTGATCTTGTCCACTTCGCGTTGGGAGTCTTTTCCGCAGGAGACAAAGCGGGCCCTCCAGCGTTGCTCAAACTGGAGACTCTGCGTCAGATGACGCAGGCGTCTGTGCCGAATCCCGACTATGCATGTGGGTGGAGCGTTTCGTCCGACGGAGACTGCTTTCACTCCGGTGGGTTCGCTGGCACCGTCAGCTTTCTTGTCCACCACCACGATGGAATGGCCTGGGCTGTGGTGGTGAACACGCGCCGCGCACATTCTGAAATGGAGAACGACCTGCACAAGCTATCTTGGGATATTGCTCGCACACTGGAGGCACAGCACCAGTGACTTGCGGCTAGAAGCAGGTCAACTCCCGATTAGTCGCCTTACCGGAGATGTGAAGTGGCACTTCACTTGTCCGAGTAGCGCGTTTAGGCGCGACGACCTTTGTAAAAAACTTTACGAAGTCTTCATGCCTTCCTAATGCATGGTGGCCTAGCATTATTGGTGTTGGCGGGTGGCGAATCCATCTGCGCGGCACCGGACCGAACCCATGCACGATTGAAACTCGCGGGGTGCCGCATCCTTTGCGTTTTTCTTTTCTGCAAAGGGTGCGGGTTTAGACGCCGCGCTCCCAAACCCTTCCGTTCGGCGGATAGCTCAGTAGCCTTGTGGGTCGCGGCTTTTTATCCTGAGTGCATTGGCGAAGGGTAGCCGCGACATAAAAAGCGCCTCTGACAAATTTTCCTTTCGGCGGATTTCTCGCCGAGCCTTCAGTCCTCGCCGCGCACCCCGCGAGTTAAAGTTGTGACGGAACTAAACGCCGGTGCCGCGCCGAACGATCGGCCACCCGCCTCGAAACGATCGTGCATACGATGGCGCCTACGCTAATGGCTAACGGCAACAAAATCGGGATTCGAGGAAATTGCGTCATCGTTCTGCCATCTGCCTTTTCACAGCTCAAGAGGCGGTGGAAAAGATTTATGAGTCCGGTGTTCTAGCTTATTGCGCTACCCGCGCGCCTCGACTTCTCTTTCGCATATATCACATCCCCCGCTATTCTCAAAAATTATGGATCAGGAAAAATTAACCGCCGCGCAACAAATCGGCCACCCGCCTTTCAAGTGAAACTTGCCGGGATCGGGCAATGAGCCCCTGACCTTCTGTTCTCCCATCAGTGCGAAGCAACACGCGCTCCTGTTGCGGAATCACACCTGCAAGTAACATGGGGCGGAAAGTTAAAATCGCAGCGACCGGCGCGGCGCTCCTTTTGACCGTTTTAACGCCATTTGCTGCCAAAGCTCAGAACTCCCCGGCCCCTTCACCTGAAAATCTCCCCGCTAAGCCAGAACCCGTCTCGAAGCCCTACAATTCTCCGCAGACCGGCCCGTACGAGTATTCAAAGAGGAATCCGACGCCGACCGTCACGCCGACCGAACCCATCGAAACGGTTCCCACGCCGATAGCTACGGAGCTTGACCCTCACAATTCATCGGGAAACGAATCGAGACAGGAAACTCTGCCACTGGGACAAAAGAGAATCCGCGTTTTCACTGAGGAAGTCATCGCGCCCGTAACCGTCCTGAATTCGCGAGGAGAATTGGTTCTCGATCTCGAACAGAAAGACTTTCACGTGTTTGACAATAGCGTAGAACAAAAGATCGACCATTGGGATCTCGGAGGCGATCCTCTGGCCGTGGCGCTCGTGATCGAAACGAGTGCGCACATTCAGATGATGGCGCCCGTGATTCGCGGCATGGGCAGCATTTTTACGGAAACTGTAATGGCTCTGAACGGCGAAGCCGCCGTGATCACGTATGACAGCACGGTTGACGTTCGACAGCCCTTCACAACAGACCACGACGCGATTGAACGCGCTATCGCACACGTTACTTTCGACGTTCCGCAAATGCGTCTCTACGACGCGATGGGTAAGGCGGTGGAGCTGCTTACCTCGCAGCCACCCAATTTTCGACGCGTAATGCTTATCGTCGGAGAATCCCAAGATATTACAAGCGCGCTCAAGCTTAACCTCGTCTTGCGCGACGCGCAGCTGGCAAATATATCGATTTATGCAGTCGGTCCCAGCAGCACCACTGCGGACCTTCGATTCGGCAGGGGAGCTTTTGGCGGCGACAACATGCCGGCCATCGTGCTTCCGAAGCCGTTGCCATCCATCTCAACCACAGCGCCGGGGACCGATCCTGAAGGACGGCCGATATTCGACCTGGGAACTCCGGCGATGTGGCTAATTACTCGCGGAATAAATGAAATTAAGAATCATCAGCTCGAACTGGCTGTGGCTGCGACGGGCGGCGTGCACTATCGGGCTCTTCGCGACAGCACTATTCGCAGCGCGCTCGACCAGATCGGCAGCGAATTGCACGCCCAGTATGTAATCGCCTATATGCCGACATCGGGTCGCACTGCCGGATTCCACACCATCAC
>PKWH01000228.1 GCA_003131985.1 Acidobacteriota bacterium | reverse complement strand
ATTGGCGGTCCCAGGAAAATCCCGTTCAGGAGACGGGCGGGGATTGTTGTGGCGCGGGGAGAAGTCTCTTACAATTGGAGGGCGTGAAATTTCGAGAGTGATGGAAGCGGAAGAGATCACGCATGGGAAGGTTATGCTGAAATATACGATTGCATTGATTACGTCGGGGGCGATTGCGCTGGGGACTAGCTTTATAATTGGCGCCGGGGCTGAAACGAAATCGGCTGAGACGAAAGTGACTGAGACGAAATTGGCTGATACGAAAACAGCTGACACGAGAACGGCTGATACGAAATTTGGGGCGGCGAATCCGTTTTATGCGCCGAGCGCGCTGCCGTTTCATGCTCCGCCGTTCGACAAGATTAAAGATACGGATTATCAGCCGGCGATTGAGGCGGGGATGGACCAGGAGCTCGCCGAGATGCAGGCGATTGCGGACAATCCGGCGCCGCCGACGTTTGAGAATACGCTGGTGGCGATGGAGAAGACCGGGAGGCTGTTGCAGCGGGCGCTTTTGACATTCGTTGCGGTCGCCGGGGCGAACACTAATGACGTGCTGCTGAAAGTACAGGCGGACGAAGCGCCGAAGTTGGCAGCGCACCAGGACGCCATCTATCTGAACGCGAAACTTTTTGCGCGGGTGGCGGCGGTTTACGCGCAGCGCGACTCACTGAAGCTCGATCCGGAATCGCAGAGACTGTTGCAGGTGAGCTACGACAATTTCGTGCACGCGGGAGCAAAACTTTCCGACGCGGACAAGACCGAGATCAAGAAAATCAACGAGGAACTTTCGACGCTCTCGAATGATTTTTCGACGAAGATCCTGGGTGCCACGAAGAACGGCGCTTACGCGACTGCGGACAAGAATGCGCTGGCGGGGTTGAGCGAGGCGCAAATGGCNNCGGGCGACGCGGCAGGCGATCTTCGAGAAATCCTGGAACCGCGCGGAACTTGGCGACGCCAACGACACGCGGCAGATCATCTCGCGCATCGCGCAACTGCGCGCGCGGCGGGCGCAACTGCTGGGCTTTCCCAACTTCGCATCGTGGCAGCTGGAGAACCAGATGGCGAAAACGCCGGAGGCGGCGTTGAAATTTATGGATGCGCTGGTGCCGCCGGCGACGGCAAAAGCCGCGGTGGAAGGCAAGGACATACAGGACGTGATCGACGCGCAAAAAGGCGGCTTCAGCCTGCAGCCCTGGGACTGGAATTTCTACTCCGAACAGGTGCGCAAGGCGAAATACGATCTGAACGAAGACGAGGTGAAGCCGTACTTCGAGCTGAACAACGTGCTGGAGAACGGCGTGTTTTACGCGGCGCATCAGCTTTACGGAATTACGTTCAAGGAACGCAAGGACATCCCGGTATATCAGGAGGATGTGCGCGTGTTTGAAGTGTCGGACGCGGACGGCAAGCCGNNAAACTTTTGGGCACGCTGCCGATCGTTTACAACGTCGCGAATTTCCAGAAGCCCGCGCCCGGGAATCCGGCGCTGATCAGCTTTACGGATGTGACCACGATGTTCCACGAGTTCGGGCACGCGTTGCACGGCATGTTTGCGAACACGGAGTATCCGAGCCTTTCGGGCACTTCGACAGCGCGCGATTTCGTCGAGTTCCCTTCCCAATTCAACGAGCACTGGGCGATCTATCCCGCGGTGTTCAACAATTACGCCAAACATTACAAGACGGGCGCGCCCATGCCGGCCGAGTTGGTAGCAAAGGTGAAGAGAGCGGAAACTTTCAACGAGGGATATAAGGTGACGGAAGTGGTGGCGGCGGCCGAACTCGACATGCAATGGCATATGCTGCCGGCTAGCGCGCCGTTGCAACAGCCGGACGCGTTTGAGAAGCAGGCGTTGGAAAAGACGCATTTGCTGATCGCGACGGTGCCGACGCGTTATCGGTCCAGTTATTTCAGCCACATTTGGGGCGGAGATTACGCGGCGGGATATTACGCGTATTTGTGGACGCAGATGATTGATGATGACGCGTTTCAGTGGTTTGAGGAAAACGGCGGGCTGACTCGCGCGAACGGCGATCGGTTCCGGCGGATGGTGCTGTCGCGAGGGAATACGGAGGATTTGGCGAAGATGTATGCGACGTGGCGGGGGAAAGAACCGAGCGTTGAGCCGATGATGAAGGATCTGGGGTTGGCGCCGGCTGGACGGTAAAGGCGGAATGCTTGGAGATGACGCCGCGGTGGGCGACTGCTGGGCGGCAAGCAGGCACAGCGAACAAACGAAGACTCGGCGAAAAATCCGCCGAAAGGAAAATTCGTCGAAGGCGTTTCTTTATGTCGCGGCTGCCCTTCGCTAAGGCGCTGAGGGTAAAAAGCCGCGCGACCCACAAAGCTATTCCGGGGCTGGCGGCGGGTGCTGTCGGCCATTTTTTTTGGCGCGGAGGGGGGAGGCGGATCAGCGGACGCGGAGACGGTGTCGCACCTACGGCGCTTGGGCTCTCTTCGGAACTATTCCCAGCCCTTACGGGCTGGGCTAACTTCTGCCGCGCCTACGGCGCTGGAGAAACGAGAAGTGGGAATGCGGTTCGCGTTGGGTGAGACTGGGCAGCGCCACAGTGGGCGCAGCATGTTGCGCCCACGGAAAGGCCTGACGAAACAGAATCGAATGTTTATCAGGGTGCGAACGACCATTCCACTCGGGCTGGTAAATTCGGTGGATCAAGGCTCGGCGGGAGGACTCCCTCGATATTCGGTAGGGCGCCCTCACCTCGCCTATCTCTTATCTTCAACTTCAAGTCCGGCAACGACTGCTCGGCTTCCGCGAGAGATAGAAGATTACGATCTGCCAGCGCAGCCGCTGTCGCGCGATGTTTCGCGCGTTCCTCTTCGACAAGAACCAGGAGCTCCCTTTCGTACTGTTCGGGGGATTGAAATTCAATCGTCGTGGAAACCATTGTATGCCAATGAATCTCTTCTCGCGGAACGCCCAGCATTTCGGCGATCAGCCGAAGACGTTGTTCCGGACCCAAGTACATACCTATGCTGGAACTTTCTGGTAGGAAGTGAGTCGACTCGCTGCGCAACGCGTAGATGGGGTCAATGCCCGCCACCACCAGCGAAGCTCCGTCGCTTTTCTGTTTGGTCAACTGATATTGTCCGGTCATGGGCCAGTTTTCACGGGGACGCCCAGGTAGGCCGCCGAAGCTGCTGCCGCCTTCTCCGCCGCCAAATTGTTCAGAGCCCGGAAGCACGACAAGGACGTTAGCCTGCACGCTGATGCTGCTAAGCAGGTCTGCTGCAAAGCCGGCCGGCGGATGAAGAGCCAACAGCGCCGCGCTTACATACTGAAGCGAAAAATCGCGAACTGGCGGCGAGCGATAGAAGTCGAAGCTTAAGGCGCCAGATTCCTCCTCCGGCATTCGGCTGAGAAGAATCGCGACATCGTTCCCGAAATCCGGCGCGAGGTTCCGTAAAGTATCGGTCGGTAGTGCCACATTCATTTGAATAAGCGCATCTAGGACCGCCGCCATTGCGTCGCGCTGATCTTTCTGCTCGGACGATAAATTTACATACGGCGAGTTGTCAGAAGTTTGCAGCGAAAGTGGTTGCCAGCGGCTCGCAAGAGTTACGAGCTGAGGTGTCAGGTTTGAATCGCGAGCAACGAGAACATCGTGCGCGCCCCAGGCCACGAGTCGCGGATCCTCACTGCTCAACCAACTTTCCAACGTGCTCTCTGGCGGCAACGCGTTCGTTGCGGACGGCATCTGCGCCGAAGCGCGTGGAACGAGCGTCGCGGCCAGGCATCCGACGCAAAGCAAACGACAGAAGAGAGACATCTGCACCTCGCTTCCCATACGTGGATGCGCTTAGAACGCTAAGCGCTGCTTGTCACTTCCCTGCGTCGGATTGGCCGGCGGTGACTTGGCGGCGGACTTCGTCGAGCCAGTTGAGGACCACGGTGGGCACCGAGGTAGGCGCTGCTCTGCCGCCGGCAAATTGAAACACCACGAAGTGTTGGTTATCGGGCGTCACGTCATAGGATGTGAACGGAGCGCGCATTTCAAACCGGCCCGAGTACACCACCTCGGGTTTTCCGGGCTGGAACGAATTCTTGTCCACGGAATATGGCACCGCGACCAGAGAACTGCCCGTAGCCACATAAAAAAGCTCATGCCCCGTTTTTGACCATATTGGTTCCGTCCCGCCATCGGTGGAAATTTGCCATTTGCCTCCCGTGCCGGAAAACGGCACCACGTAAATCTGGGGAACGCCGGATTCCCAGGAGAAGTATGCCATCCAACGCCCATCAGGAGAGATCTGAGGCTGAGTCGCTCTTCCGTTGCTACCTTGCTCAAGAAACGGACGCGGCGGCTCCGGTTTTCCGTTTTCGTCAAGCGCGAGAGTCCATAATTCGCAGCAGGAGCCGTCCTTGTCGGAGAGTTGGGAAAAAGCCAGAATCTTGCCATCCGGGGACCAGGACGAGGGGAAAGCATTCAGAATATTGTCGGGCGTCAACGCCTGTTCTTCTCCGGTTCCATCGGAACGTTTCCGGTAGATTCCTTGCCCGGTGCCTTTCTTAACCGCGCGCGGATGCCCATAAGTGATCCACTCCCCGTCCGGCGACCAGATCGGATACATGGCTCCGGGAGCCCCGGGAGCAAGAGGAGACGTCGTGCCCCGCGCTATATCGCGGACCCATATTCCGTTGCCGCTCCGAAACACAAGACGTTTTCCGTCCGGAGAGAAGGCCGGGGAAGCCGCATCCGGATGATCGTCGATCGTCAACGAGACCTTCCCGTTGCGGTCCATCTCGACAATATTCACACTCTGATTCAACGCTCCGCCGGCCAGGTAAACTACCGTGCCGTTTCGCGAGACGCTCATCTGCACCGAACCGCTGGAAATATCCGTGTCCACTCCTTGCAAGACCGGAATCGCTGTCCCGGTTATCTTCAGCTCCTTTGCATCGAAAGGAGCTGCGAAAACCGTGCCTTGAGACATATAGGCCAAATAGCCGCCCGGGAGGTAGCGACCGAAATACGCATTCTCCACCAGCACTTTTGTGGTTCCTTTATCGATCGATACCGCTTCTACGCGAGCGTGCTCGAAAAAGTTATTGTCCGAAGCCGCGGTGAACAGTACAGCCTTTCCTCCGGGCAGAGCTTGGGGCCACCGGTGCGTGAGATCAGTACGCGCTGTGTCCAGATGCGTGATCGCTTCCGGCTCGCCGCCCGTTGCGGGTATGCGGAAAAGCGGGGTCGTGAATTGTCTTGGGAAGACTATCGTCCCGTCTTCGGACCAGGCTCCCCCGCGATACCCGGTGACGTCGGCCAGTGTAATCGCCGCCCCTCCTCGTACAGAAACCTTCTTCAGTTTTCCGTCGCCGAAAAACCCGATCCATTGGCTGTCGGGCGAAAAGAAAGGATCGCTTGCATCGCCAGCCCCGACAAGCAGCACCGCAGCCTTGTTGTCCATTTCCCGCACGTAGAGCTTCCCCACCCTTGCTCCCGGATCTCGTGTGGCGTAAGCCACTCGCGATCCGTCGGGAGAAATCGCTATAGCCGGTCCGTCGATGATGTTCAATTGCTGGTCCAGCGGAATCCATAGAGCGAGCTCGACCGGCTTCAGGGCGGGAAGCTGGGATGCCTGGCGCAAGGCGAAGAGAGCGACGAGTAGTGCAACGACCAGCGCCGCAGACAAGGCCCAGGGAACGAATCGGCGCCAAGATTGAGCGACAATAGGCGCTTCGCCAGGTACCCCGCCAGGCACGACGCGGTTTTGATCGTCAACTTGTGCGGGGCCGGAGAGGATTTCTTCTATTGCGATGCGGGCGTCGCCGATGGCTTGCAGGCGTTGGCGCGGGTCTTTTTGCAGGCAGCGCTGGAGCAGATCGCGGACGCGCTTGGGCGTGTTGTTCGGAAGCGCGCTCCAGTCGGGAGTATCTTTGATGATCGCTGCGAGGGCGTCGGAAACAGTCTCGCCGCCGAAAGTTTGTTGGCCGCTGAGCATTTCGAACAGCACCGCGCCGAAGGACCAGATGTCCGAGCGGCGGTCTACTGTTTTTCCTTTTGCCTGCTCGGGAGACATGTAAGCGGCGGTGCCGAGGATGACGCCTTCTTTGGTGGAGGCCATTGTCAGCGTGGGAGAATTGGAAATGTCCTGCGAGGAAGAACCGTCCATTAGAGCTTTGGCGAGGCCGAAGTCGAGGACTTTTACTTTGCCGTCGTGAGTGAGCTTGATGTTGGCAGGCTTCAGGTCGCGATGAATGATGCCGCGTTCGTGCGCGGATTCGAGAGCTTCGGCGATTTGCTTGGCGATGGGCAAGGTTTCTTCGAGAGGGATGGGGCCTTGCTTGATGCGTTCGGCGAGAGTGGGGCCTTCGACTAACTCCATCACTAGGGCGCGGATGTTGCCGCTTTCTTCGAAACCGTAGATCGAGGCGATGTGGGTGTGATTCAGCGATGCCAGGACTTGGGCTTCGCGCTGGAAGCGAGCCATGCGCTGTTCGTCATGCGCAAATTCCTGAGAAATTATTTTGAGGGCGACGTCGCGGTTTAGCTTTGCGTCACGCGCGCGATAGACTTCGCCCATTCCTCCTGCGCCGAGGGGGGCGATGATTTCGTAGGGGCCGAGCTTGGTGCCGGTCGGGAGGGGCATTTTGTGACGGCATTATACCGAGGTGGGAGCGAAATGGGGTGGTAAGTGTTTGAGNNNNTCAAAAGAGCCGGCCCTTCGCGAAAAGCGCTCAGGATGAATCCCTTTGGGGTTCACGGGACGGGCCCGGCGCTACGAAAAACGGGTCAATGACGGGCATCCGTGTTGGTCCTACAGGAACTCAATGGCGTATCTACCAGATGCGCCCGATAGTCCGGGGGCTCAAACTGATTATGATTCACAAGAGTTGAGGAGAATAATCGACAATGGCTAAGCTCACTGCTGCGGCGAGGAAAAAGCTGCCGAAATCCAGCTTCGTGGAGAAAGGCGCGAGAAAGTATCCGATTCCTGACGCGGCTCACGCGCGCGATGCTTTGGCGAGGAGTTCGGGGAAGTCTGAGCATGCGGCCGTGGTTGCTGCGGTCAGACGAAAATTTCCTAAAATAAAGATCGGGAAATCGAAATAAGGGCGGGATTCGCTTCAAAAACACAGTCAAGCTTAGGCTTCGATTCAAAAATAGAGCCGGGCTTCGCTTTGAACAGGATGCATTCGCTGTCCTGCACCTTAGGGTGTTGGACTCACAGGAGGCTGCAAATGTTTGGTTACGGAATACTCGGGACAATATTGATTATCTGTTTGATCGTTTGGCTGATACGTAGAGCGTAACAGCCCCACGTTCCCGTCAAATTCCTCGGAACAAGTACGGGCTCGCTTGCGGATAGTGCTCGGCTGCGTTTCTGGTTTACGCGCGTTGCCGGGTGGTGTGCTCGATTCCCTTCCCTCGTCAGGGTAAACCGGCGTTACCCTTCGCAAATACGCTCCCTTCGCCAATTCTCTCAGGGTGAATCCGAAGGATTCACAGGGTAACGAATTCCTTCGGAATGAATTCCTTTGGAATTCACTGGAATAGCTTGACGGGGTCGTCCGGGTCCGCAAGTAGAGGCACTCCGAAAGGCTGATAACTTTTATTCCCCAGATGGTTGAGCGCCGCCGCCGCACCCAGCAAAACGGCTGTCGCGATGAGAAGGCGGAGAGGCGTGTTCAAAATAAAATACGCCAGAGCGCCGGCCACGCCGATGAAAGCATACGCAATCAAAACGTAGGCTAGATTGCCTGACGCGCGGCCTTTGGGCATTTTCCGCGTGAAGGGCAAGCCTGAAAACAGCCCCATAAATTCAACTTGCACGAGCAGGATCGCCACCGACAAGGCGAACGAGATCGACATCAACGCCTGCCAGGGGCTCGTGACGAAGATCAGTCCCGCAAAACATGCGATTGCCAGAGGAATCAGAAACAGACACACGAGTGTCTTCTTGATGCCGCTGGCAGCCGATGCCGTATTTCGCAGGCCCGCTAGTTCGAATATCCAGGCGCCCTGCGATTCTCCCGCGTACGGCAGCAGCGGGAGTAGCACGCCGGGAAGGAGCCCCAGCACAATAAGCGGCGCTATTTTTAGCAAGCCAGGATTGATGTGCTCGTGACCCGAGGTAGCCGGGCCCAGGACGAGGAACGGGAGCACGATCAGCATGTAGGCCAGCATCGGATATATACGCAGACGGATTTGCCGGTCGCGCGCGAGCTGCGTGCGAATCAAGTCGAACATCACCAACTCTTCCCTCGTTCGGAAGAAAACCTTCGAGATCCGCAGAATTAGGGACGGACGCCGACCGGCAATCGGCGAAGAGCTTGTGGCGCCGCTGCCGTGTACCTTCTGCAGGTAAGTGAGAGAGAGCGAGCCGATCAGCACGATGAACAGCGCCATAGTCCCGGCGAATGCGATGACGCTGAGCGTGATGACGCGGGGGTTGGCTCCGCCAATCAGCAATTCGCTGGGGGCGGAAAACCAGCGCGGGGGCATCAAGTCCCACCAAGACCAGGAACTGGAATCCAGTCCTTGTTTGCTGAGGAGCTGCCGCATGGCGTCGCGGCCTTCGATGCGCGGGCCGACTTGGGAGCCCACCATTAAAGTAGCCATCATGGCGATCTGAAGAAAATTCACGGCGCTGCGGAATTTTTCGGCGCTGAACACTCGCAGGAGCGCCGCGTAGCTTGACGCGACCAATCCCGCGATGAAAACGGCGCCAAGGATCGCGGAGAGCAGATACACCGGCAAGAAGAGCAGCGTCGATCCACGCGCAAAAATCCCAGCGATGGACGGAAGCGTGAAGAGCGCCACGGCAAACGCGGATATGAATGCGAGCGCGTTGGTGAGTTTCGCGGCGAAATACGTCCGCGAGCTGATTGGACGCCAGCCCAAAATGGCAATGTCGTCCGGGACAACCAGCGTCACGCCGAAGTCCACAAGCATAACCATCCCGAGCAGCGCCATGCCGAAGAACATCATGAAGCGCGCGTACAACGCGGCCGGAAACAAGAACGCCAACGGCGTTAAGAACGCGCTGTAGACGGCGTACAGAATCAAACTCGATTTTAGCGGGGATTCAGTCGTGTGGCCGGGAGTGGCGGTCTGCGCGGTGCCTCGAAGATCGATCAGGAAGCTGATGCGCAAAAGCGTTCGGAACTGAACCTGGTCCACGCCGAAGAGCGCGAATATTTTGGAGGCGAACGAGGACCCGGCCGGTTCAGCGCGGAGAGCCGAGCTACTCACATCGCGCTCCCAAGCAGGGACCGGAACTGCTTGACGCGCGCCTCGGTGTTATCTTCGTGGGTGAGCTGCTGAAAAATCTGCTCGAGCGTGGCCGCGTCAGTGGAGCTTCTTAGTTCGGCCATTGAGCCGTCGGCGACTGCCTTGCCGTGATCAAGGATGATGACGCGGTCGCAAAGGCGCTCGACTACCTCGAGAACGTGCGAGCAGTAGAAGATTGTCTTGCCGTCATGCGCGAGTTGGCGGATCAAAT
Source organism: Acidobacteriota bacterium (assembly GCA_003131985.1). GTDB lineage: Bacteria > Acidobacteriota > Terriglobia > Acidiferrales > UBA7541 > Palsa-295. The sequence goes on along the minus strand of PKWH01000228.1, from coordinate 8,119 downwards.
CCTTTAAAAGGAGGGCGGTGTTGGCGTCCAGGCCGGTCAGAGGTTCGTCGAAGAACAGCAGGTCCGGATTGTGCAGCAATGCCGCACTGATCAGGACGCGCTGGCGCATGCCCTTCGAGTACGTACTCATGCGCTGATGCATGACGCGTTCTAGCTCAAAAAGCTCCATAAATCCGCGCGCTTTCTGTTCCGCTTCTTTTTCTTCCACGTGGTAAAGACGCGCGGCCATCTGCAGAAATTCGAAGCCGCTGAGAGTTTCGTAGAATCCGCCACTCTCGGGGACGTAACCGATGCGGCGGCGCATGGCGTAGTCGTCGCGACGAAACTCCTGACCGCCGAAATATACTTTGCCCTCGGTGGCCGAAAGCATTCCCACTAAAATGCCGATGGTGGTGGACTTGCCTGCTCCGTTGGGGCCGAGATAGCCGAGGATCTGGCCGCGCGGAACCGCGAAGGACACATGGTCGAGAGCCACGAACGAGCCGTACCGTTTGGTGAGTGAGCGCGCTTCGATCGCAGGAGTGTCCGACATTTGGTGCCCTTGTTGAAACGAGATTTGACAGCCGGGCCGATTGGGAATTGTACTCTGGTTCGGGGATGCTGGCCGGAGGGCGTGGCGCGGAAAGCGGAAACCAGAACGCCAGTGTCAAAGAAGGCGGCGGGGACGCTGGCGCTGCGAAAGGCGGGTCTATGGCGTTGTGGTTGAACCTGGGCGGCGGTTCAGCGGGCGCAGCATGCTGCGCCCCTACGGGATATTGCTACGGCAACACGCGTCCGGGAGTAGAAAGCGGGAGCAAGCTCCCGCACTCCATAGGGTTTTGGCGTGGCTCAATTTTGAGAGCGGCGGTGGAGAAAATTCAATAAGAGCCGGCCCTTCGCAAAGGACTCTGGGTGAATCCTTTGGGATTCACGGGACGGGCCCGGCGCTACCCTTCGCGAACACACTCAGGGTGAATTCCTTCGGAATTCACGAAAAGGCGGACTCAGCATTCGCCGAGTTTTAGGGCGAGCATAGTCCGCCGAGAGGGAGCTACCCTGGGCTGTGTTCGATCCTGCTCAGGATGCATCCCACAATCGGACGGATGGCCGCGGTTGGTCGAAAGGCGGAGCTGCTAAGTAATGCGCCAGCAATTGTTTGGAAGAGACCTTTGATGGGCGGGAGACTTGCTATCAGTCGTTCGAACATTTACTCGGAGGTGGGCGGATGACCTCGTTCTGGCAAGACGTGCGGTACAGCATGCGGATGATTGCGAAGGCGCCCGGTTTTGCGGCGATTGTCATCCTGACGCTTGCACTGGGCATCGGCGCGAATACTGCAATTTTTTCGGTGGTGAACGCAGTGCTTCTTGCGCCGCTTCCCTACGATCAGCCGGACAAGCTCGTCATGGTGTGGTCCAAGAACGATTCAAAGGGTTACCAGACGTCTCCCGCGTCGGGCGGCGATTACGCCGAATGGAAATCACAGAACAGTGTATTCGACGGCATGGCTGCGTCGAGCGACACGCTGTACACATTGACCGGCGCGGGTGAACCCGAGGATGTGGTGGGCTATCAATTTTCCGCGGATTATTTTCGTTTGCTCGGCACGCGGCCGGAACTGGGCCGCACGTTTCTAGATGAGGAAGACCGGGCGGGGGGCCCGGATGTGGTGGTACTGGGTAATGCGATCTGGAAACGCACGTTCCATGGGGATCCCAATATCGTGGGCAAGTCGATCACGCTGACGGGGAAAGCGTTCACCGTGGTTGGCGTGATGCCGCCGAGTTTCAGGTATCCATCATTGGTCGAGCTGTGGACGCCATTGGGTCTTCCCGCTTCATTTTTGAGCAACTACGACGAGACGCCGTTGCGCGTGCTGGCAAGGCTCAAGCCCGGTGTGACGCTGAAGCAAGCGCAATCGCAGATGGATGCGCTGCAACAGCGAATCGCGCAAGAGCACCCGCAAACCGACGCGGGCAACGGTGTGAACCTGATTCCTCTGCGCGAACAAATCGCAGGCGACGTCAAGACGCCGCTTCTGATTCTGCTTGGCGCGGTGGGATTCGTTCTGCTGATTACCTGCGCCAATATCGCCAGCCTGATGCTCGCGCGCGCTGCGGGACGGAGAAAGGAAATCGCCATCCGGACGGCCCTGGGCGCCAGCCGGGGGCGTTTGATTCGACAGTTTCTGACGGAAAGCCTTTTGCTGTCACTGGCAGGCGGCGCGTTGGGACTTTTGTTTGCGAACGGAGCTACGAGCTTTCTGCTGGCCATCTTTCCAAATAACATCGCGAATTTGAACATTCCGCAAGTGAGCAGCATTCCAACGGACGCTCGTGTATTCAGCTTCGCGCTGCTTGCCGCTTTGCTGACCGGGGTGCTGTTCGGCCTCGCGCCCGTGCTGGGTTTCAAAGCGGCTACCTCCGGGGAAGGATTGAAGGAAACGAGCCGAGGCACAACGGCGAGCGCGTCCGAAAGCCGCTTCCGCGGCTTGCTCGTAATCAGCGAATTTGCCCTGGCGCTTGTTTTGCTGATCGGCGCGGGATTACTGATCACCAGCTTCCGAAATCTTCTGCGCGGGAACCTGGGATTCGATGCGGACCATATCCTTTCGGCGCAATTGTTTCTCTCGACCGCCGAGTATCCGTCTGACAAGCCTGAAAAGCGCGTCGAATTTGTAAATGACGCCATGCAACGAATCAGACAATTGCCCGGCGTGGAATCCGTGGGCGCTGCGGGCTTCATGCCTTTGAGCGGATTCTGGGGCGAAGCCGATTTCACGGTCCAAGGGCAACCCGAGCCGGAACCGGGCCAAAAACCGAGCGCAAAATCCGATTTGGTTACGCCGGATTATTTTCGGGCCATGGGAATCCCGTTATTGAAGGGCCGTGCTTTCACCGAGCAAGACCGCATGGGCGCGGCGCAAGTTGTGATTATCAACGAAACCCTGGCGCGCAAAGAATTCGGCAGCCAAAATCCCGTCGGGCAGCAGTTGAACTTCGGCGATTCGAAAAAATCCGACTTGTGGGAAGTGGTTGGCGTGGTGAGCGATATTCATGATTTTGGGCTGGAGGAAAAAGTTCGCGGCAACGTTTTTCGACCGTTTGCACAGATTACTCTTCCGGTGGTTGCTTTCGTCGTGCGCACCTCCGGGCGCCCGTCCAGCCTGACGTCGGGGGTGGAGCAAGCGATCTGGTCGGTAGAGAAAGATCAGCCGATTTACAAAATCATCGGCGTGGATCAGTTAGCGAACGAATCGCTCGGGCTTCGCCGCGTCAGTTCAATTTTGCTCGGCGCCTTTTCAGCGCTGGCACTGTTGCTGGCGGGTCTGGGCATCTACGGCGTGACCGCTTTTTCGGTAGCGCAGCGTACGCATGAAATCGGAGTGCGCATGGCCCTCGGTGCGCAGCCGGACAGCGTGCTGAAAATGGTGATGGGGTCCGGGATGAAGATCGTTCTTGCGGGCATGGCCATTGGACTCGCCGGTGCGTTCGCTCTGGCGCGAGTGGTGGCCAGCCTGCTATACGGCGTGAAACCAACGGATGTGGTGACGTTCATCTTCACTTCATTGCTGCTTGCGTTCATTGCGCTGGTAGCCTGCTATGTCCCCGCGCGGCGTGCCATGCGCATTGACCCGTTAGCTGCTATCCGATACGAATAAAACACAGGATGTGAGGCGCTTTCCTAGGGGCGCAGCATCCGGCTCCCCACGGGATCTTGCTACGGCAAAGCGCGTTCGCGCTGACCCCGGGGGCAAAGTCAAAGGAGCCGGTGGGACGCAGGCGCTACGAAAGGCGGGTCTATGGCGTTGGTTGAGCCTGGGTGGCGCTTCAGCGGGCGCAGCATGCTGCGCCCCTACGGGATCTTGCTACGGCAAGGAAGGTCCGGGGCGAGCATTCGCTGAGGATTTTGTTCGGTCCTGCTATGGCGCGTCCCAGTATCGGACGGGTGGGCGGGATTGGGAATGGGGTAAACGCGCTAAGGGGTGCGGCAGCATTGGCTTAAGGGGGCCTTTATATGGGCGGGGACATGCTATGAATAAGTCGGACATATAACTGGAGTTGTGGCGGGTACTTGGACTTGGAGGGGCGCGGATGAGTTCGATATGGCAAGACGTGCGGTACAGCTTGCGGATGATTGCGAAGGCGCCGGGGTTTGCGGTGATTGCCATACTGACGCTGGCGCTGGGGATTGGGGCGAACACGACGATTTTTAGTTGGGTGAATTCGGCATTGCTGAATCCAGTTCCCGGACTTGCCAGCCCGAATGAGGTTGTGGCGCTGACGCTGAGCAAGCCCGATGAGAACCCGTTCGCGTTTACATATCCTGATATCCAAGCGATGCGGAACGGGCAACAAAGTTTTACGGGGATCACGGCGTGCAACATCGCGTCGATGAGTTTGTCGGGCTTTGGAAAACCGGAGCGGCTGTGGGGCATGGTGGCGACTGCGAACTATTTCGATGTGCTGGGCGTGCGGCCGATATTAGGGCGCGGCTTTTTGCCCGAGGAAGATTTGAAGCCGGGCGGCGCGCCCGTGGCGGTGATCAGCTACCGGCTGTGGCAAACGCATTTCGGCGCGAATCCGAACGTAGTCGGCCAGCAAGTTGAAATAAACCAGCATCCGTTCACGATTGTGGGCGTAACGCCGGCGGTGTTTCAGGGCAGCCAGACGGGGGTGCGAACGGAGATTTGGGTTCCGATGATGATGGTGGACCAAATCGTGCCGCGGAGCGACTTGCTTCACGACCATCACTATTTTTGGCTGTTCGCGTTTGGACGGCTGAAGCCGGGCGTGCAGCCGGAGAAAGCGCAACAGGAAATGACGGTGCTGTTGCAGCCGGAGGTGAAGAGTTTTCCCGAAGAACACAGAGGGCACAGCACCGTGTCGGTGTACCCGCTGTGGCGCAGCCCGTTTGGCTTGAATTTTTTTCTGGCGACGCTGCTGCCGATCCTGATGGTTATCGCGGGGGTGGTGCTGCTGTTGGCATGCGCGAACGTGGCGAATTTGATGCTGGTGCGGTCGGTGGGAAGGCGGCGGGAGATCGCGATTCGCATGTCATTGGGTGCGAGCCGGTGGCGGCTGGTGCGGCAACTGCTGGTAGAAAGTTTGCTGCTGTCGCTGGCGGGAGGCGTGGTTGCGCTGCTGATCACCACTTGGACCGCGGGAACGTTTATGAAATTCATTCCGACGACGGATTTTCCGATCTCGCTGGGCGTTCCGATAGATCGCGCGGTGCTGTTTGCGGCGTTTGCTATTTCGCTGCTGACAGGCGTGATTTTTGGGATTTTGCCGGCGCTGCGCTCGTCGAGCTTATCGCCAGGAGCGGTGCTGAAGGAGGATACGGGGACCGCGTCAGGCAGCTTGGGGAAGGCGCGGCTGGCGAGCGGGCTGGTGGTGACGCAAATTTCGCTTTCGCTGCTGCTGCTGATTTGCGCGGGATTATTCATTCGCAGCTTCCTGAGCGCGCAGAGCATTAATCCGGGATTCAATGCGCATAACGTGATGGTGGCTTCCTACGACGTGTTTACCTCGGGATATTCGGACGAAAGAGCGGCGGCATTCGATCGTCAGTTGGAGGCGAAACTGGAAGTGACGCCGGGGATACGGTCGGTGGCGCTGTCGAGCCGCTTGCCGCTGGGGTTCGGGGGATCGTCGAGCGTGAAGCCGGAGGGCTTCGTGCCGCAGGCCAACGAATCGATGGAGACGCAGGCGGCCATGATCACGCCGAACTATTTCCAGACCTTGGAAATTCCACTGGTGAAGGGGCGCGACTTCACGATGCAGGACAACATGAGTTCGCAGCGCGTGGCGATCGTAAACGAAGCGTTTGTGAATCGCTACTGGCCGAATCAGGAAGGATTGGGCAAGCAAGTGAACTCGGACCTGACGCACGAATGGTTCACGGTGGTCGGGGTGGCGCGCGACAGCAAGGTGACCGGGCTGAATGAAAAGCCAACGCCGTTCCTGTATTTGCCGCATTACCAGGTTAGCCTGCTCAATCAGCCGGGCGGCTCGACGATGAATGTGATTGCGCGAACGACGGGCGATCCGCTGGCGATGGGCAAGACGGTGGAGCAAACGATTCATGAACTGAATGCCGACCTGGTCGTATTCAGTGTGACTACGCTCCAATCGAGCGAGGAAATTTCCAGTTTTCCGCAGCGGATTGCGGGGACGTTTGTGGGCGCATTTGGGCTGCTCGCGCTGGTGCTTGCGGCGGTGGGAATTTACGGCGTCACGGCTTACACCACGCGGCAGCGCACACATGAAATCGGAGTGCGCATGGCGCTGGGCGCGAGCAAGCAGGATATTTTGCGGCTGGTGCTGGGACACGGGCTACGGCTGGTTTTCATCGGAGTGGGTCTGGGATTGGCAGCTTCGTTTGCGCTGACGCGCTATTTGAGCAGCGCGCTGCTGGGCGTGACGAGCACCGATGCGATCACGTTTTCGGGCGTGGCGGTTTTGCTTTGCGCCGTGGCGCTCTTCGCGTGCTTCATACCGGCGCGGCGAGCGATGCGCGTGGATCCGATGGTTGCGCTGCATTACGAATAGAAGGTTTGCTGATTCACTTTTTTGAGAAACGCGCTTCAGAAAACTCGCACTCTTCCAAAGTATTTGGCTCTTACGCATTATGGGCCGCGCTACAGCGGGCGCAGCAAGCAGCGCCCCTACGGAATCTCGCTACGGCAAGACGCTTTGGTGAAGAAAGCGGGAGCAAGCTCCCGCACTCCACAGAATCGCGGCGAGGCTCGGTTTGGAGTGCGGCGGCTTGCCGCCGCTTTCGCGGACGCATTATGGGCTGCGCTACAGCGGGCGCAGCATGCTGCGCCCCTACGGGATATTGCTACGGCAAAACGTTTGGGAGAAGAAAGCGGGAGCAAGCTCCCGCACTCCACAGAATCGCGGCCACGTGTTAGGGCTTGGGAAACAAACGGCCGAGGGCTTTCATATACGATTTGGGCGCGAGGCGTTCGACGAATGCGAGGAGCTTTGCGTCATTGCCGACCAGCACACGCGGCGAGCGGCGTTCGATTCCCTTCACAATAATTTCGCCGGCCTGTGCGGGCGGCATACGCAGGCCTTTCTTTGCCGTGGCTCTGCGGCGTGCGATTTCTTCCGGAGGCATGTCTTTCGGCACGCGGGCGTTGTCTGCAATCGAAGTGGCGACGCCGCCGGGGTGAACGACGGTGACTCCGACGTGCGAACCCACGAGTTCGTGGCGCAGAGAATTTGAAAATCCGCGCACGGCGAATTTGCTGGCCGAGTATGCCGTTTGCCCGGGCGGCGAGATCAGGCCGAACACGCTCGAAATGTTGACGAGGCGCGCGTCGTCACTTTTTTGCAGCAGAGGTAGAAACGCTCGCGTCATGCGAACGACTCCCCAGAAATTGATCGCGAAGAGCCACTCGAAGTCTTCCTCGCTGACCGCTTCGAACGTGCCGCCGAGAGCGACGCCTGCGTTGTTAATGAGGATGTCCACGCAGGGGTGCGCGGCGAGCACCGCTTGGGGAAACGCTGCGACGGCGCTGCGGTCTCCAACGTCAAGATGATGTTGCGTGATGCGCATGCGCGATGCCGGAGCAGGCGAACTTGGCGAATCGGCTTGCGCCAGGCGCGCGGTTTCTGAAAGTCCGGCGTCGTTCACGTCGGCGAGTGCGAGGTTGCAGCCGCGGCGGGCGAGTGAAACGGCGATGGCGCGTCCGATGCCGCTTGCGGCCCCGGTGAGCACTGCCGTCCGATTTGCGAGATTCATTTTGGTGGTCATAATTTTTCAAGCGCGAGCAGGGCACGCTCGCTATTGCGATGTTATTTCTTCAGCTCCGTCTGTCTCCATGAGTCCGCGCCAATTCTAATTCCAAGAATGCGATTATGGGCTTGAGGCGTGTGTGAGGCAAATTCTAAACCCAAGAGAGCCGGCCCTTCGCGAATGCACTCAGGATGAATCCCTCTGGGATGAATCCCTTCGGGATTCACGGGACGGGCCTGGCGCTGCGAGAAACAACGCGGCGGCGTACGATGGGACTGGGCGGTTTCCTGTCGGCGAGGGCGGCGCATCAGCGGGCACAGCATGCTGTGCCCCTACGGGATTTTGCTACGGCAAGGCGCGTCCGGGAGTAGAAAGCGGGAGCAAGCTCCCG
>PKWH01000033.1:343-3203 GCA_003131985.1 Acidobacteriota bacterium | reverse complement strand
GCGATGGCCAGCGCCGCGACGGTGTTAAAGGCACCGAGGTCTATGTAGGCAACGCCGGTGGTGAGCGCCGTGAGGCAGAGAAGCGCGACGAAAATTCCAATGTATAGCTTTACCGATACGATGTGTTCGGACATTAGTGCCCGGCTCCCGGATAACGCCCTCCGATGAGATAGAGCAGCGGAAAGAGAAAAATCCACACGATGTCCACGAAGTGCCAGTAGAGGCCGCTCACTTCGAGCGGCGCGTAATACTCCGGCGTGAAACGGCCTCGGTGCGCCATGACCGTAAGAACGGTGAGGAGGCCGATTCCGATAATCATGTGCAATGCGTGCAATCCAGTCATAAAGAAATAAAAGCAGAAGAACATAGGCACGTGCTGGCCGGCCGCGCCCCATTCCGGCCGGATTACAAAGCCGAAGCCGGGGACCAGATGTTCGACGTAATCGTGGTGCCATTCGAAAGTGAACTTGATGGCCAAGAACGCCGCGCCCAGAATCATGGTCGTGATTAGAAACGCTACTTGCGCCCTGCGCTTGCCGACTTGGGCTGAGTGTATGGCAAGGGCCATGGTCAAGCTGCTTAAGATCAACACAGCAGTATTCAACGCCCCGAATCTAACTTCGAGTTGATGGCTGCCGATCTCGAAAGCAGGCAGGTAAAGCGCGCGATAAACAATGTAGGAGGCGAAGAGCCCGCCGAAGAACATGATTTCCGTAAGAAGAAAGACCCACATTCCGAGGCTGTCGGCCTCGCGCTGCTGCTGCATGTCCTCGAACTGATGCGCAAACCCCGGCGGGTGCGCGTTGTGTACCGTCATGTCAGCCACGAGTCACCGTACTGTGCGCGTAGTCGTAAGCGTCTTCGGTCACCACGGGAATCTCCTCAAAATTTTCAGTTGGCGGAGGCGAAGGCGTTGTCCATTCCAGCCCTTTCGCTCCCCATGGGTTCGGGCCGGCTGCCGGTCCGTACCGCATGGACCACGTCAGGTAGATTAGCGGTATCAAGTACCCGATTCCCAAAATGGATGCGCCTGCCGACGACATGACATTGAGCACCTGAAACTCCGCAGGGTACACAGCGAAACGTCGCGGCATCCCAAGATATCCAAGCATGAACTGCGGGAAGAAAGTCAGGTTGAAGCCCACAAAAATTACCAGCGCGGCAAAACGCGCCCAGCCATCCGGATAGAGACGCCCAGTAATTTTCGGCCACCAGAAATGAATTCCTCCCAGGTAGGCCATCACAGCGCCACCAACCATAATGTAATGGAAATGGGCCACGATGAAATAGGTGCCGTTCAAATGCACGTCCGTGGCAAGCGAAGCGAGAAACAATCCGGTTAGGCCGCCCATGGTGAAGAGTCCGATAAATCCCAGCGCGTAGAGCATGGGGGCGTCGTAGGAAATGGAACCTTTATAGAGCGTCGCGGTCCAATTGAAAACTTTCACCGCGGAGGGGATCGCGACCAAGAAGCTGAGCACGGAAAAAATGAGCCCAGCGTAAATCGATTGGCCGGTAACGAACATGTGATGTCCCCAAACCAGGAAGCTGATAATCGCGATTGCAAGGCTGGAAAAAGCGATGAAACTGTAGCCGAAGATACGCTTCCGCGAAAAGCAAGTAACCAATTCGCTCATCACGCCCATTCCGGGCAAAATCATGATGTAAACCGCCGGGTGAGAATAAAACCAAAAAAGATGCTGGAACAAGATGGGGTCGCCGCCGATGGCGGGGTCAAAAATACCGATGTGCAGAAGGCGTTCGAGCCCGAGTAGGAAAAGCGTGATAGCGATCACCGGGGTGCCAAGAATAAAGATGATGCTGGTAGCGTAGATGGCCCAGATAAATAGCGGCAAGCGGAACCAGGTGAGTCCGGGCGCGCGCATTTTGTGAATGGTGACCACAAAATTAAGCCCGGTAAGAATGGACGAAAATCCGGTAATAAAAACGCCCAGCGCCGTCGGAATCACCGAAGTATGAGAAAAGCTGCTGCTGTAGGGCGTGTAGAACGTCCATCCGGTATCTACTCCGCCCGAGATGACGGCATAGAGCGTGAAGCACGCGCCGACAACGTAGATGTACCAGCTAAGAAGATTGAGCTTTGGGAAGGCAAGGTCGCGGGCCCCGATCATCAGCGGTACAAGGAAATTCCCAAGAGTGGCCGGAATTGATGGCACCAGAAAAAAGAAGACCATGATGACGCCGTGCATGGTGAAAAGCTTGTTGTAGGTCTCCGGCTGAACGAGCGCGCCCTGCGGCTCGATCAAATGCAAGCGCATCAGGACGGCAAAAAAACCGCCGACGAAAAACATCAGCGTGATGGAAACGAGGTAGAGAACTGCGATGCGCTTGTGATCCGTGGTCAAAAGCCACGACTTCACGCCGTATTGCGCGTTCAAATAATTGACGCGCGACCCAGTCGGAACTTCTGGAACGTCCATGGTGGCGGTGCTCATTTGCCGTCCGTCTTCCTTTCTTCCGGGGCGAGAGACTTCACATAAGCGACAAGCTGCAGCACTTGTTCCTCGTTGATCTGGCCCTGGAAGGTGGGCATGATCGCCGGGTATTTCGGCAAAGCGACAGAATTAGGGTTCACGATGGCCTGGCGAATGAAAGCTTCGTCAACGAGGCGCTTGTCGCCGCTCTTGAGCGCCTCTTCCTTGCCGTAAATTCCAACGAGCGAAGGGCCGCGGCCGGTGCCGTCGGAAAGATGACAGGAAGCGCAGCCGAGTTTGTTGAATATCGTTTCGCCCGCTTGCTGCATCGATTGGCTCGAGGAGCCGCCCGCGAGCCACGCGGCGTAATCCGCCGGCGACATCACGTATACCCAGCCAAGCATCTCGGCATGATCCGCTCCGCA
>PKWH01000033.1:0-278 GCA_003131985.1 Acidobacteriota bacterium | reverse complement strand
TCGGGATGCTGGATGTGCCACATCCATTGCTTGCCGATTACGAAAATTTCAGTGGAGGCTGAAGGAGGACGAGAGTTTTCAAAATACAAGCTGGAAGCCCAGAGGAATAGTCCCACGCAGATCAGAGTTGGAATAATCGTCCAAGTCAGTTCCAGCCCCAGGTTGTCCTCGGTGTCTGGAGGGCGCTCGTTTTCCGCGCGCCGGCGGTATTTCACCATGAAGAAGAGGATGGTCGAGAAGATGACGAAGGTGAAAAACAGCGTGATGAAGGTGAGAGC
>PKWH01000071.1 GCA_003131985.1 Acidobacteriota bacterium | reverse complement strand
CCGAGCGACTTCGACATCGGACGGCCCTTTTCGTCGAGCGTCCATCCATGCGTGACTACCTGATCGTACGGGCGTATGCCATCGACTCCAATCGCAACCATCAGCGAACTTTGAAACCATCCGCGAAACTGATCTGGTCCTTCGAGATAAACGTCCGCGCGAGGCTTCCCTTCCCTCTTCTGAAGTACGGCCAAATTGCTTGAGCCGGACTCGAACCATACATCGAGGATGTCGGTCTCCTTACGCCATTTTGCTTCACCGCAGGAGGCGCACTTGGTTCCTGGCGGCAAAAGCTCCTCGGCGGAATGCGTGTACCATGCGTCCGCGCCTTCGCGCTCAAAAAACGGGATAACGTTGCGCAGCGCCTTGAAATCGTTGAGCCTCTTGCCACAAGCGTCACAATAAAAAATAATCAGCGGTATTCCCCAGAAGCGCTGGCGCGAAATGCACCAGTCGGGCCTGTCCACTATCATGTTATGGATGCGCTCTTCACCCCACGTCGGCAGCCACTTCACTTTTTTGATTTCTTCCAGCGCGCGGCCGCGCAACGCGGGCGCCTTTGGAGCGGGTACCGTTGCGCTGCCGCCATCGAGTTGTATGAACCATTGTTCGGTAGCGCGGAAAATCACTGGTTTATGGCAGCGCCAGCAATGCGGATAGCTGTGCGAGAATTTCTTCTCACCTACAAGCATTCCTCGCTCTGTTAGCAGCGAGATGATGGCCGGATTCGCTTCGAATACGGTTTTGCCCTTGTATTCCGGCAAGCCTTCAACGAAGCGGCCGTCGTTGTCGAGCGGAGCGTAGGCTTCGAGGCCATACTTCTGGCCCGTTGCAAAGTCTTCCGCGCCGTGGCCGGGAGCGGTATGAACAATTCCGCTACCCTGATCCAGCGTGATGTAATCCGCGAGAACAGCCGGCACGCGCAACTCTTTGAGGAACGGATGCTGAAACTGCACGCCTTCGAGCTCGCGCCCTTTTCCAACCTTGATGAATGGCCCACCCGATTCCAGCGCGAGGAGCACTTTCAATTCAGGGTCGCTGAGTCTTTCTTCCGCCAGCAGCAGTTTGCCGGCCGGAGTCTCAACAACAACATATTCATAATCCGGGTGAAACGCGAGCGCGCGGTTTGCCGGCAACGTCCAAGGAGTGGTGGTCCAAATTAACGCGCTGACATCGGCGCCCAACCCGAGTTTGTTAGATTTCTCGCCAGTAACAGCGGGGAACTTCACCCAGATCGATGGGCTGGTGTGGTCCTCGTATTCGACTTCGGCTTCAGCTAGAGCGGTGCGGTCGTAGATGCACCAGTAAACCGGTTTCAACCCGCGGTAGATGTAGCCTTTTTCGAGAAATGTGAGGAAGGCGCTAGCGACGCAGGCTTCATAACTCGGGTCCATTGTGAGGTAGGGCTTTTCCCATTGGCCGAACACACCCAGGCGCTTGAATTCCCGCCGGTGTGCGTCGATGTAGCCGAGAGCAAATTCCCGGCACATCCTTCGAAACTCAGCTGCGGACACTTTGTCCGTCTTGCCGCCCAGTTCCTTCTCAACTTTTGTTTCGATGGGCAAGCCGTGGCAATCCCAACCCGGAACGTAGGGCGTTCGGAACCCTGCCATGGTCTTTGACTTAACGATCATGTCTTTCAGGATCTTGTTCAGGCCTGTGCCGAGATGAATTTCACCGGTCGGATAAGGGGGGCCGTCGTGAAAGACGAANNCGCTCGGGCAGCTTCGCCTTCATAGGGAAATCTGTCTTGGGAAGATTCAGCGTACTCTTCAGGTCGCGCTTTTCTGACATTTAATAGGGAGTAAAAGCCCTTTCCACTGATGCAGGCCGGGAAACTGGAAGCCTCAGTTGAGAACCGTATGTTACAATGAATCTCGAACGGTGTCAGCCGCCCGGCTCCGTACATCCTTTTTCACGTTGGAGCGTCTAATTACTGGTAGAGCCGTGACGGGGGACCCTAGGTAAGCCCTATGCCAGACTTTACTTCTAGACTCGACGACGCCGGTCGATCAACCACCGAGCCTACACTGAGGATTGGGCGCCTGCCTTCTCCGGTACGCACCTCTGCGTTTAAAGACTTCTTCTCCAATATAAAGGATTTCCTCTCGGAGCGGCCCGCCAACATCAAAAGTGGGAAGTCTGATGTATTCAAGAATCCTGAATTTGGCGAAGGGCTGGGCGACAACTTCAAGGAATTTTTCCGTTCGGCGCCGCGCGGACCGGTGAATTCCGATCTATTGGTCAATTGGAATGCAGGGTTCGGCGGATTCTGGCAGAACGTTCGCGACGTAATTTCACCGCGAAAGCTGGCTCCTCTCAGAACCACCAGCGCGCCGGTAGCGGTTCCAGAGATTTGGTCTAAAAATACTCAGTTCACGCGCGTGCAGGCGCTTTCGTTGGCGTTTCACGTAGTAGTGATCGTGCTGATTATTATTCCGTTTTGGTCGGAACTGATGTCGCCGGGAACCACGCAGGCAAAGACAATGGTCGTCACTCCCCTCGATATCACTTCGCCGTATCTTCCGAAACTGCCGCCGGGAGCTAAGAAAGCGGGTGGTGGCGGAGGAGGCGGCGCGCACGAATTGCTGCCTGCTAGCAAAGGCAAACTGCCGAAGTTTAGTTTGACGCAAATCGTGCCGCCCAAAGTGAAGCCGCCGGACAATCCTAAGTTCGCGGCGACTCCAACTGTTCTCGGGATGCCGGACATGAAATTAGCGAGCCCCAATATGTCGAACTGGGGCGACCCCATGTCCAAGGTGACGAACGATTCGAACGGGCCGGGCAGTGGCAATGGAATCGGATCTGGGAATGGCACGGGAATTGGAAGCGGCAGCGGCGGAGGCGTCGGGCCAGGTGAAGGTGGGGGAGCCGGAGGCGGAGTATTTAACGCCGGCACAGGCGGGTACGGCATACCGGCTTGCGTTTATTGTCCCCCGGCGCAGTTCTCCGACGAAGCGGTGAAGGCAAAATATCAGGGAACCGTCTTTATTACGGCCATCATCACCGCTGATGGACGCGCGACAGATGTCCGCGTTGCGAAAGGTGTGGGATTGGGCCTTGACGAAAAAGCGATTGAGGCGGTTCGATCTTGGCGGTTTAAACCGGCCCTAGGCCCGAACGGAAAACCCGCTGCAGTCCGGCAAACTGTGGAAGTAACCTTCCACCTTTACTGAGTTTTACTTTCTTCAGCTTCTACTGCTGACGTCTTTTCTCGGCGGACTGTTTCCCGCGCTAAACCAAGAAATTTCGGACGAAGGGTTTACCTTTCCGACCACGTTATACCTACGGGCTTGCCATTCTGCTACGATAACCATCATGAAAATTGGAATCTGGACATCGTGTCTCCTGTTTTCCGCGATTCTGGCTGTGGGGCCGCAAGCGGCCGCACAAAATAGCACGATTGAGTTCGTCGCAAAAACGACGCCGTCAAGCGGCACGGACGAACCGGTGCGCGGGCTCACCTTCTACCTGCTGCGCAAAAGCTTCGATGACATCGGCAAGGAAGCCGCGGTGACGTTTCCGCTGGTTGCCATGGATGCGTTCATCGACAAGCTGGATGTTTCGAAGGAGTTGAAAGCGTGGATGAAGAAGAATCACTGGGTAAATCTGGCAGGCGAGGATTTCATCAAGAAACTTAACGCGGACGATGTGATGAACGTACCGGAATTCTACAAGGCTTATGTAGATAGAATGTCCGGAGATCAAACCGTTCCGTTTCCAGTGCCGAAATATACGCCCGCCGAAAAGAAGAAAAACCCTGCTAAATATGACGAACAGGTAAAGCAGTATCACGCTGCCATCCGGGCGTTCCTGGTTTTGAATCCTACGAGCACGGATGGAATCGATCTCGCTCTGGAAGACGTGAACCCGGGGCATAAGTGGGATACGATCGAAGCAAACAGCACGGCCGAGCTGCATCGCCACACGATAGAACTTGCGGAATCAAAGTATCTCGCCGCGCGTACGGAAACGGATTTGGAAGGCCACGGATACCTGCACGGCATCGCTCCG
Organism: Acidobacteriota bacterium; assembly: GCA_003131985.1. GTDB lineage: Bacteria > Acidobacteriota > Terriglobia > Acidiferrales > UBA7541 > Palsa-295. The sequence continues at coordinate 3,155 of PKWH01000071.1, read as the reverse complement.
GGAACCTACTGGCTCAGCACGCTCGACATCGCTGCGCAAGCGGGCGACGCACGGAAGAAATGGGATGTACGCATCACCGTGCCAGCTGGAAAAACGACTTACGTCGCACTTTCGAATATCAACGCGGTTCAACCTCCGCACGCCATGCCTTAATGGGCTGCTGCGCACGTGACAGACGCCCTCGATATCGCTCGCTGGATTCCTCAACTGGCGCATCGCGATCCGCAGAACAGGGCGGAAGCCGCGATGCGACTTTATCTCGCCGGCAGCAGTCTGTGCACACCTCTGCTAAAACAATGGCTCAGAGATCCTGATTTTCGCGCGCTGATTTTGCCCGGTGAACCAAACGCGCCAAGTCGGTCGGATTTGGGGCCGGCTTCCATCGTGGTTGGAATTGCCGTGCAGCCGGAAACATTCGAGAAGATCCGCACCGTAAACAATTCTCCGCCGCTGGCCGAAGTTCCTGCGGACCAGGATGCTAGGGAATTTGAATTACACTTTGAGACTCACGTCGAACTCGATGTTTTGACGACGCGAGAACCAGGGAGCAAAGGCGCCATCGCCCGGTTTTTGGAAAAATTTGGAGAAGGAATTCAACAAATTGAAGTCTATGTGAGCGATGTAGACCGCGCCACGGACATTCTACGTTCCCGATTTGCCTTGGATCCTATCTACCCTGCAACACGTGCGGGAGCCGGAGGCACACGCATAAACTTTTTTCTTGCGCCGGCGCAGCAGGGGAAAAAAGTATTAATAGAAATTGTGGAAACCAAAGCGAAAAATTCTTAGGCCGCGGTAGAAGGCTCTTGCAGAATCCCGCGCTTCATTCTCCGCTCTGCTGCAGCAGTTTGGCCACCAGCGCAGTCCAACCCGTCTGATGGCTCGCGCCCAGCCCCTCGCCTGTTTCGCCGTGGAAATATTCGTAGAAAAGAATGAGGTCGCGCCATAGAGGGTCAGTTTGAAAAAGTGGCTCATCGCCGTAAACCGCGCGGACCCCATCCCGGCGCAGGAAAATATGCGAGAGTCTGCGAGATATATCCGCAGCGGACTCCCCGAGCGTTATCTGGTGGCCGGAATTCGTGGGGTATTCCACCTTAAATCCGTCACCATAATAAAAATTAACGCGCTGGAGTGACTCTATCAGCAGGAAATTCATGGGAAACCAGATCGGTCCGCGCCAATTTGAGTTCCCTCCAAAAAGATCGCTGGTAGATTCGGCCGGCTCATAGTCAACGGCGCTTGAGTGCCCGTCCACCGTGAGTACAAAAGGATGGTCGAGATGAAATTTCGAAAGAGCTCGGATTCCGTGAGGCGACAGGAACTCGTTTTCGTCGAAAACGTANNAGGAACCATTGCATTCGTTTGCGGAAATTCGGCAATCTCTCCAAAACCTCCGGCTCGAAAACTTCGACCGCAAAGAGAGGAATCAAGCCGACCATCGATCGAACTTTCATAGGCACGGGCGTGGATTGCCCCAAGTGCAGAACGTCGTAATAGAAACCGTCCTTTTCATCCCACAGGCCCACTCCCTGGCCGCCCATATCGTTCATAGCCTGCGCGATATACACAAAGTGTTCGAAAAACTTGCTGGCAACGTCTTCGTACGCGGGATCCTGGTGAGCGAGCTCCATGGCAATCGCCAGCATGTCGAGGCAATACATGGCCATCCAGCTGGTTCCGTCGGATTGCTCGATGTAATTTCCGGGGCCGAGGGGCTGGGAACGGTCGAAAACGCCGATATTATCGAGGCCAAGGAAGCCGCCTTCGAATACGTTTTTTCCCTCCGGGTCCTTGCGGTTTACCCACCAGGTGAAATTAATCAGCAACTTGTGAAACATACGGACGAGGAACTCGCGGTCTTCCTTTCCCTGTACGCGGCCCGCGATTTTATAAACGCGCCAAGCCGCCCAAGCATGCACGGGCGGGTTCACGTCGGAGAAATTCCATTCGTAGGCCGGCAATTGGCCGTTGGGGTTCATATACCATTCGCGCATGAAGAGCACGAGTTGCTCTTTCGCAAAGTCCGGATCGATCAGAGCCATCGCCACGCAATGGAATGCCAAATCCCAGGCCGCATACCACGGGTACTCCCACTTATCGGGCATGGATATCACGTCGGAATTGTAGAGATGTGTCCAGACGTGGTTCCGGCCGTCAAGACGCTCAGGCGGTGGAGGCGGCTGCGTGGGATCGCCCTCAAGCCAGCGACGAACGTCATAGTGATAGGACTGCTTGCCCCAAAGCAGCCCCGCAAAAGCCTGGCGCTGGACCTCGTGTGCATCCTCGCTGGCGCAGTGACCCACCCGCTCGTTGTAAAAATCGTCCGCCTCGTTCAATCTTTGTTGAAAGACCTGATCGAACGCTGGACCGAAAAAATCCCGCGCTGATTTGTGGTCTTGCGCGGGGTCCTGATCGAGTAAGCGAAGACGAATCGTGAGATTCTTCCCAGGTTGAATCACCTCGGAATAATGTGCGGCCGCTTTCGTTCCGGTCATCGCAGGATTTACAGCGTCTCGCTCGTTCTGAATCAGGTAACGGTGGAAAGCATCTTTCACGTAAGGCGAAGCATTTTTAGTATCGAACAACCGCTCGGTGTTGGTTTCATTATCGGTGAAGAGCGGTTCGGGCTTGCCCTCGGCTATCAGCCAGCGCTTGCCATAGTGAAACTCGTTCAGGGCGAATAGTTCCCCGCCCTGAAAATTTGGAACCCTTGCCACTTGCGGTTTGTCGTACCCTTCGCCCCAATCCCATCGATTCCGAAACCACAACGTGGGGAGCAAATGGAGTGGCGCCGCGTCCGGACCGCGATTCCAGGCCGTTATGCGGATGAGGATATCCTCGGATGAGGCTTTGGCGTATTCGACGAAGACATCAAAGTATCTGTTCTCGGAGAAAATGCCGGTGTCCACCAGTTCGTATTCGGGTTGCAGGCGCGTGCGCTTCGCATTTTCCCGAACGAGTTGATCGTAGGGGAACGATCGATGTGGATATTTGTACAGGCACTTTAGATAGGAACTTGTTGGCGTGGCATCCAGATAAAAATAGTATTCCTTTACGTCCTCGCCGTGATTTCCTTGTGTACTGGTGAGGCCGAAGAGACGTTCTTTCAGGATCGCGTCTTCCTCATTCCAAAGCGCAATCGCGAAGCAGATATG
>PKWH01000168.1 GCA_003131985.1 Acidobacteriota bacterium | reverse complement strand
GCATTCGCAGCGCCTGCATCTGTCTTGCGCCCGTCGCGATTAAAATTAAAAAGCTCAGCGCCTTTCGCGTCAAACACTCTCGTCACCGAGGCGGTTGCCACGGGACCATACGGACCGCCCGCTTGTCCCGTCCCGTAACCAATCCGGTAATCGTAGTTTTGGTTCGCAAGTACAAACTTCATATGGTGATCCGCCCCATGCTCGTTGAGCTTTTGAAAGAGCAGCGCGCGGTCCAACTCCTTCGCGTCAATCCTCACCTTCAACACTTGCTGCCCCATCGCGAACTGCGCGAACCCGCAGCTAAAGATCAGCATCACCAATAAATGTCGCAGAAATTTCATCGTTTCCCTCCGTCTCAAAACTGTACCACGCCCCAGCTTCGTAGTTAGCCGCAGCCGCCGCGGAACGAACGCATCAGTCACCGACACCCAAATCCCGCACCCTTCAAACACCGAACGGATGCGGCACCCGCAAATTTCACCCCCGGGCGTCGATTGACGTGAGGTGTCAGTCGAAGAGTTCGTCAGCTGCCGACGTAGTCTCCGCCTCGGAAGAAGTGCCTCGACACGTTGCCATGCGCGGAAATGGGTGCGAGAATCCCAGCCCAGAGTCACTTCACGCCGAGCCTAACTCGAAACGTTGCAAAGCTGAATGGATACGCCAGAGACGAATATTGATCGGCTCCTCAAGGCACGCGCCGAAATCGACGAACAGCTGCGCCAGCACAAGACGAACACCGCGATTCTCTTCACGGACGTCGTAGCCTCCACAAAATACTTCGACAGGTATGGCGACACCGCCGGGTTCGCCATGGTTGACCGCCATGCGCAACTAGGGGCAAGTACCGTCCGCGAATTCGCCGGACGGGTTGTCAAAACGATTGGCGATTCAGTGATGGCGGAATTCTCCGATCCACTCGTTTGCGTACGAGCCGCAATCGAATTGCAGCGCAAGCTATACCGCATGAATGAAAAGCTGCCGCAGCGCGACCGTCTGCAACTTCGAATCGGTATTAACTACGGAAGTTGTTTTCTACAGGGAGGAGACCTATTCGGAGATGCGGTTAATGTAGCTGCACGAATTACGAAGCACACGGGTCCGGGTCAGATTCTTATTTCGACGTCGGTCCATCGAGCGATCCAACAGGATCCAACCGTAATTTGCTCCTCCCTAGGCCAAATGGATTTCAAGGGCAAGGAGGAGAAAGAAGAAATCTTTGAGGTAGTCTGGACTGACCCTCTTACGTACGCCAACCTTAGGACCAGCAATACTGTTGCTGTCGCGCGTGGCGAACTCATCTCGCCTGGACTTCGAGTCGAGGATCTCGCTCAGCGACCAGAGGACCTGACACGCACATCCGGCTCACAAAATCCTCTGACGCCTCCGATAGTGACGCGCATTGGCTGGCCTGCCAACCAAGCGGATGGCGCGGCTCGCGCTGCGGATGCGCCGCCACGCATCGAGCCGGGTTCGCACCGCACTGCTTCACACACTTCGAACTTTGGATACGAAGCTCGCTACATTCCAGGCGCTACGCTCGCTGACCGTTACCGAATCGTTTCGCCGCTCGGCAAGGGCGGCATGGGAGAAGTTTATCGCGCCGAGGACTTAAAGCTCGGACAGACCGTTGCGCTGAAATTCCTGCCAAAATCTTTGGCGCGAAACGAAGAAGCGCTGGCGCGCTTTACGCGCGAAGTGCGCCTGGCACGGCAAGTGTCTCATCCCAACGTGTGCCGTGTGTTTGACATTGGCGAGATCGACGGCCAGACATTCCTTACCATGGAATTCGTAGATGGCGAGGATATTGCCTCCTTGATGCGGCGCATCGGCCGCCTGCCCGCAGATAAAGCTGTAGAGATCACACGTCAAGTTTGCGCGGGACTGGCAGCCGCGCACGAACACGGCATCATCCACCGCGATTTGAAGCCCGCCAACATCATGCTCGATGGACGTGGGCGCGCCCGCATCACGGATTTCGGACTTGCGGGACTTTCTACTGAAATTCAGGGCGACGAAGCGCGCGCTGGCACGCCCGCGTATATGTCGCCCGAACAATTTTCCGGCGGGGAAATCAGTGCGAAGAGCGATCTATATTCCCTCGGCCTCGTAATGTATGAAATCTTCACCGGCAAGCGCCCGTACGAAGCTGCTACGTTCGGAGAGATGGCTCGGCTGCGCGAAAAGAGCGCGCCCGCTCCACCCTCGACGCAACTGAAGGAAATTGATCCTCTCGTCGAGCGAGTGATGCTGCGGTGCCTCGACAAGGATCCCGCCAGGCGGCCCGCCACTGCGCTGAAGGTTGCCGCCGCTCTACCGGGAGGCGATCCGTTAGCGGCAGCGTTGGCGGCGGGAGAGACGCCTTCCCCAGAAATGGTGGCCGCTGCGGGCGAAAACGAAGGTCTGCGGCCGGCGATTGCCTGGGGTTGCCTATTGCTGATAGTTCTTGGACTCGCGGCGACGGCCGTTCTGTCGGAGAAACGGCAATTGCCAAACCTTGTCCCATTGCCAAGTCCGCCCGAAGTGCTGGCGGCAAAAGCGCGTGAGTTGGCCCGCGAATTAGGGCACACCGCGACGCCGGTGGATGCCGCTTACTCATTTGCGTTGTCGCCGGAATATTTCGACTATATCGAGCAGAATGACAGCAGCCTGACGCGCTGGAACAAGCTGTCCTCGGGTGTTCCTCCGACCGTAGTGTTCTGGTATCGGGAAAGTCCACAATTCATGTCGAGCGCCACGTTTGATCCCGCTCCCTCCGTGGAGCCGGAGGATCCTCCGAATTCAATTTCAGGGATGTGTCGGATATTTCTCGATACGCAGGGACATCTGTTGAAATTTGAGGCCGTGCCGCCGGAGCTCGATACCTCGGCAGAGACGGCAACTGCGGCGAATTGGGACGGGCTGTTTGCCGCCGCAGGGCTGGACGCGAATCGCTTCAAGGCTACGGCGCCGCAGTGGACGCCCCTGGTGACAAGCGACACGCGAGCGGCGTGGGAGGGGACATGGCCCGGGCATCCGGAATTGCCGCTACGCGTGGAAGCGGCGTCGTATCACCGTGTACCAGTCTATTTCAATCTGGTTTCCTCCTGGACCATACCGAATCGTATGCAGGAAGAACAAAGAAGTATCGGGGAATCGATCGGTACCGCGATCATATCGACGGTATTTTTCTGCATTGTTCTGTTGGGAATAGTGCTAGCGCGTAGCAACGTCCGCTCCGGGCGAGGCGACCCGCGTGGAGCGACGCGGTTGGCCCTACTGACCTTCCTTTTGATCTGGTCCGCCGGGCTTTTGCTCGCGCATCATATTCCGGCGCGGTCGGAATTTATGATTTTTTCGATTACAACTGGGTGGGGATTGATCTATGGAGCGCTCGTGTGGCTGCTGTACGTCGCGCTCGAACCGCATGTCCGCAAAAGGTGGCCGAGTTCGCTGATTTCCTGGAGCAGGTTGCTGGCGGGGCAGATGCGAGACCCCTTGGTGGGGCGCGATCTGTTGGTGGGAATTGTCGCGGGAATTTTTTTGGCGGTCGCGCAAAACGCGGCGTGGATGGTTCCATCCTGGATGGGAAAGATACCCGTTCCGCCGGATTCCCTAGTAGCTTATGGGAGCTTCTCGGGCCTCCACATCATGATCGGCGGCCTTCTGCTGAACATAGTGTCCGCTGTTTTTCTGGCGCTTGTCTGCTTTTTCATTTTCTTTCTGATCCGGCTAAGCCTGCGCAAGGAGTGGTTGGCGGTGCTGGTTACGATATTACTCCCCTCCATCCCTCTGGCAGTCCGCGGGGATCAGCCGGTGCTGTATACGACTTTACAATTAGTCTTCTGTAGCGTCGCGCTCGTGGTTTTGATTCGGTTTGGCCTCCTCGCGCTTGTTGTGAATCTGTGCGTGCATTTCATTCTGCACTCGTATCCCCTCACCGCGCACCTTTCGGCTTGGTACGCGCAACCAACATTTTTCGTGTTCCTCCTCCTCCTTGCTGCCGCCGTTTTCGGGTTTTACACTTCGACGGCGGGAAAAAAACTCTTTGGCGAAGTTTCACTCGACGGCTGAGCCGCTTGTTGGCGGGTAGCTGATCCTTCCGCGCGACGCCGGAGTTCTCTCGAAGCGCGATTGAAACTCGCGGCGGTGTCGAACGCTCCGATACAACTAGGTGCCGCAAATGAATTTGGTTACTATAAGCCGTCCGCACTAATCCGACTAAGGCGCTGCAATGAAATTTTCTCTAGGACGTTACGTCTTCGGCTTGGCGACAATCGCCACCGGCATCTGCGCCTTGGCCTCGCATAACTACGACCAGCTTGCCGCCGTTCCTCACCACGCGATTCTCGCCTACATCGTGGCCACCATCGAAATCCTTGCAGGCCTAGCCGTTCTATGGCCGAGAACCACACAAGCTGGCGCCGTCGCACTCGGCGCAATCTACTTAATCTTTTCCTTGCTTGCCGTACCGCTCATCATCCATCAGCCGCTCGTCTACAATAATTACGGCAACTTCTTCGAACAATTTTCCTACGTCGCCGCCGCACTGATCCTCTATGCGAGTTCCGGTCCAACCGCCGCGCCTCGAAACACAAGACTCGCTCAAATCGGCTACTACGCCTTCGCTCTTTGCCTCATCTCCTTCGCCCTCGAACAGCTTTTTTATCTCTCCGCCACAGCAGGCTTCGTTCCGAAATGGATTCCGCCTGGACAAATGTTCTGGGCCATCGCAACCACCCTCGCGTTTGCCCTTGCCGCCATCGCCCTACTCACCGGCTTCAAGGCCCTGCTCGCCTCTCGATTGACCGTCGCGATGCTCCTCGTCTTCCTGTTGCTCGTATGGCTCCCCGCGCTCTTCGCCGCTCCCCATAATTTTGGCAACTGGTCCGAAGCTTTAGAGACTCTCGCCATCACCGGCTCCGCGTTGCTCGTCGCCGACTATCTCGCTCACCGCCAAGTCGCTAGACAAACGCGTGAGTAACCGCTTACCTAGGACCTCTTGTTTTTCTCGTCCCAGAGCTTCGGTTCCCACAATTCGACTTTGTTTCCTTCGGGGTCCATTACCCACGCAAAACTCCCGTTCTCGTGGTATTCGGGACCCTTCTGGATCGCCACGCCGCCCTTCTTTAGTTGCGCGATCATTTCGTCCATATTGTCGATTCGATAGTTGATCATGAAACTCGATTCGCTCGGGCTGAACCATTTCGTACTCGGCTCTGCGACAGCCCATGCCGTAGCACCCTTATCCTCTGCTTTGTCCTCGGTCCACTCCAAGGCGCAGCCTCCCCAGTCCTCAAGCTTGACGCCGAGATTTTTCTTGTACCATTCGCCGAGAGCTTTCCCGTCCTTTTTCGCTTTAATGAATACGCCGCCAATTCCAGTGACTTTAGCCATTTTTTCCTCTCTCTCTTAATAAAGTTTTGTCCGCTAAATATGAATACAGAGCTTCAATTTCAAATTGCCCCAATCGCAGAGACTTCTCTCATTCATGAATACTTCAAGCGTCACAGCGCGAAAATTGCCAGTGCCTCACGCCAACGCGGCACTCTGCGCCGATTCCCGCCGCGCCTTTTTTCTCAGCACCGCTGCCGAAATCAACGTGATCACCAATCCGACCGGGAACGGCTCGATAAACGTGTACAACACATTGTAAAATGGATTCGC
>PKWH01000092.1:5276-19251 GCA_003131985.1 Acidobacteriota bacterium | reverse complement strand
AAGAGCGGCGAGACTTTGTAACCCACGATGCGATCGAGCACGCGCCGGGCTTGCTGCGCATCCACCAAGTTCGCATTCACTTTCGACGGCGTCTCAAAAGCGGCTTTAATGGCTTTCTGCGTAATTTCGTTAAACATCACGCGGTAAATTGGCGGAACCTCTAATTTTGCTTTGCTGAGTTTCGTTTCTTTCTTCGGAATATCTTTTGGAGCATCGCCGTTCGGCTTCTCGTCTGCTTCTTCTTTCAGATTGGCGTATTCGCGGGGATTGCTCAGAATTTCTTCCAGGTGCGCGCAGATGGCTTCACCTTCGCGGTCCGGGTCGCCTGCCAGATAGATTGCGTCGGCACCCTGAGCTGCTTTCCTGAGATCATTGATGACCTTGACCTTCCCGGGAATTACTTGGTAGGTGGGCTCAAAGATATTTCCGGCAGTGATCACTACCGGCTTGGGCGCCTTCTTTTCGGGTGCCGCGTCCGCGCCTTTGGATTTTTTGGACTTACGCTTCTTCTTTTTGGCTTTACCGTTTTCCTCGCCGGGCAGAAGGATACCGATCGTCTTCTTCGGCAGATCCATCACGTGGCCATAGGAGGCCTTGACCGTGTAGTTCCGGCCGAGATACTTATTTATGGTTTTCGCCTTCGCGGGCGATTCTACGATTACCAGTGATCGACCCATTCTCTTTTCGTGTTCCTTGTGAACAGTTCTGAAATGCCGGTACCCGTACCCGAGGGTACTAACGCACTCCCCATCCTAGCTTGCAATCCCCTGGAAGGTTACAACAGGACTTTGAGGAATTGCTTACCAGGTAACTGACGTACCACGCTTTTGAGCTCCAGGTCAAATAGGGCGGCTAGGACTTCCGAGGAAGTGAGGCCGGAAAGTTCGACTAAATCGTCTATATGGCGAGATTCATCCTCAGTCAAAAGGTCATAGAGAGTCCGCTCGGCTGGAGCGAGACTTTGCTGCACCAACGCAGCCCGCTCCTCGGAATTTGCCGACTCGATGGGCAAAAGCTCGGACCGGACTGGGGTCGGCAGCTCCTCGATCACATCCTCCCACGACGTCACCAGCTTGGCTCCCTGCTTTATAAGCTGATTCGGCCCGTAGCTGGAGGGTTGTGTGGCATTGCCAGGGACGCCGTAGACTTCGCGGCCAAACTCCATGGCGAGGCGAGCTGTGATCAGCGAGCCGGAGTACTGCGCGCCTTCGACCACCAGAACGCCTAGGCCCATGCCGGCAAGAATCCGGTTGCGTATGGGAAAGTTCTGAGGCGCCGGAAACGTGCCCATGGGAAATTCAGTGATGATTACGCCGCGTTGCGCCATTTCCTCGAAAATTTTCTTATTCTCCTTGGGATAGACCACATCGATGCCGCAACCGAGTACTCCCACGGTCGCGCCAGTGTCGGACCCGAGCGCGCCCCGGTGCGCACTTGAGTCAATACCGCGAGCCAGGCCGCTGGAAATCACCAGACCACAATTAGCCAAGTCCTTTGCAAGCCGCAGAGCCATTTGATTCCCGTAAGGGGTCGGACGACGCGAGCCGACGATAGAAATTGTGTGCCGGCTCAAAAGTTCAATGTTTCCGCGAACATACAGAAGGGGCGGGGGATCATAAATCTCACGGAGGCGTGGAGGATACTGCGGCTCGTCCCATGTGAGCAGGCGGCAGCCCGCGGCTTGGACCTGGGCAAGTTCCTTTGCCGCCACGCTGAGAGACTGGCGTGTATGGATTGCCTGCGCGACGGCAGCAGGCAAGCGGTGGGCTTCGAGAGTGGTCAACGAAGCGTTGAACACCGCCTCCGGGCTGCCCATTTCGCGAAGTAATTTGCCAGCCGAGCGAGCGCCGAGACCCGGCGTCAACGCTAACGCCAACCACCCCAAGTATTGGTCGGATTGCATCGAGAGGGAGAACCTAACTAGCGGCTGAGGGTACGCATGGTGCGGCTGTGTTGTCCAGCCGGGCTAATACTCACCGGTTGCACTAGCTGGGTGCGTAGTTTTGCGGTTGGGGTAGAATGCTGTCGCCCTTAAGCGGAGGAAAGTGATGATCGCGCCCGGTTTGAAGTTGGTGGGAGCTTGCACCCGTGTGTTATTGGCTGCAGCAATGGCACTTGCTTGTTTTTCAGGGGGCCGCGCGATGGCGCAGCAAGCGCCCGCTGCAAGCGGCTTGGAAGGAACCTGGGAAGGAATCCTGGGCGGACGCCTTCACCTGGTGGTAACGATCTCGAAGACAAGCAATGGAGAGCTGGCAGGACAGCTAAACAGCGTAGATCAAGGCGCAACGTTGCCGATTGAAAAGGCTACGCTGTCCGAGGGCGGGGTGAGGTTTGAAGTGAGCCGAATTGGCGGTGTGTACGAAGGAAAGATGAACGAGGACGGGACGGAGATCGTAGGCACTTGGACACAAACTGGAGTTCCGGCACAGCCGCTTTCGTTCAAACGCGGCGACGCGGCCAAAGCTGCCGAAGGGAATTCGGCGAAAACTGCGGAACATACGCCGAAGCCGCTGACCGTGCCGCTGGACATTGTGATTCCGATCGCGCCCACGGCATTTAAGGCTGATGGAAAATGGCATCTTGTATATGAGCTGCACGTTTCGAACTATGGCCATGCAGTTTGCCAACTCACGCAGGTGGACGTGATTTCAGAAAGTGGCGGACAAAAATCACTCGCGAGTTTTTCCGGCACCGATCTCGATGGAATGGTGGTTCATCCGGGTGGAGTGGCGGCGCAAAAATCAAAAATTGGTCCCGGTGGATTTGCCGTGGTGTACATGTGGGCGGACTTTGACGATCTGAGTGCCGTTCCGGCTTCCATCAGGCAGCGAATCACGGTAAAGATCGGCGATTATCCAGAGGGATTTGCATTTGATACCCCGGCGACGCAAGTGGACAAGAAGCCGGTAGCGGTGATCGGCGCGCCATTGACCGGTGACGATTGGGTGGCGGGAAACGGCCCGTCGAATACCTCCGCGCACCGTCGCGCGCTGATTCCGATCGACGGGCGCGCTTATATCTCGCAGCGCTTTGCGATCGATTGGGTGGAACTCTATCCCGACGGGAAAACCTACCAAGGAGATCCGGCGGACAACAAGAATTATCGCGCGTACGGACACGAAATTCTGGCGGTGGCGGACGGAATGGTGACGGAGACCAAGGACGGCCTTGCGCAGAACACGCCGGGAGCGGCATCGCTGGCAATACCGATTACGCTGGCGACGATTGGCGGCAATCACGTGATCATGGACATCGGCGACGGACTCTATGCGTTCTACGCGCACATGCAACCGGGGTCGCTGCGCGTGAAAGTGGGCGACAAAGTTCGGCGTGGCCAGGTGCTTGGGCTACTTGGCAATACCGGAAATTCTTCGGAGCCTCACTTGCATTTCGATATTTGTAACGCGAGTTCGATGCTTGGGTGCGAAGGAATCCCCTATGCGTTCGCATCGTTTGAAGTCTTGGGAAAGGGAGAGGGATGGAAACCTTCCGATTCGCACCAGGCTGGCGTCAAACATGAAATGGAGATTCCGACGGAAGACGAAGTGGTGGGGTTCCTGACCGCGCCGTAACTAGGATTCTGAACTCTGAGCCGTCTCGCAGGTTTCCGTCGAAGGCGTGGTGAGCATCGCTGTGCTAAGCTTTAGCTTCGCGTACTTAAATATCCAATATGGCAAAACTACGAATTTCCATCGTTGAGTTTCTGAATACGGCGCCGCTGGTGTGGGGATTCACGGATGGCCCGTTGACCGGGAAATACGATCTTTCGTTTACGCTGCCGTCGCAATGCGCCGAGGCGCTACGGCGTGGCGATGTTGACGTTGCAATCATTCCCGCGATCGAGTATCAGCGCATGGACAATGTCGTCGTGCTGCCGGGAATGGCCGTGGCGGCGAAAGGCGAAGTCCGCAGCATTTTGTTGGTGGCGAAAAGGCCGATCGAAAAAGTAAAACGCATCGCTTTGGATACCAGTTCCCGGAGCTCCGCCGCGCTGGTCCGGCTGCTCGCGGCCGAGTACTGGAAAATTCAACCCGAATTTGTGGATGCAGCGCCTGACCCGTCTGAAATGCTGAAGCATGCCGACGCTGCTCTGGTAATTGGCGACCCCGCGTTGCGCATCGCGGTAAAAATGGACGAGCTCGCCGGGAAAATTCCCAGCGGCGAGGATTGCTGCAAGGGTGATCCGGAAAACGCGCCGGTGCCGGGATTTGAAACGCTGTTCGTGTATGACGTCGCGTACCAATGGCGGGAGTTAACCGGAAAGCCCTGCGTGCTTGCGATTTGGACCGCGCGGCGCGATGCCATGACTCCGGAAATTCTTGCTGATTTCGAAGCGTCGAAGAAGTATGGGCTTGAGCGGCTTCGAGAAATCGCGGAAGGGGCCTCGCTGAAACTTAATCTGCCGGCCAGTGCACTGGAACGTTACCTCGCCGAAAACATTCATTTCGATCTGGAAGAGGAATATCTGGCCGGCTTGCGCCTCTATTACGAAAAGGCCGCCGCGGCGGGATTGATTCCGCGCGCTCGCCCGTTGGAATTTTTCGAATCAACGGCCAGAGTGGCAGCCCGGCACGGAGTGTAAGGGTTTGGAGCGCATTGGCCAGCTGAGCATCCTGCGGCGCTATCCGGTGAAAAGTATGGCTGGGGAAGACCTGGAAGAAGCGCGCGTGGGTTTCGCCGGAATGATCGGCGACCGGGTTTTTGCCTTCATCGATAACCGGAACCGGTCGGATTTTCCGTGGATGACGGGACGGCAGGGCCCCGAATTGATTCTTTTTCGCCCGCGTTTTCTGGACCCGCCGGCGATTGAAGAGGAAAATCCCGACACGGCGCGTTATGCGATCGAAGTGACCACGCCGGAAGGNNCCGTGCTGGGATTGAGCACGGCGAGCGCGCTCTCGAAAGAAACAGGTATTGATCTCGACACGCGGCGGTTTCGTGCTAACTTTTATGTGCGCTGGGACAACGATCAGCCATACTACGAAGACGACTTGATCGGGCACGAGCTGCAGATCGGCGACACCGTCACGCTGAAGCTGGTGAAAAAAAACGAGCGCTGCGTGATGATCGCGCTCGATCCGGAGACTGCGGCGTCCACGCCAGAGGTTTTGCACACGGTGGCCCTTCGCCACCAAGGCTGCTTGGGCGTTTACGGCGCGGTGCTGCGGGAAGGCGTCGTGCGGATCAACAATCCGGTTTATTTGATTTGAATGCCGGTAAGGACGAACGAAAATGGGCATTTCACAACAGGAAGCGCTGGACCTTTTCGAATCCGACGATTTGATCGGAATCGGCATGGCTGCGAACGAAGTGCGCCGCAAGAAGACCGACGGGCGCATCGCCACGTATCAGATCGACCGCAACATCAACTATACGAATTTTTGCACGGAGTACTGCTCGTTCTGCGCCTTCTACCGGCCGCTAGGCGCGAAAGACGGCTACATTCTGCCGCTGGAATCCATTTACGAAAAAATCGATGAGATGCTGGAACTGGGCGGCACCGGCTTGTTGATGCAAGGCGGCTTGCATCCGGATCTGCGGATTGAGTTTTACGAAAACATGCTGCGCTCGATCAAGGAGCGGTATCCGCAGGTTCACTTGCACTGTTTTTCGGCGCCGGAGATTACTTGCATCGCCGAAGTTTCGGGACTCTCGCTGCGCGACACGATTGCGCGGCTGCGCGATGCGGGCCTCGATTCGATCCCCGGCGGCGGAGCCGAAATTCTGGATGACGAAATACGCGCGCGCATTTCGCGGTTGAAATGCCGGTCAGAAGAATGGGTGGAGGTGCATCGCGCAGCGCATTCGCTGGGGATGCGCACGACGGCGACCATGATGTTCGGCTGTGGGGAGGAAGCGCGGCACCGCGTGAACCATCTCGAGCTGCTGCGGCAGATTCAGGAAGATACGGGCGGGTTCACGGCGTTCATTCCCTGGATTTTCGCGCCGGAAAATACTCCGCTGGGAAAGAAAATTCCGGAGGCGACGGCTTTCGATTATCTGAAGACGCTCGCGATCAGCCGGCTGTATCTCGACAACATCGACCACATTCAATCGAGCTGGCTCACGCCGGGAATAAAAATTTGCCAAGTCGGCTTGCAATTCGGCGCCGATGATGTGGGCAGCATTTTGATTGAAGAGAATGTAGTGTACGCCGCAGGGGTCCGCAATCGTACCAATGAAACGGAGCTTCGCCGCATCATCACCGACGCCGGCTATATCCCCGCCCAACGCGACACGCTCTACCGCTCCTACGTTTTGAAAACCATCCAGTAGGGAATCGCTTGGATTTTTGATGGGAATTTCTTACGGGGCGCTTAGGAAGTGAGCGCGATGCTAGGATGCGCCGCAGTGACAGCGACCGGCAATTCCAGCACGACGCTCGCGCCATAGGGCTGCTTGTTCGAGAGAACGATTTCGCCCCCGCATTCCTGCGCGATACCGTAGCAAATACTAAGGCCGAGCCCGGTACCTTTGCCCACGGGCTTGGTGGTGAAGAACGGGTCGAACGCGCGGTTGGGGTCGGCAAATCCCGGGCCTGAATCCTCGAACTGAATCACAACAGTATTCTGATGTCTCGAAGCGCGAATCTGGATGGAGCGTTTTGCGCTTTCTTCCACCGCATCGATCGAGTTGTTCAGAAGATTCAGCAGAACTTGTTTCAATTCGTCCTCGCCGATAGCGATGCGCGGCAGGTCAGGATCGATCTGTGATTCCACGGCGATGCCCAGCTTACGCAGGTGGTATTCGCGAAGCTGTATGACGTCGCGCAAGGCGGCCTCAAAATCGGCAGCGCGAGCTGCGGGATTGTTTTGGCGGGCAAAACGCAGCAGGCCGTCCACGATGCGCTTCATGCGATGCGCTTCGTGCCCCAGTTTCTGCAGGCGCTTGACGACCTTCTCGCCCTGCACTTCCTCGGCGAGCAATTCCGAATAGCCAATAATTCCGGTGAGCGGATTGTTTAATTCGTGAGCCACTCCGGCGACCAACTGGCCGAGCGCAGCCAGTTTTTCCGCTCGCACCAGCTGATGATGCAGCCTGGTGTTTTCGATAGTAACCGCAAGATCGGAGGCGAGAACTTCCAGCTTCACCATTTCGGATACGTCAGGGCTTTCTCCGAGTTCCGTGCCGCTGAGGAACAAGCATCCGACGTAGGAACCTCGCCATGAAATCAGCGGGACCAGGACTTCGTTCTCGCGGTGCGCCATGCGGTAGGAATTGTTTCCTAACTGATTTTCCTTGTCGCACAATCCCTTGAGTTGTTCGATCGTGAGATTTCTCGCGCGCTCCTCAAGCTCTTCGGATTCTGCTGACGAAAACCCATTTGCGCCCGCGAGGTGGAACGATCGATCTTCCGCAGCGAGCAGCAGGGCAGCCTTGGTGAAACTGCTCGCGTCCGTGACGGCTGCGGCGACCTCGTTGCAGAGTGCCGCCGGATCTTTTCCCGCCAGAAGGCGCGACGTGATGTGCGAAAGACGCTGAAGCAGAAGGTTCTCGGCGTGTTCGCGCGTGCTGGATTGTTCGATGATCCTGGATTTATCTTCCAACAGCGTTAGCACCATGCCGAAAGCCACGAAATATTTCGGGACGTTCCACAATTCCGGATTCATTTGCAGCTTTGGCAAGTAGTGATCGAATAGCGCGCCCACCGGGAAGACCGCGCCCCAAGCGAGAAACCCTCCCGACACTGCAATTACCCCGGGAGAAATCCTGGGATACCGCTTCCAGAAAAGTAGCCCGCACAATCCGAAAGAGAACGTCAAGATGGCATTGATGGCGAAGTCCGGGCTACCGCGCAGTTGATCGTGGATCGCCCAGATTCCCGCGCCCGTAAGAATCACGGCCACGCAAACGCTGAATCGCGGCGGCGGTGCGTGAACCAGAAGCGCGAAGATGGCGGCGCCGAAGAAGATAAGCGCAAGAGCCGCGGACATCGTTCGGAAAATGTGCCAGTCGAAGCTGGCTACAACCGCGTGAAATACCACCGGAATGCCAAGCAGCGCCAACAGGCCGAGCCGTTTCGACCGGATTTCGACGTCGTTAATCATGGACGTAACAAAGACCACTCCGGAAAGTTCCAGAGCGGCGATGTCAATCGACTCAATGATTATTTCCAGCGTGCCATGATGAGTTTCGAATGCCTCAACGAAGAAGTGCAGAAAAATCAATGCCCACGCGTAGGTCCAGAGCCGAATGCGAGCGGACGGAGCATGTTTGCGTAGCGATAGAAATATCGCCACCAGCACAGCGAGCACAAGAATCGTCGGAAGTTTGTCGAGAAATGGAGTCACAGGTTTGGCCCTGACATAACGAAGTTATCGGCCAGGGCCAAGCGCAACAATAGAGCGTTGGTACCAAACTATGAGAAGTGGAAGAGGCTGATTTTCTCGGTAAACACTACTTGTTCAATGGTCTACGGACGTCCAGCGTGACCTCGCTTCCTTCAGGTAAATCCAGCGATTCCACTGGTACTAAAACACCATTTAGAAATCGCGCGCGAATTTTAAGCGAGGCGGGCGACGCGGAACGCGCGCGCTGCGATGGTTGGTGTGCAGGTTCAGAATTTTCTTTCGCCGCAAGCAGTTGCGCTTCGCGATGCCGAGTGGGTATTTCGGATTTTGCGCCTTCTCGGTGGACTCCGCCGGTCGTTCCGCCCTGATCCAGCGCGACATTTGCCAGGGCGTCCGCATCGGTATTCAATTCGCGGCGGACGTGCTCGATGATGAAGTACTGAATCTGCCGGGCCAGTTTCGCGGCACGTTCGTGCAGCGGTTTCAGATCCGGGCTTTTCACTTTGTAGCGGCCTTGCATCTGCCGGACGAGAAGCTCGGAATCGCTCCGAATTCGGAGCGCGTGAATTTCGTGGGTTGCCGCGTAATCAAGCGCAGCGAGAAGCGCGTAGTATTCGGCGACGTTATTTGTTTCGCGGCCGATATTCTTCGCCAGCTCGAGAACGATTTTTCCGGAAGCATCTCGCAAGACTACGGCGTAAGACGCCGGGCCGGGATTCCCGCGCGAAGCGCCGTCAATATTAGCGATGTGAACGCCCGCAGGCGGCCCAGCCAAAGGAGCGTCTGTAAATAATTGCGCGCTGCCCGGAGGCGTGAGTTTGGCAGGTCGCTTCATTTCTTAACAGCCTCGGTGGCGCACGAAATTACAAGGAGTTGGCCGATGCTGCGCTTCATTTCGGAGAGAGCCCGGCCGGAGTGGAGGAAGGCGTGTCGGAAGCAACCGTGGCTGCCGAAGACATCTGTTCGTAATAGTAGAGAATGCGAGTACAAGTTTCGCAGTGAAACATTTCCTGGCTGTCTGAGCGGCGCATTTCCTGAAATACGTGAGGCCGGATGCGCATCCCGCAGGCGGTGCATTTCTCGTCGCGAACTTCGGCCAGCGCGACACCGTGATGCTTTTTTACAATGCGGTCATAATGATCCAGCATGTTCTCATCGATACCGGTGGTCACGCGGGCGCGAGCGGCTTCCAGCTCCGCCAGAGCTTTTTCAGCCTCCGCTTTTTCAGTTTCAATCTTGGAGCGCTCGCCGCGAGCTACTTCTTCCACTTCCTTCAGTGATTTCTCCGAAATCTTGATCCGCCGGTCATACTCTTCGCCTGCAACCATCTGTTCCAGTAAGCGGTCTTCCGCTTTGGCAATTTCTTCTTCGGCCATTTGCACTTCGTGCTGCAAAGCCTTGTAGGCCTCGTTCGTCTTTATCTGGGAAGTCTGGTCCTTATATTTACGGACCTTTTCTTTCCATCCGTCAACGTCGAGCTCGTATTTTTTGCGGTCTTTGACGGTGGCAAGTTGCGCGGCTTTGCTGTGATCTAGTTCGGCTTTCGAAGCGGCAACGCGGGCGTCCGCTTCCGCGATTTTCTTTGGAAAGGAAGCCAGGCGCGCGCGGACATCTTGAANNAACATTCTAGCACACGCCGCTGGCGGCCTAGCGGATGCACTTGCCACGCAAGGTTTTCGGGTGAAGCGCGCTTTCGCCGCTAAAGGCTGCTCTTGAAAAACGCGATGGTCCGGCGCCAGGAGTCCGTTTGAGCTTCAGCGTCGGCTTCGGGAGTCCCGCCAAAGGAAAATTTCGCGCTGCGGAGATAAGTGTTCCCCGACTCGCGCGAAGTGGTCGGCAAATAAGGGTAGCGCAGCATGTGGCCTGCGCGCGGATAGTGTAGATGCTCCACTGAATGCGCGAAGTTGTTCTTCTTCAGCCGCGCGACGATGGCTTCGCTCATTTCCGACGCGGGCCAGAGATGGTCGTCGCCGCCGGATATCAAAAGAACCGGGCCGCGCATCCGTTCTACCGGAATTGATGCGCGTTCGATCGTTTCGCGATTGCGCAATCCGGCGCGAAACAGATTCCGGAACATCACCGGGCGCCGCAAAACGGCAACAGGAATAGCCGAACGCCACATGAAACCGCGCAGAGGCATCGGCGCGAACGGGACAGGCAAGCCTTGCCAGGTCCATGACGGAATAATTTCGCCAGTGGCCTCGTCTCGGCCGCCGGCTGCCCACGCGACGCTGCTCGGCGCATAGGCGGCCACAGCATGAATCGCGGGAAATTTTGTACCCAGAAGGAGCGCAAGCTCCGCGCCGCGTGAAACACCGAGAATACCGATGCGTTGCGCGTCAATTTCCGGCTGCGCCCCAAGCCACCCGAGCGCGGGTTCGAAATATTCCAGAGGAACCCGATGCAGCCAGGTCGGCAGCGGAGGAATCCCAAAATATGCCAGAGCCAGAGTCGCAAAACCATGGCGGGAGAGGACAGCGGCTTTGTCGAGATCGAAACCGCCGCCAGTGCCGCTGAGAACCACAATGACCGGGCGCGGACCGCGCCCCGACGGAATGAACAATTTCCCAATAATTGTCGCGGCGTCGCCACTACCGCGGCCGTTTGCCAAACTATCGTCGCCGATTTTAAGATCGCGCGTTTGCGTTTCGCCGGCTTGGAAATTCCGCAGGAGCTCCGACGACGCGACCACCAAGCCATCGATTACACCCTCCAGCATCACGCGATTGGGCACCGCGTCTTTCTTTGCAAATGTCATCTGCTTATTCGAGTCCTGCGCCTCGAGCCGCATAGACCAGAAAACCCCCATGGAGGATATGCCGCGATAACTTCCGCTGACAGGCTTTTGCAGAGCTAAATCCACCGGGCCAGATGCATCGGCGCGAAATATCGCCTGCGAGGTCCAGCGACGGCCCAGGTCATCCAGCGTCGTGGCGCGGATTAAAATTTGCTCTTGCGGCCGCAAGCCAACCACGCGAATGCAGACTTCCTCATCCACGAATGTCGGATTCGGCGAAATCTGAAAACAAATTAGGCGAGCGGAAGAACTGGCAGGTGCGATGGGAGCCCTCTTTGTATTTCGAGCTTCACTTATAACACAAGACTTACAGGCTCCCCAGGCGCGAAGGGGTGAGTCTTTTTGCGGGCCTCATCCGTAGTATAGATATGATAGGCAGCGCAGCCATCTATTGGGAGGGGCGAGTGGGGCTCGAAAGCGAAGTAGCCCAGCTTCGACGCGGAGACCTGGACGCGCTTTCGGGGCTTCTCACGCGCTACCAAAACCGCCTCTACCGGTATTTGCTGCGGCTGGTGCGTGACCCGGCCGAAGCTGAAGATCTTTTCCAACAAACTTGGATCCGCGTGGCCGAGAAGATCCGGCAGTACGATTCCAGACGCAATTTCGAGGCTTGGCTTTTCACTGTAGCGCGAAATATTGCCATTGATCATCTGCGCCGCATGCGGCCGGAAAGTTTGGACGAGCCGATAGAGGGAGCGCCCGGAGAATCCGCAGCCACGCGTTTGCCGTCGAGAGAACGTCCTGTACTCGACGGAATTGTGGAGCGCGAGCGCACGAGCCGCCTGGCCCAAGCGCTCGATCTATTGCCCGTGACGCACCGTGAAGTTCTCACGCTGCGCTTCGAAGAGGAAATGAAGCTGGAGGAAATCGCGGAGGTAATCGATATCCCGCTCTCAACAGTGAAGACGCGTTTGCGACGCGCACTCGACAGGCTGCGCCAAACGCTCGAAACACATTACCCTGGAGAAGTATGGCAATGAACGATCACGAGAAAATCCGAGAATTGCTGGCTCTGTCCGTTGCGGACGCGCTCACTCGCGCGGAAGAAGAGCAAGTGATGAATCACGCGCGCTCCTGCGCCGAGTGTTCTTCTGAACTGGATAGCTGGCGCCTTCTTGCAGCCGGGATGCGCCGGCTGCCGACTCCGCAGCCAAGGCCGCTGATTGTGGAGCGCGCGCGTGCGCGAGCCGAAATCCGATTTGCGGAAGAAGTCGAAAATCGCTGGCACCGGATTGTGATGGTCGGCGTGATTCTGTTTGCTTGGGCGCTCACGTTGATGAGTTGGCCCGTCGTGCGGCTCGTTAGCGGCGGGTTACTAGGCATGCTGGATCCTCGCTTGAACCATGCTTGGCTGGGATTCGCAGTCTTCACGACAGTTATATGGATGACGGGTGGTGCAGCAGCCGTGTTTTTGTCACTTCAGCAAAGGCGGGAAAGGAGATTGGCATGAGCGGATTTAACAAACAGTTGCAGGTGATCCCGCGGATTGCATGGATTCTTGGAGTGGTCGCTTATCTCTGTCTGAGCATCCTTTTGTTCGCGGTTGCCTTGCCGGGTGATCGGCACATGAGCGAATGGAATCCGATAGGGAAAATCCTGTTTGCCTTTGGCATTCCTCTTTTCATGATCGTATTTGTGTTGCTGGTGGGCTACGTCTACGGCGATGCGAAGCGGCGCGGGATGCCCTACGTGATGTGGACGCTGCTGGCGTTTTTCATTCCCGACGGCATCGGCATCATTCTCTATTTTATCTTGCGCAAGCCCATGCCGAGACCGTGCCCTGGTTGCTCCCAGGAAGTTCCGTCAGGATTTGTTTTCTGTCCACATTGCGGCACTCCATTGCAACCCACATGCCCGAGTTGCGGGCATGCAGTAGAGCGCGGCTGGGCGAATTGCCCGAGTTGCGGGACAAAATTGCCGTCGCAGCCAGGTCGTGCGGCTTGACCCGCCGCCAATAGGGTTGCGCCGATGAGCGGGCGAAATTCGGTCAGGCCGCTGGACCCATCTCGCGCTGCACCAGCACCGCGTCAATGAAGTAACCGATCCCAATCGAGATAGGAATGATGCCGAACACCGCTGCCTGCATCGCGTCTGTTTCAAATCTCGACAGCCACATAAACGTCAGCGTATAGCCCAATCCGCCGGCGATAAGCAAAATTGCTGCTTTCCGCGAACGCGCGTGCGGCGGCAATTCCTCCGCGATGGGAACTGAAACCCCCTTGGCGATGGCCGCCAAGCGCTCTTCCGTTCGCAGTTTTCGAACGCGGTACCAGGCATAAATAGCAGCCAGCGGAACAGCAAATGCAAGTACTACCGCAGCGAATCCGATTGGGTCCATGTGAACTCTCCTATGTTTTGTCAGCTTCTTGAACTTCAGACAAAGGTACGCAGGTGCGCGTTCAGATGTTCCTTAGATGTCTGCGAAAGGGCTAGCGGGATTATTGTGCGGTGCGGCGAATTCTGGTGAGGATACTTTTCGAAGACGCAAAGCTACTTCGGGGCGGCTTGGACTTCCATGGTCTGATCCACAAAGTAATCCGTACAGCCTGGATTCGTCGCAGCGGGACAGTGCGCGATCGCGCGGAAACCGTTGGATGTATTCTCGATGTCGTACGTGTATCCCTGGCGGCTCCTGTTCTGCATGGCCAGCGCGCCGTTCGAGGTCAAATCATCCAGCGACGCAAATCCTCCATGCTCGGCCTGGTAACCGCGCTCGGCTTGGGCCAGAGCGATCAGATCATTCTTCACGCCGACGATATTGATGGTTTGCGCCGGCGTTCCAGTGCCATCGGAGTGAGCATTCGCAAAGTAATATTTGTAGGCCAGGAGCGAAATCAACGCCACGACCAGAATTCCAAGCATGCCTTTCATGCGCACCTCATCATTT
>PKWH01000092.1:0-5261 GCA_003131985.1 Acidobacteriota bacterium | reverse complement strand
GCGCCGTTACTTCAGTATCAGAGTGACTGTGGTGGATTCGTGCACCGAACCGCTCGTTCCGGTCACCGTGACAACGATGGTCTGAGATTTTGTTCCGGAACCAGTCGTACCGCAACCGGGGAGCACGAGCATTCCACACACTAGTGCCGCGCAAGCGAGAGCCATCCCCCACGATTTGACCAGTTGTTTGCGCTTGCGGATAAAGAGGCACATCCCCGCAAGAGCAAAACCGAACGCCGCGAACGGCTGGTTCTTCCGAGGTTCGGGAACGAACTGCGCACTCGCCGGGAACGCCAGCGTCAGAACCGTCGTTGCGCCCGCGGCGCCAGGAGTTACGGTAGGCGGATTGAACGTAGCCGTGTCTCCCGCAGGCAGCCCGGTAGCAGACATGGTAACCACGCTAGTGAAAGAGCCCCCCAATGGCGCTACGTTGATATTGACGGTGACCATACTGCCGGCTGCCACGGTAATCGGCGTGGTTGGCGCCGTGATCGTAAAGGTAGGGGTGATCACTAGGTTCACCGGAGCAGACGTCGATCCTGCCGATGCCGCATTGCCGGAAAAAACAGCCGTAATCACATCTGTTCCGGAGGGAAGGTTGCTGATTGTTAAGGTCGCGACTCCTGCGCTATTCAGCGTAGCCATTCCCAATGACGTTGCACCATTGAGAAAGTTGACCGTCCCCAGAGGTGTGCCAGTCGGCGGGGGCGCGACCGTCACCGTGAACGTGACGGGTTGTCCCGCTTGAGCCGGATTGGGCGAAATAGTTAGCGTGGTCGTGGTGGCTATCGCGGCGTTGACGGTCACGCTTTGGACGGATGAAACCGAAGCCGCAAATCCGGCGTTGCCCGCATATGCGGCCAAGAGACCATACGTTCCCACCGGCAGGCTGCTCGTTGTGAATGTTGCGACTCCGGAAGCGTTCAGGCTTCCAGTTCCCAACACCGTTACGCCTTTTTTAAAGGTCACCAAACCGGCAGGTGTGCCGGTGGGCGCGGGCGTTACCGTCGCTGTCAAAGTGACCAATTGCCCGGCTGTCGCTGGATTCGGTACGACAGTCAAGGTGGTCGTAGTAACGGTCAGTGCGTTGACGGTCACGCTCCGTGCGGCTGAAGTCGAACCGGCAAATCCGGGATTACCGGAAAACACCGCCGTCAGGCTCAACACCCCCGCCGGCAGGCTACTGGTTGTAAATGTTGCGACTCCGGAAGAGTTGACAGTTCCGCTTCCTAACAGTGTTCCGCCATTAAAGAAGTTCACCGTTCCCAACGGAGTACCCGTGGGTGCTGGCGTCACCGTGGCCGTGAACGTGACTGGTTGTCCCACTGTTGCTGGATTCGGCGCCACAACCAACGTGGTCGTAGTGACGGTCTGGGCGTTAACTTGCACAATCACGGCGGACGAGGTCGAAGTCGCAAACCCCGCGCTTCCGGAAAAGACCGCAGTGATGCTCGACGGCCCCAGCGGGAGGCTGCTTGTTGTGAACGTCGCGACTCCCGAAGAATTGATATCCTCGATTCCAAGTGACGTTGCGCCTTTGAAAAATTGCACGCTATCTTCGCCCGTAGGAATAGGCGCGACGGTTGCGGTACATGTAACTGATTGGCCAGAGAAGGCCGGGTTTGGAGAACAACTCAACGATGTCGTCGTCGCGACGGGCCCTACTGGTATGGTAGCCGACAGGCTGGCCGCGCGAATGGTGTCACCCGGATAGGTAGCCATCACGTTCTGGGTTCCCGCTATTACCACGCCGGTAGCTGTTGCCGTCTCGGTCTGCGCCGCTAGAAGAATCGTCGCCTTAAAGACGTTGCCGGTAAACTGGCTGGCGTCGACGACCGCCAGGTCAGAAAGTCCATCGCCGTTCAGATCGCCCGCGACGAGTTGCAGAGGAAAGCCCCCGCCAGGAAAAACGGCTTGAGGCTGGAAAGTGCCCGTGCCATCCCCTTTGTTGAAAAACACACTCACCGTGTTGCTCTCAATGTTTGAGACCGCCAGATCCGCGTTTCCATTTCCCTTGAAGTCGCCAACTGAGATTCCGAGCGGAACAGCTCCCGTGGTATAGGTCACCTGCGGTTGAAAAGTTCCATTTCCGATTCCCAGGAGTACACTCACGGTACCGTCTTCTTCATTTGCAACCGCGAGGTCGGGAATTCCGTCTCCATTGAAATCGGCGATCACGATGCCAAGGTCGTCGTGGCCCACCGCATAAGTCACCTGATTCTGGAAGGTTCCATCTCCCACTCCCAGCAGAACGCTAACCGTGCTGTTTTCGGAATTCGTCACGACCAGATCCGCTCGTCCATCCGCATTGAAGTCTGCCGTCGCAATTTGAAAGGCGTCAGCGCCGACAGGGAACGTAGCCGTGACACACGTGGTCTGGAGGCCTTCTGGATGTACTCCCCGAAGAGCTTGAACAGTCGTACAAGACTGCTCAAGCTGAAAGGTCCCGTCTCCGACGCCCAGAAGCACTGTCACGTTGTCGTCGGCAGAGTTCAGAACCGCTAGATCGAGAATGCCGTCGCCATTAAAATCGGCCATTGCAATCGAGTTCGGCCGATTACCGACAACATAAGTTTGTTGCGGCTGGAAAGTTCCGTCTCCATTGCCTAACAAAATGTTAACTGTCCCCGTCCCATCTCCCGCGCCTCCATCGCCGGCGATCACGACTGCCAGGTCGAGATTACCGTCGCGGTTGAAATCGCCGGCTAAAACCCATGCAGCGAAGAAATTCGCCGGAGCATAACCGGTTTTGGCCTGAAAGGTTCCGTCTCCATTGCCCAGCAAAACACTGATCGTGTCGGCCCCCGCCGTTTGGACGCCCACCGCAACCGCCATGTCCAGTTTCCCGTCATTATTGAAATCCCCGAGGATCGCACGCTCAGGGTCGAAGCCCACGGCCACCGGCGAACCGACAGCAGGCACGAAAGTGGATCCGAGCGTGGCGAGACTGAGCGCTCCCGTTCCCACAACGCTGCTGCTGGTGACGTCGAAAAATGTAACTGTTCCCGTCGGCGGAGCGATGCCGAAAGCCGCCACCGTGCCGGTTAATGTGAAAGGACTTGGCGGAGTGCTCGCCGCGATCGACGTAAAGGAGGAATAATTGGCATTTGCGGTAACCGTTAAAGCCTGGCTCGCGGACTTGCTGCCGGGAAAAACGTCCTGTTGATACACCGCGAAAATAGTGTGTGCACCCACTCCCAGCGTGACCTTTATCGCGGCGGTTCCGGCGGCAGTCAACTGCGCGGTTCCGACGATCGTAGCGTCTTCGCAATCCAGGGAGCTGCAGAAGACCACCGTTCCTGCCGTAACGGGACCCGTGGTAACGGAACTAGTAAACGTCACGGTTGCGGTCAACGTCACCGGAGCTCCAGCCGAGACAGAAGTTCCCGGAGCCACAGCGAGCGTAGTGGTCGTGCGCGTCTGCGGGCCACCGCGCACAACACTCGCGGAGACGCAAAGCATTGCAATCAGCGCAGCAGAGCGCATGAAACTATTCAAGCTTTTGCGGTGCCGGAACTGCCGGGCATCACCGAACGTCCTTAGCCCGAGACTTGCGCCTAATGATCGATAACCCTGATTTTGAATCTCTGCGCGGGTGGCTTGTTTCATAGTGGTTGAAACACCTTCCTCAGAAAATTTTAATCTTATGGCTCGCGGGCGCAGGGATGGCTGTGAACGCCGTCATGTCACTTATCGGAAGGCATTGCCGGCGAGATTAGAATTTGTTTCTGCGAGTTGCGACTTTAGTTAAGCGGGTCCCGTGCGGCACGCTAAAGCTTTACTTCGATCCTGCCAGGCACTTGCTTGCCAATTTTCATCGGTAGGAGAAAATAGTGCCGGGGCTACGAATAACGATGGAGCGATTACGAACCAATCCACAGATCGCGACTCGCGGAGATTCTCAATAGCGCTGCGTTTACTTTACGGTCAAAATCACTTTGCCGATATTCTTGCGCTCCTGAATATATCTGTGCGCCGCCGCAGCTTCCACGAGCGGAAACGATTTGCCGATAACCGGCTTGATCTTGCCCGTAGCGTACATGCGAAAAATTTCGTCCAGTTCGCCGCGCAGCATCGCTCCACGTGACAGCAAGCGTCCGAGATTTACGCCGATCACGGAAATGTTATCGCTCATCAGCTTCATGGGATGAAACCGGGGAATCTGGGCCAGGGTTGTGAGTCCCCGGGTCAAACTCCGCTTTCCGTCAGGTCCTGCAGCGGCGGAAAGACCGTACACCACAAGCCGGCCGGTAGGGCCGAGGCACTTGTAACTTCGCGAAAAACATTTCCCCCCGATGGGATCCATCACCATTTCGATTCCGTCCGGCGCGAACTTGCGCACCACCTCGACGAAATCATTTTTCTCATAGTCGATCGCGTGGTCCACGCCGATCTTGCGCAGATATTCCTGCTTCGTGGGACCCGCCGTGCCGAAAATCACCAGGCCGCGAGCTCGCGCAAGCTGCACGGCTGCGACTCCCACACCACCAGCCGCCCCGTGCACCAGGACCCTGTCTCCGGACTGCAGGTTTCCCATCGCAAACATCGAGTGATATGCGGTCAGATAATTCACCGGAATCGCGGCGGCATCGTCGAAGGGCATGCCCGCGGGCAGCCGATAAACCTGGCGCACCGGTACGGCCGCCCAAGCGGCGTAGGCGTTGAATTGCGTAAAAGCAACAACCGCTTCGCCAGCTCTCAACGGCTCGCCTTCCGCCGGCTTCCCGCCGCTTTCGGCGATTTTTTCCACTACGCCTGCAATTTCCAGTCCCGGAACGAAGGGAGGCTTGGGCGTTCCGGGGTAAATTCCCATACGCTGCAAAAGGTCGGCAAAGTTTACGCCGATGGTCTTCACACGGATCAACGCTTCGCCCGCTTTCGGCTGCGGATCCGGGACCTCCCGCGGCTCAAAAACTTCCGGGGCACCATACTTCCTTACGACCATGGCGCGCATCTAAGTCTCCTTGTGCCGTCTCCACGCTGGGACTCTGCTCTTTCCCCGGCTTTTCATTTTGGATTCGAGGCGTCCTATCTTAGACTGTAAGGCTTTGTGCAACCATGAAAACTAAACTGAAGACTAGAAGTTTGTTTGCCGGCATTGCCATCCTTACAGCGGCTTGGGCTTGCGTGGCCGGCGACCGTCCGCCGCAACCGGCGACGGCTCCTCCCGTCCTGACTGCCATGCAGGAAGAGCTTGACCGCTCGATGGCGGGTATTTCGAAGGCTGAGCCTCCGGACTATTTCATCAGCTATACCGTCGC
>PKWH01000326.1:306-15140 GCA_003131985.1 Acidobacteriota bacterium | reverse complement strand
AGCAAAATCAGATTTGGAGCTGCCTTGCGGGCTTCCGTCCAAAATTCTTTCGCAGGCGGTGGCGTGTTTCCCAAAAGGTGAGCCCAGCCTTTTTCGAAAATGTCATTCAGCTGGAGCATGGCCATATCGCAGCGGACGCCGTCACAGTGCCTTGCGATAGTGCCCAGTTGCGCGAGGTGAGCGGCGCGCATATCCGGCTGAAAATGATTCAGCTGCGCGACGTCTTTCCATGGCGGGTAGTAGGGATCTTTCGCCAGCGCAATGTAGCACGCGCCGTGCGTTGTGTTCGCTTGAAAAAAGAGAGAGGTATCGTTCTCGAAATCCTGCTTCGAGCCTTGCACGTAAAATTCCGGATGTTCGCGCACCCAAGGATGATCGAGAGCGGTATGGTTCCCGACGAAATCGAGGAACAGGGCTATCTTGCGTGCGTGTAATTTCTCGCGGACACGATCGAGAGAGTCCCAGGTTCCGATACGCGGGTCTGGAACGTATTGCATCACGGCATAGGGAGAGCCGACTACGTCGGCAGGCGTCCAGCCGGGCAGAGCGCGGTCATAATCGGGGACATTCGCGGGATCGTCGAGGCTGATTTGACGGGAGACGGGGCTTCGTTGCCAAACGCCCATAAGCCAGACAGCGTCGAAGCCGAGCTGAGCTAGTGAATCCCACTCTGCATCGGGCACCCCTGAGAGATCTATCGTTCGTCCAAGCCGCGCGGAAAGTTGCTCGAGCCATGCCCAAGCGTTGATCTCGTAGAGAAGAGGATTCGAGCGCATAAAAAATGGCGGGGTCTTTGTAATAGGCACGGAGTGAGCCTAAATTGCGTGCGGTCATCTGTCAATCGCCACGGATTATTCAAAGCCGCGCAACGAGCTCGGAGTGCAGTTCTAGAATGCTGGACAAACACAAAGACAAGTGACAGAGTAGCGTCGTTCTGCGGCGACATTGTGCATCTTGAGCCATGTGATTCAAGGCTGAGCTGGCTCCTGAGGCAGCATAAGAAAACACCCATCTCCGCAAAGTTATGGGCTTGAAAGGGCAGGGCCAATCGGTCCTGCCCTTTTTTTTGCGGAAGCGTTCCGCCGCGCGTTCGGTATACTTACGCGGCGAAATGCGCGATAAATTTCCAGAGAGGCAGGTCCGGGTATGAGGTTGCGACTCGTGTTGTTGTTTGCCGTGGTCTTCCTTGCTTGCTCGGCTTGGGCACAAAGTCCGGCTGCGACACAAGACTCTGGCGCAGCTCCCAACAAAACCGGCTTTTTAGAAAATTCCAGCGCGACGCGAAACTTAACGATCGATGACTACTTTCGAATACTCGAGGTTGAAGATGCGCGCATCAGCCCAGAGGGGAAATGGGTCGCCTACGTCGTGAAGACCCGCGATCTAAAGGAAGACAAGAACGAATCGCGGATTTGGATGGTCCCGACTTCTGGGGGCGCGGCCATTGCACTGACGGCGGAAGGAGTGTCTTGTAGTCATCCACGCTGGAGTCCAGACGGAAAATATTTGGCGTTCCTTTCCGGACGCGAAGGGGCGAAGGGAGAAAAGGGAGACGAAGACAGCAAAAAAGAGGAAGTGTGGTTGCTCAATCGCGAAGGAGGAGAGGCGCAAAAGCTGACCGATGCGATCCAGGACGTTAGCGGGTTCTGGTGGTCTCCTGCGGGAGACCGAATGGCTATAGTTCTGAGGGATCCATCTATCAACGAAATCGAAGCCGCGAAAAACAAGGACAAGAGCGACGCGAAGCCAAAGCCACATCCGTGGGTGATCGATCGTCTTCATTTCAAAGAGGACGAAATCGGCTACCTCGACCGTCGACGGACGCATCTTTATGTTTTCGATGTCGCGAGCCGAAAGATGACGCAGATCACCTCTGGCGATTATGACGATAGCGCGCCGGCCTGGTCTCCAGATGGGCGGTCGATTGCGTTTGAGAGTAACCGCTCGGACCTGGAAGATCCCGATCGCAACTACAACACGGATATCTGGGTGGTGGCCGCGGACAATACGGATCAGGGCAAATCGCTCGTACGCGTGACGACGAATCCGGGAACGGACGGCTCCCCTGCGTGGTCACCTGACGGCAAATGGATCGCGTTCACCAGCCAGTTGGAGCCTAAGCTTTTTCAATACGCGACATTTCACATTGCGATTGCGCCGTCTGCGGGCGGCGAAGCGAAGGTATTAACACTTAAACTCGATCGAAATTCGAGCGAGCCGCGTTTTTCACCGGATGGGAAATGGATTTACTTTATCGCGGATGATGACGGCACGCAGAATTTAATGCGGGTTCCGGCGATGGGTGGCGAAATTACGCGGGCCATCGGCGCGCGAAAAATGGTGGAGTCGTTTACGCTGGACAAGGATGGAGCCGCGGCTGCCGTGATCGGTGAGTTGACGCATCCCGCTGAAGTGTATTTGCTGGCTGCGGACGGCGGTGATGCCAAGCGGCTGACCTCGACAAACGATGCATTGATGGCGCAGATTCGCCTTCCTGATGTTGAGTACGTGCATTTCAAGAGCAAGGACGGCACGACGGTGGCGGGATATCTCTACAAGCCGCCGGACTATAAACCGGGGACGCGTTATCCGGCGATACTGCGGCCGCACGGCGGGCCAGTCTGGGCCTACTACGCCGAATTTAACTTCGATCCGCAGCTGTTTGCAGCGAACGGCTACGTGGTGCTAACGCCGAACCCGCGCGGGTCGTCCGGCTACGGCCAGGATTTCTGCAAAGCGATTTATGCCGACTGGGGCCACAAGGATTTCGAAGACGATATGGCGATGGTGGACTACGCGGTGGCGCAGGGCATTGCCGATCCTGACAAATTGGGCGTGGGCGGGTGGTCGTATGGGGGCATCTCGACTAATTTTATTATTACGCAGACTACGCGGTTCAAGGCCGCGATTTCAGGCGCAGGAGATTTTTTGTATATCACAAATTGGGGACACGATTTGTATTCTCGCGACTGGGAAATCGAACTCGGACTGCCTTGGGAAAATCGCGAGCTGTGGGAGAAGCTATCGCCCTTCAATCGGGTAACGAAGATTAAGACGCCTACACTGATCCTGGGCGGCGAAAACGATTGGAACGTCCCAGTGATCAATGGCGAGCAGATGTACCAGAGCCTGAAACGGCTGGGCGTGCCGACCTTGCTGGTAGTTTATCCGGGGGAATACCATGAATTTTCTCGCCCATCATTCATTCAAGACCGCTACGAGCGGTACCTCCACTGGTACGATCATTACGTGAAGGGCGAAGGCCCCGCAATTCCACCGCTGACGAAGGCTGCAGACTAACTCGCGTCGAAAATCGAAAACTTCTAAATTACACAGATCTACTGTACGAATAATTTTTCGCGCGGCCCACGACTGTTTTATTTTTCGTAGAGTTGTAGACCATCCCGCGCTCGGATTACGGCATTGATGCCGTCGAATCAGTTGGTTAGGCGCCGCCCAGAACCCTCCCGCGTCTTGGCTGTGAAACTGCATGGTAGGCCTCAGCGATTGTCTGGCGCACTCACGCCAGCCGGAAACGACTCACGAATTGGGGGAGATAAAATGATGAACGGTCGAAGTGTGTTCAGTGCTGTGCGAATGTTGCTGTTGGTGATGGGGATGGCGATGCTGCCGGGGATCGTCAGAG
Source organism: Acidobacteriota bacterium (assembly GCA_003131985.1). Classification (GTDB taxonomy): domain Bacteria; phylum Acidobacteriota; class Terriglobia; order Acidiferrales; family UBA7541; genus Palsa-295. Next base: position 11,494 of record PKWH01000326.1, on the reverse strand, counting down.
CGCAGACCGCGTCGATCAACGGAACGGTGACGGACCCGTCAGGCGCAGTGGTTCCCGGCGCAACGGTAGCCGCCGTGAATGAAGATACGAATGCCAGCCGCGACACTCAGACCGGGAACACTGGCGCCTACAGCATTTCAAATCTTGTGCCCGGCAAATACGATATAACCATCGAAAAGAGCGGACTCAAAACTGTGAAATTCGCCGCCGTGACTCTGACGGTAGATCAGGCCTTAACACTGGATGCTAAGTTGGAAATCAGCGTGGCTTCACAAACAGTGACAGTCGAGGGTTCAAGTATCGTGCCTATCAACACCACGGATGCCCAGGTCAGCAACGTGGTGGAAGAAAAGCAGATGGAGGCGCTCCCTTTAATTCTTCGGGATCCCTATCAGCTGATTCTCCTAACGCCCGGGACCACGGCAAGCAACAGCGGAGACGGCGCCTTTTCGATTAACGGGGGCCGGGACCGGAACAACAATTTCATGCTGGACGGGGGGAACAATAATGACCCGGGTGTTCCGGGGACCGGACTGTTGACGTTGAACCCCGACGCTACTGAGGAATTTCGGGTGATAACAAACAGTTATCTTCCTGAGTTTGGCCGGGACTCCAGCGCGGTAATCGATATCATCACGAAGAGCGGAACGAACGATCTCCATGGTGATGTGTATTACTTCGGCCGCTGGAACGCGCTTGGCGCCAGGGATTTCTTTAACACTTCTGCTACCGGTCCGCAGAGTCCTTACGTTCGCAACACGTTTGGAGCTTCCATCGGCGGTCCGGTGGTCAAGAACAAGGTGTTCTACTTCTTTAACTACGAAGGAAATCGATTCGCCACGGCCACAACAGCGAACGCGACCGTCCCGGACGCGGCTTTCAAGACGGGCATTTTTACGTATACGGATCCGACGGCGGGACCGGTCAACATCAACGTGAGCACGCCGGGTTCGGCTAACAACGCGTTTGCGCTCCCGCTGGACCCTCAAACCCAGAAAATTCTGAACTTCTATCCTGCACCGAATGGCCCGGCGGTGATCCAGGGAGTCTCGTCTCTGTTCTTTTTCGGTGATACGGACCTCCTTAATGTAAGCAATTACATTGCAAAGGTCGATTTCACGATTACTCCGAGAAACATCCTGAGCGTACGTTACCTGGCGACTGACAGCCACGACAACGGCGGGAATACCAACCCTCTCCCCGGCATTGGAGGCGCTCAATCGCTGGACTTTACGCAGAGCATAAATGGCCACCTTGCCAGCACGATATCTCCGACCAAGCAAAACGACTTCTACGCTACCGCGAATCGTTCTTTCAATAATTTCCCGTGCAATGGTGTAAGCACAATCGATAGCTTGAGCCTCGCTGGCGTTGATGAGTTCGGTCGCGGGCGCGATTGGGCCCTTCCGGGATTCACTGCGGTCGGTTGCACAGTCCTGGGCGACAGCAACGGCCAAGACCGGCCCTTCGGCACCTACAATATCGGCGACAATATGACCTGGACCAAAGGACGGCACACGGTTAAATTCGGCTACGATTTTGGCGACAGCTATTCGAACGATTTCGATGATTTCAGTACGCGGTCAACTCCTAATTTCGCGATTTTCGGCAATACGGGCACATCCCCGCTGACGGGTACAGTTCCTTTTAGCAACGGCTCGGTTCAGGACGCCGTCTGGGGCCTGCTGGGCGGGGTTTTTAATGAATCTCAAACGCAACTATACAGCACCAGCGGAGTCCGTCAACCTAGCGACGAACGCGGCTTCCGCGAGCGAGACATGTCGGGCTTCGTTCAGGATCAGTTCAAACTGAGGTCAAACTTCACGTTGAACTATGGCCTTCGCTACGAATGGGATGGAGTTCCGTGGGTTATCAGAGATCAACTCACCAGCGCAACCCCAGAGGCACTAGCTGGGCCGGGCCCGGTTCAGTTTGTTACCGTGACAAGGGGAGGACCGAATCCATTGTATGCTAATGACACGAAGGGATTCGAACCCCGAATCGGTTTTGCATGGGATCCATTTAAGAATGGAAAGACGTCGATTCGCGCCGGGTTCGGCTATTTTCGCGACCGCCAGTTCTTCAACCTTACCGGAGACACCCGAGCCAATCCGCCGCTTTCACTGCCTTTTGTCAATAGCGCGTTCGCTAATCTAGGACCTGGTACTGCCGACCAGATTTCCAATATACCTTTACCGGTCACTCAGCCGCCCCCGGCCTCGTCACTTTCGAGTTTTCCCGCGGGTGACTCCCTGGCTTTTCCGGCGACGATTAACCCGAATTTCCATGTTCCCTATGTGCAGCAGCGGAATTTTGGAATTCAGAGGCAGCTCGGGGGGTACTTCGTTCTTGAGGTCAACTATGTAGGCAACAAAGCGAACCGTTTGCTTCGCGTAGTTGACGGGAATGCCCCGCAACCGGCACTCGTCGCGCAGTTGAGAGCGTTTTGCAGCGTGCCAAACGCGTTTAACTGCTTTGATTCACCGACAGCCACGCCGCAGGAGGAAACCGTTCAAGGTTTCAATCTCTATATTGGGCAGCAGCTCGGAGTACTTCCGTTCAATGCAGTCAACAACAGCGCAGCGTTCCACTCAAATGAAGTGTCCAGCGTTGCCAATTCTAACTACAATGCCTTGCAGACGACGCTGACCCGGCAGTTCTCGCACGGCATGTCGTTCCAGGTGAACTATACCTGGGCGCACGCCATCGACGATGCCAGCGACGCCTTCAGGCCGCAACAGAACCAAACGGTTTTCCCGGCGAATTCTTTTGAACTTGGGAGGGAAAAAGGAAATTCGTCGTTCGATGTCCGCAACCGCGCGGTGTTCAACTACATTGCCGAGTTACCTTTCGGCCGCGGCAAAGACCGCTTGAACAGCGGAATTGTCGGAAGGGTTCTCGAAGGGTGGTCCTGGTCGGGGATTGGCACACTGCAAAGCGGATTTCCATTCGAAATCTTCGAGAACGGAGTTGACAGCGATGGCACAGGAGCAACCCAGAGGGCGTCTTTTAGCACCACCCCGAGCGTCGTTCCAGTTACAGCGCCAATAACCCAAACGGGACCGAACGTGGGTCTTTTCACGTTTCCGTTGTTCGGCGGCCCGGGCAACGTACACCGCAACAGTTTTTATGGCCCTGCGTATGTAAACTTTGATATGGTCATTTCAAAAAACACCAAAATTACGGAGCGTTTCACCGTGGAATTTCGGTCCGAATACTACAACCTGTTCAATCATCCGAACTTCAACCAGCCGGACAATGTCATCAATGACTCGATTTTTGGGCAGTCGACGTCTGAGGTCGGGCGCAATGACCTCACAACCGGCGCGCGTCAACTGCAGTTCGGTATGAAACTCCACTTCTAGGGGAGGCCTAGGGACCGAGAGTTGACGTGCGAGCTTAGCCCCTTCCGAGGATGCAGCTCGGAAGGGGCTTTTTCTTGGTGCGCTAGCTGCACGGACGACCTTTGTTGCATTCATTCAAGACCACTACGAGCGGTACTTCCATTGGTACGATCATTACGTGAAAGGCGAGGGCTCCGCAATTCCGCCGCTGACTAGGACTGCAGACTAACTCTCGTCGAAAATCGAAAACTTCTAAATTACATAGATCTACTGTACGAATAATTTTTCGCGCGGCCCCCGACTGTTTTATTTTTCGTAGAGTTGTAAACCATCCTGCGCTCGGATTAGGGCATTGATGCCGTCGAATCAGTTAGTTAACCGCTTTTCACTCCTTTCTGAATGTTGGCTGTGAAACTGCATAAGAAGCTCTGTCGATTGTCTTGGCGCACCGCGCCAGCCGGAAACGACTCACGAATTGGGGGAGATAAAATGAAGAATGGGCGAAGTGTGTTTATTGTTACGCGAGCGCTGTTCTTGATGGTGGGGTTGTGCGTAGTCTTGGCATCGCCATCGCACCTTTGGGCACAGGTAACCAGCGGGTCCATATCTGGTACCGCGATTGACCCCTCGGGCGCGATTATCCCTGGTGTGGAAGTCCGGTGCATTAATACTGGAACGGGTTCCGTTGCAACCACAACGACGGACGACGTTGGATTGTTCCGCTGCTCGGAGTTGCAGATCGGAACTTACAACGTGGAGTTCACGAAGCAAAGCTTCAGCAAGTATGTGGTGAACAACGTCGTGGTGTCCTCCGGGACAGACCAGGGCGTAGGGTCGGTCAAATTGGCCGTTGGTGCGTCCACCGTGACGGTGGAAGTCACCGAAGCCCCGCCTCTCATCGAAACGACAGAGGCCCAAGTCTCGACCACATTCACCACGCAACAGATCACGAGCTTCGCTGGTTTGCAGGAGAACGAGGGAATGGATTTCCTCGCTCTGCAAATTCCTGGCGTCAATATGACGCGCGACAACACTTTTTCGAATTCGAACGGAGTAGGTTTTTCGGTGGACGGTCTTCGCGGCCGAAATAACGACCAACAGATCGACGGTCAAAATAACAACGACAATTCGGTTGCCGGGCCCTCTCTATTCGTTACGAACCCTGACTTCGTTCAGGAATACCAGGTTACGACGAACAACTTCGGGGCCGAGTATGGACGCAACTCCGGTTCTGTAGTCAACCTGGTGACCCCGTCGGGTACCAACAACTGGCACGGCACCATCAACGGAGCCGAAGGCAACGCGGCCTTCGACAGTTTGGATAACACAAACAAGGAACCATTGCTAACTCCGGGTCTTACTAAGGTCCCCTGGTTCAACAACGTGTTTGCCAGCACAACGGTGGGCGGACCGGTGAAGAAAGACCACGTCTTCGTTTTTGGCGGGTTTGACACGAATATCATTGAGGCGAATTCGGTGGACCAAAGTGGCTCCTTGACTCCCACACCAACGGGACTGGCGCAGTTGCAGGCTTGCTATCCAAATAGCGCCAGCGTAGCGGCGTTGCGAACCTTTGGGCCCTACGGAATTGGAGCAGGGAACCCGACTCCGAATGGTACGGTAACGCCGATCCCGCTTACCGGCTCCAACTTGGGTCCATGCACCGTCGATTTCGCAGGCGTGACGAGGACTCTAGGCTCACCGTTTCACCAATACGATTTTATCGGCCGCTCCGATTTCCAGTACTCAAACGATAGGGTGTACCTGCGTTATCTCTACAACTATTTAAATTCCATTGACGCCGACCCATTCGTCACAGCCGCAGCGGGGTATCCGACGTCGGTTCCGAGCCGGAGCCAAACCGGGCTGATCGGCTGGACCCACACGCTGTCGCCCTCTATGACGAACGAGCTGCGACTCTCCTATGGCCGTCAGAACACCGAATTTGGCGGCAATAGCATTGGCAATACGGTCCCGGTTCAGGGCAACATTGGTAACGCACTCGCAAACGTCGCAGTGAGCCCCACTGACGGTAATCCTATTCTCGCGTTTGGACCGAGCCCTGACGCACCGCAGGGCCGCATTGTGAATACGTACCAGATCCAGGACAACTGGAGCTACGTCCACGGGAAGAGCCAGTGGAAAGCAGGTGTGAATTTCACCTACCAAAAGTCTCCCAACATATTCCTTCCGAACTTCAACGGCAGCTTCAACTTCGCTGCCATTCCCGCTACTAGCGCGTTGACTGTCGTCACTCCGGATTGCACGATCACACCGGGAGAAAACTTAAGCCCCTTTTCAGCATTTGCGTGCAACGCTCCGACCAACATTAATATTTCGGACGGAAACCCCAAAATCGACTTCAGTGAAAAGGACACATTCCTGTACGTCCAGAACGATTACAAACTCAGGCCGAACTTGACGCTGAATCTCGGTCTGACGTGGTCTTACTATGGCCAGCCGGCAAATCTCTTTCACGATGAAACGGTTGCGAACGCGAAGAGTGCGAACCCGTTATGGGATCCCGCTCTGCCACTCTCAGTTACCACGTTTCCATCGATTCCAGCTCCCAAGAATAGCTGGGGGCCGAGCGTTGGCTTCGCCTGGAGCCCGAGTATGGATAACTTCCTGACGGGCGGGAACGGGAAGACGGTGATTCGCGGCGGTTACAGACTCTCGTACGATCCGCCGGTTTACAACATTTACACCAATATCGCAACTTCAGCTCCCGTGCTGCTCGCGCAGTCGTTAGGGCTATTGGTAGACCCGATGACCAATGCAATTACCAATCCACTGCCTGCAGCGCCGGTGGGGGGGGCCGTCCGCACTCTGCTGGCTCCGTCTCTGGTAACAGGGGTTGCCGACCCGCGATCCTTCAACGAAACAACCGTCACCCCGAATTTTGGGCCGGACCACGTGCATAGCTGGTCTCTTGGAGTTCAGAGACAGCTTTCGAACGCGACAGCAGTAGAGGCGCGGTACGTAGGGAACCACGGGGGGAATCTCTTCCAATCTATCAATGCGAATCCTTTCATTGCAGGCACTGCAGCCGAGTTCCCGACTTTTCTGCCTCCTAGCGCTGTACCGTGCCCGGCGGCAGATGCGGTTGTGCAGAACTCGATAGGACGCCTGAATTGCGACGAAGGCATCCTGCGCGAACGGACCAACACGGGGTATTCCAACTACAACGGGCTGCAAGTACAGTTTCGTGCAACGAATCTGTACAAACAGCTGACCATGACGGCCAATTATACCTGGAGCAAGACTACCGACAACGTGAGCGAAATATTCAGCACGTTTGGCGGAGGAAATACGGTGGCGTTCTCGCAAAACCCTCTCAACTTCACGTCCGCCGAGAACGGAATATCCGGATTGAACATTCCGCAAGCTTTCACTCTGAACGTTTACGAACAACTTCCGTTCTACCGCTCGCAGTCGGGGTTCGTAGGCCATCTGCTCGGCGGATGGGGTGTTTCGGCCAACTACATCCTGTCCTCCGGCGAGCCGTACACTCCGAGCCAGATCTTCTCAAACTTTGGCAGCGGAGGAGTGGGAGGGGACGAGCCATTTAACACAGCTTTTATCAACCCCGGCATAACCGACACAGCGCGGCCATTCCTGGGAAGCTCAAGCGCACCAGCGGGGCAAGTGGGAATCTTTGCCGGAGACGCCTGCACGCTCTTTAGTCCTGCGCCTCCTCAAGCGCCCATCTCCGCTTGCGGACTGGCACCCAATCAGCTCATTAGTTATAACGTCTTGAACCAGACTGGCGATGTCACCGCAACGCCGGTAACGAACAAGCAGGTTCGGTTCATCGCGAATGGCGCAGAAGCACAGACTGTATTCGGCACGCCCTTCGGCAATTCTGGACGGAACATTTTGAATGACGCCAAGACGAATACTGCGAACATCGGTATAACCAAATCGTTCAAGATCAACGAGCGTTCCACCGTTCTGTTCCGCACAACGATGCTCAACGCTTTCAACCACTCGAATTACTCCAGCGTCGATCCTTTTATCGATGACGCGGGGCTTTCCAGCTTCGAGACGGGCTTCGCGACTCCGAGCGTGTTTCCGAGCGGTGGCGGATTCGGAAAGCGGCAGATCTTCTTCGGAGCGAAGGTTAACTTCTAACTTGTAATCTGCTGTTACAGTGTTAGGCAGATTCTCTAACCGCCAAAGCCAGAAAGCCCTGTATCAGGGGCTTTCTGGCTTTTCCATTTTCCCTGGGAGCACGACAAGCTATTCAACAACCCGAAGTTCCGTCGGACCGAAACTTTCATTACTGACGGCGCGCCGTGTGCGCGGGCATTCGAGAGGAAAGCTACTGCTGGTCGCATGCGACGGAAGGGAACGTTAGCGTGATTTCTTTTGTTTCTGTGTCGGCGCCGTCGACTGAGGCGGGTTCGGCGTCGATGCGCGCGGGGATGGTGCAGGTTTCCTTGCCGCGGCGCTGGCTTAGGCGCTGAGGGGCGAGGTCTTCCCAGGCGGAAATTGTGTAATGCTCGGATTGCAGAAGGGTGAAATCGTAGATTCCCTCGTCGATTCTTTGCGCTGCGGGATTTTCGCCTTCACTGGCTTTTGCCATGATGGTGACGCTGCCGGGCGGGCGGCCGTCTTTCCATTCTAATTGCACGCGAATCTTGCGGGTAGGGTATCCATCGTAGAGCTGGATGTTTGCCTTCTGCAATTGTTCGCCGTCCTTTAGCGTGATCACGGCCGTTTCGTTCTGCTCCGCGACACCGGGATAAAACGCACGAGGAAACGGCGAATTGGGATCCTTGCGGTTCGTGCGGTTGAATACCAGAATGTATTCGCCCGGGCCGATGTGGTCGAACTCGAATTCACCCTTCGATCCCTGAAAACCCCAGAGACCCGGCTCGGTGTCCTTGAAACGATCCGCACGATATAACTCCACGGATGCAAGCTTTAGCGGCCTTTGATCTGGGCCCAAAACACTGCCGCGGATTTTGCCGAGCGGCAGAGCGTCCACGTTGTATTCATAACAGGCGCCGTTGGGAATCTTTATCGGGGGTAAAGCGCCGGGCAGAGTTTTCTCTGTTAATTCCATCCGAGCGGGAAGACTCGCCGAAAAATGATATTCCCCCGCATGAACGTCGTAAAAAGAATAGACGCCATCCGGTCCCGTGCTGGTCGCGAAGCGGTCGTCCTTTGAACGGAGCTTCAGTTTTATGTGCGGGAGCGGGTCGTCAGGATCTTCGACAGGAGCCAGAAGCGGCGGGTCGGATCGGCGGAGAACACCGAAAACCGAAGCGACACGCTGGTGATTGCGCATGGCGCGCAATTGAGGCAGCAGGGCGCGGCCATCGCTAGCCGGCCGCGTGCCATTGCAGATTGTGGCGAAGAGCCGACCCTCGCTTTCTTGTTGCGTGAACACGATGTATCGATCGCCCTTCCGAAAACGGTAGCCGCAATCGCCGTCGTCACCGCCGGAGAAAATATCGATTTCCGCAACATCCGGTCCTGCGAATTTGTCGTCAATTTTGAAATGATAATGGATTACGGAAGTGGAGTCGGGTGCGGAAGCTGTGCTTCCTGCGGTCTGCGAATCAGCGGGAGTGGCTGCGTCTGGGGCCGGAGACGGAACATTTTCGACGTCCGTGACGGTACCGACGAATACAACGTCGTCTGGCTGTAAACCCTGGCACGTTCCAGCAGGCGCCTTCGAACACGTGCAGGCCGATATTCCTCCAGGCACAAAGAATAATAATGGGAGCATTGCAAAAATTACGCGTCGAATCATCGCCGATATCGTACATGGAGCTGCGCGTGGAATCGAGTGCGAGAGAGATGATTTTTAAGAAAAGTGTCCGGGCTAGAGGTATTCCAGTTTGGAACATTACGGTCTTTCAAGATGGTCAGCTGACGGTATGCATTTCACTCTTTCGCCCACAAACGAAATCCGCCTAGAATTGCGTTTTCGTTGCGTCCCATGCGCGCGCCCGGTGGAAGTTTTTTTAGCTTCTTTGCGTTTCCGCCGCCCAGCACGACGTAGTCGGCCTGAAGAGCGGCTATCAATTTCTCCGTGATTTTGAAAACCTCCTTCCGCCATTTTTTCTTGCCCAGCCGCTTTAGGCCTTTCAGTCCCAGGTACTCCTCATACGTTTTTCCGTGCTTATAGGGCAGGTGAGCCAGCTCCATGGGTTCTAGAATTCCGTCCACGATCATTGCGGATCCAAGGCCGGTGCCCAATCCAAGAAACAGCATTCGCCCGCCATGATAGCTCCCGAGAGCCTGCATAGCCGCGTCATTAACAATTCTGACGGGACAGCCCAACGCCCTTTTGTAGTTGAACCCGACCCATCCGCCGCCCAGATTGACCGGCTCGCGCACCGGATGGCCGGCGGTGACGGGACCAGGGTAGCCAATGGAAACTCGATCGTATTTCCAGTCGCGAGTGGCCGCTTTCACGTCACGAACCATGTCTTTTGCCGTCATGTCCGGGCCAGAAGGGATTTTGCGCGGCTGCTTTTGTCCGGTGGCCTGCACTTTAATGTTTGTGCCGCCCACGTCTAGTACCAGAATTTTGTGGGAAGATTTTGGCATGGTCTCTTTCACTTTTCTCATGATTGCGTTCGCCGCACGGCGCTACTTGATCGCGCCCACCGTGAAGCCGGCAATGAAGCGGTCAAGGAACAAATTGTACAGGAGCGCGATGGGGAGACTCGTGATCAGACAGGCCGCCATAAGTTCACCCCAGAAGTAAACGTCGCCGCGAATCAGGAATGTGGGAACGCCTACACCTATCATCTGATTCCTCTCCGGCGCGATGAAGGTGAGGGCGTAGACGAACTCCTGCGTTACGAGTGTGAAGGTAAAGATTACGACCGTAAGGATGCCCGAAAGCGAAATCGGCACTACGAGCCGCACGAAGGCGCCAAAGCGAGTAAGTCCATCGACCATCGCCGCGTCTTCCAGTTCGCGCGGGATCGATTTGAAGAATCCCATCAGCAGCCAGGTGGAGAAGGGAATTGTGAAGCTCGGATACACGAACACGAGCGACCAAATGGTGTCCTGCAGGCCAAGCAACGCTACCACGCGGGATAGTGGAATGAAGAGCAACGTAGGCGGCACGAGATACGTGAGGAACATCGCGATGCCCATGCGCTCGCCCCATTTTCCGGTGAGCCGCGCGAGGGCGTAGGCCGCAGGCAAGGAAAGCACCAGCGTGATTAGAACTACCAGCGCGCCGACAAGTGCCGTGTTGCCAGCCCAACGCAGGTACATCGTGTCGCGAAAGAGCACCTGCAAGTGCACCAGCGTGGGTTTCATATTGAATATGAAAGGATTATTTGCAGTGTTGTAGAGGTCACCATCTTGTTTGAAGGTGGTAATGAGCATCCAGTAGAACGGAAACGCCAGCGCGACGGAGAAGGACACGACAACGACCCAGCGGCCGGCCTCTATTAACAATTCGCGAACGCGGCCTCGGGCCATCAGGTTACCTCCGAGCGGTTCGCCGCGCGCAGCATCAGGTAGGCGACGATCACGAGGATGGGCACCATGAACAGCGAAATTGCGGCGCCTTCCGACAAGTCTCCTCCCAGGACGCCGGTAAAAAATGCGAGCGACGGCACGACCTGCGTGGAGTCATAGGGTCCGCCGCGAGTGAGAATGTAGACGACGGTCATGTCGGTAAACGTGAATACAATGCCGAAGAGCAGCGCCACATTCAGAATGGGCAGCAGCATAGGAATATTGATCTGAAACATTTTTCGCCAGAATCCGGCGCCGTCGATTTCCGCCGCTTCTGGAATGTCTTTTGGAATCGCGCTGAGGCCTGCGAGCAAAATGACCGTCGAAAAGGGAAGCAGGCGCCAGGT
>PKWH01000326.1:0-204 GCA_003131985.1 Acidobacteriota bacterium | reverse complement strand
ACTTCTTCTCCAGCGCCAGCGCCAATAAAGTGGATCCCACCAGCACCAGAATCTGCGAGCCCACCGTGAAAACAAACGAATCGTAGAGTGCGCGAAGAAAAGTGGCGCTGTGCAGAATGCTTTTGAAATTCTGCAAGCCGACAAAATGATAGCCGACGCTCCCCACTTTGATATCGCTGAAGGCGTACACAACCGCAAGCGCAA
>PKWH01000249.1 GCA_003131985.1 Acidobacteriota bacterium | reverse complement strand
ACGACTGCCTGTACCGCTTCGTCTTGGCCGACGATCTTCCGCCGCAGCCCTGATTCAAAATCCCGTGACTCCAGACTGCGTTGTGTCGGGTCAAGTTGTAATGCATGCGCTCCCACTGTCGTGCTCCCTCTACCGGAACTCTCTGCCGCTATCAGGATTGCGGATTTCGGTTCGCTCGAATTGATCCAGCTTGATGTCGAGCGTCGAACGCAGCAATCGCAATTGCGTGACCAGTTCCCGGCTTGAATTGGCTCGGTCTGTCAACAGCAGCATCGGCGGCGATAGATCGGCCAGGTCCATGTGAAGGTTTCGTAACGAGTGCATCAGGTTCTGTACGTACGGCGAGCGGATATCGAATAGCTCGATGCGGCTGTTCACCTGCTCGCGCAGGCTTGACCAATCGAGATCAAGGAACGGATGGTTGCGCGAAACCTTTCGCACCACATCGTCCGTGATTCGCGGCCTCTCGCCCAGCCGCGCCAGGTGTAGCTGCTGAACCTTTCCCTGGCGTCGTACGTTATGCACCAGGAAATAAGTGTTGCCTTTGCGTCTTACGAAAGCCACAACACCTCCTTTTTTGATTCAGCGTACGTAGTGTAGAAAGCGTCCACTACGCCGTCAATGGTACGATGCGGTGGACGTTCCAAATGCTGCTAATCAGTTATTAGTCTGAAAGCGCAGCGTTTGGCATAGCAGAACGTCAACAGAAGCGGCTTGCGGCCTGCTTTTCCAGGGCGGCTTTCGCGAATCGAAACGAGCGCTGCCTAACTATTTAGATGCTGTGAATTCATTGACCGTTGGCAGGGATAAAAGAGGGCAAAGTGTCCTGGAATGCGGTTTATCGTCAGGTGAAAAAAATCCCTCGCGGGCGCGTGTCCACCTATGGTGGGGTCGCGAAAGCGATGCGTCTGCGGGCTGGAGCGCGCGCTGTCGGCTACGCCCTGGCGGCCTGCCCACGCGGCCAAGGCATTCCCTGGCATCGCGTGCTCGGGGCCGGCGGCCGGATTCGCGTCCCGGAGCCACACGCTGCATTGCAGCGAAAACTGCTTGAAACTGAGGGCGTAAAAATCGGCGTGACTGTTGACATGAAGATCTATGGCTGGCCGTTTCGCAAATCGAAGGCGGCGGCCGCGCGCAAGAAAAAACGCGCAAAGCCGCGTCGATAGCATTCAAACCGCGAGCGGTTGTGATATAGAGGAATGCTCCAAGAGCAAGGAGAGAGACTGCGTGGCGGAACTTATCATCCAGGCGGAAGACCTTTACAAGAACTACGGCGAAGTCGCCGCCTTGCGCGGCGTGAGTTTTGCCGTCGAGCAAGGAGAAGTCTTCGGCCTCCTCGGACCCAACGGCGCGGGCAAGACGACCACAGTCGAGATATTGGAAGGCATGCGCACGCCGGATCGCGGAATCGCGCGCGTCTGCGGGATCGATCCTGAAAAGAGCGGCAGCCGGTTCAAGGAAATGATCGGCGCGGTTCTGCAATCCACTTCCCTGCCTGATAAAATCCGCGTGAAGGAAGCGATCGAATTGTTCGCGAAGTTCTATAGCAGTCGCGCCAATACGGATGACTTGCTGAAGCGGTTCCAGCTCGAAGAAAAACGCGATGCTTTCTACAGCCAGCTTTCCGGCGGCCAAAAACAGCGGCTCGCGCTGGCGATGGCGCTGGTGAATAATCCGCAGGTCATTTTTCTGGACGAGCCGACTGCCGGCCTTGACCCGCAGGTTCGCCGCGAGATTTACGACATCATTGAAGAGTTAAAAAGCGAGAAGAAGACCGTTTTGCTCACCACCCATTATATTGAAGAAGCCGAGCGCCTCTGCGACCGCGTCGCCATCATTGACTATGGCCGCGTAATCAAAACCGGAACTCCTCGCGAGCTGAAGCACACCTCGGCTGGCACAACGCGCATCGAAGTTCGGCTCGCCAGGCCGGTGTCAGACGGCATTCTGGCTCATCTCGATGGCGTCGCGGATTGCCGAGAGTTTGACGGCACCTACGTGGTGCACTCCACACGCGCGCCGCAAACCATCGTCGCGCTGGTGAAACAGCTCGAGACGGACAACAACGAACTGCAAAGTTTGGAAATGTTTTCGCCGTCGCTCGAAGACGTTTTCATCGAGCTCACAGGCCGCAGGCTTCGTGATTGAGCCGAGCGATTAAATAAAAGGACGAACATGGCATCGAATCCCATCGGCAATACGTTGACGCTCACAAAAATCCGCGTGCGCCTTGCCATGCGTAACCGGACGTTTCTCTTCTTCAGCCTGATCATGCCGCTCGGCTTTCTATTCTTCTTCGTCACCATATTCAGTAAAAACGATCCGGTTTGGACTGCTTACATCCTCGGCGCGATTCTCACCATGACGGTAATGGGCAGTTTCTGGGGACTCAGCGTGCAACTGGTGATGTTCCGCGAAGCCGGCATTCTTCGCCGCTTCCGCCTGGCGCCTCTGGGTGCCGGGCCGATGCTCGCGTCGAGCATTCTGGCAAATTACATACTCGTGATTCCATCCGTCGTTATCGAGATTCTCGTCACCAAATTCGTGTTGCACATGCAGGGCTGGGGGAATTTGTGGGCCATTTTTCTTCTGGTCACCATCGGCTCGGCCACCTTTTCTTCCTTTGGCCTGATCGTTGCGAGTGTTACGAACACGATGCAGGAAACGCAGGTCATCAACCAAGTAATCTGGACCGCTTTTCTGTTCCTCTCGGGCGCGACCGTTCCGCTGGCAAGGTTTCCGCATTGGATTCAAGGCGCTTCCCTGTTTATGCCGGCGACCTATCTCGCGACTGGGCTTGAAAACGCAGCCACGAATCTTGCGACCAACGGCGAAATTATCACCGATCTGATCGCACTGACCATCGGAGTTCTCGTCGCTTTCGAAATCTCGCGGCAGCTTTTCCGCTGGGAGCCGGAAGCAAAACTTCCGGGAAGCGCCAAACTGTGGGTGGTGGTGGCCATGATTCCGTTCGTTGCGTTTGGAACATACGAAAACGTCAAAGGTGACCGCCTGACGCGCATCCGCCAGGATTTTCAAATGATGAACCGGACAGCAACGGCTGTGCCGCCATCGAAATCGCACTAACGCAAGAGTCGGCACGAAGAGCTGATCTTCCAATGCTTCACGGTCTGCGCTGTTTCACGAGTTCAACACGTAGGCGCGACTTAGGCCTGCCTTACAGCGGATAGAAAAAGGAGAGCCATCGTGAAAGTATTTGTAACCGGCGCCACGGGCTATATTGGATCGTCTGTTTCCGCGGCGCTTCTAAAACAAGGTCACCAAGTAATTGGTCTGGCACGCTCCTCCGAATCAGCCGAGAAGCTTGAGAACCGTGGCATCGAGCCGTTTTCCGGCGATATTCGAGATAAGGATTCCCTCAGCGCTGCGGCTCGCGAAGCAGACGCTATGGTTCACGCGGCGTCTCCCAACGACTCCACATCCGCCGAGGCAGACAATGCCGTAATTGATACAGTATGCGAGACATTGCAAGGCACCGACAAACCGTTCATTTACACCAGCGGCATTTGGGTGATCGGCGAAACGGGAAATAAAGTTGCCGACGAAGATTCCTCCCTTTATCCCATCGATCTGGTCAAGTGGCGCGCTGTTTGCGAACAACGAGTGTTGGCCGCGGCGAAAGGCGAATCGTGTATTCGGGCCTCGGTCCTGCGTCCCGGAATTGTCTATGGGCGCGGCGGCGGGATACCGGCATCTTTCTTTCAATCGGCGAAAGAGCGCGGCGTGGTGGCTTTTGTGGGAGATGGAGAAAATCACTGGCCCGTCGTCCACGTTGATGATCTCGCGGATCTTTACGTCCGAGTTCTTAACCACGGTAGCGGCGGATTGGTGTTTCACGGTATCAGTGAACAAGCCGTCAAGGTTTGGGACATTGCATACGCGGCTAGCGAAGGAGCAGGCATCCCGGGGAAAATTTCGCCGTGGCCGGTCGAGGAAGCTAGAAAAGTACTCGGCCCTTTCGCCGACGCTTTGGCTCTTGACCAGCAAATCTCAAGCGAAAAAACCAAGGCACTTCTTGGATGGGAGCCGAAAGCGGCCCGCTTGACAGATGAACTGCGGCAAGGCTCGTACAAAGCGGCAAGCGCCAAATAACCCCAAGCAAACGGAGACCTTCATGCAGCGCACAGCTACGGCAATCTGGACGGGAGCGGTAAAGGACGGCAAGGGATCGATTTCGACGCAAAGCGGCGTGCTCTCCGATGCGCCGTATTCCTTCCTCACACGATTCGAAAACGCGAAAGGAACGAATCCGGAAGAATTAATCGGAGCGGCGCATGCGGGCTGTTTTGCGATGGCTCTCTCGGCTCAGCTCGGAACGATGAATTTCACGCCGCAAACGATCCGTGCCACTTCAACCGTGACCCTTGAGAAACTCGACGCAGGTTGGACCATATCGAAAATCCATCTCGACGTAGCCGCGCGCATCCCGGACATTTCCGACGCCGCCTTCCAGTCCGCGGCCTCTAGCGCGAAAGCCAATTGTCCCGTGTCGCGCCTCTTTAAGGCTGAAATCACACTGAGCGCCGTGCTGGAGCAAACGGCATGAAGATTCTTCCGGTCATCGCCGGCTTCCTCATCATCTCAGGCATCTTGCTGGAAGCGTTTGAAACGATCGTTCTTCCGCGAAGGGTGACGCGCCGTTTCCGACTGACCCGGCTCTACTATCGCGTCCTGTGGATTCCCTGCCGCAAACTTGCCCACTTCGTGAAAGCACCCAGAAGACGCGAAGGATTTCTGAGTTATTTCGGGCCCCTTTCTCTACTGGGCTTGTTTGCCCTATGGGCGGCGATGTTAATCATAGGCTTCGGTTTGTTGTATTTCAGCGACGCTCGTATAGATCAAACGCATCCGACTCTGGAGACGTGCTTCTATCTAAGCGGCACGACTTTTTTCACGTTGGGCCTTGGCGACGTCACTCCGCATACTGCCATGGAGCGGGTGTTGGCAGTATTCGAAAGCGGGCTGGGCTTCGGTTTTCTGGCCCTGGTACTCAGCTACTTACCTGTAATCTATCAAGCGTTTTCGCGCAGAGAGGTCGCCATTGTGCTGCTCGACGCGCGCGCAGGTTCGCCGCCTACGGCCACCGAACTTCTGCGGCGTCACGCCGGTGTGCATGGCCTCGACGCTTTGGAAAGGCTTCTCCGCGACTGGGAGCGCTGGGGTGCGGAACTGCTCGAGAGTCACGTGTCCTATCCGGTTCTCACGTACTTTCGTTCGCAGCACAATAACGAGTCCTGGCTCTCGGCGCTGACCGCGATACTCGACACCTCTGCGCTGGTCATTTCAGGCGTCGAGGGCGCATGCCAGCGTCAGGCTCGGTTGACCTTTGCCATGTGCCGCCATGCCGTCGTGGATTTGGCTCAGGTGTTTCATGCGGCTCCCCTAGCTCACAACGAGAATCGCTTGCCTACGTCCGAACTTCTCCGCCTCCGTGCGGCCGTCGCGGAATCGGGCCTGAAACTTCACGACACGCCGGAGTCAAACGAGAAACTAAGCAAGCTACGTGACATGTACGAGCCTTACGTTGAGGCTCTGTCTCAGTTTCTGTATTTTGATCTTCCACCCTGGATCTTGGCCAAAGAAAGCGCAGACAACTGGAAAACCAGCGCCTGGGGCCGCATCTCCGGTTTTACAGCACAGACCCAAGTCGAACGGGCACAGGACGACCANNCCATGCCTTCATTCCTTCAAGACCTGCGCTACGCGCTGCGAATGTT
This sequence comes from Acidobacteriota bacterium, assembly GCA_003131985.1. Classification (GTDB taxonomy): domain Bacteria; phylum Acidobacteriota; class Terriglobia; order Acidiferrales; family UBA7541; genus Palsa-295. The sequence goes on along the minus strand of PKWH01000249.1, from coordinate 5,592 downwards.
GCTCAAGAGCCCCGGGTTCACGATTGTCGCGGTGCTGACTCTTGCCCTCGGAATCGGTGCCAACGTCGCCACCTTCAGCGTGGTCTATGCGGTCCTGCTCCGTCCTTTGCCCTTCCCGCATCCGGAACAGCTCGTGCGCGTCTTCGACGACCTGCGGACCTCCAACGCTAAAAATGTAGGAATGTCCGCTCCCGAACTCTGGGATTTTCAGGATAAGTCCGGCGTNNGTTCGCGCAGAAACTCTGGCCACGAGCCCGGATTACTTTACAATGCTCGGCGTCCAGCCTCAGCTCGGTCGTGTCTTTACACCCCAGGATGCCGTACCCGGCTTCATCGAAGCGGTTGTCATCAGCGACGGGTTTTGGCGGCGGAACTACGGTTCGGACCCGAAAATAATCGGCCGAACGATGCGCCTCGATAACGATCTGTACGCAATTATCGGCGTCATGCCGTCAGGCTTTCGCCATCCAGGGCGCACGCTTCAAACCGACGTGGAGGTTTGGTGCGCGGCCGGCTATAACGCGCCTCCCTTTCCTGTCCCTGCGCTACGCTCTGCAAGAATGATTCCCGGTGCCATTGGGCGCTTGAAACCCGGATTGACCGTAGCCGCGGCGCAGGCACAACTTGACGCATTCGCGGCTCACCTAAGTCAGGAATATCCGAACGATTATCCGCCGGCGTCTGGTTGGGCGCCGCGCCTCGTGGCCGTCAAGGAAGATCTCGTGGGGCCGGAGCGAACTGAGTTGTTCGTGCTTTTNNGCGCGGTCTTCCGCTAGACGCCGCGAAATTGCGATCCGGCTGGCGCTGGGCGCTAGCCGCGCGCGTTTAACCACGCAACTTCTCACCGAGAGCGTTCTTCTCTCGGTAATCTCCGGCGTGGTCGCGCTGTTTACGGTGGTCCTGTTCAAGAATTCGATTCTTACACTGGCGCCCTCGAACATTCCTCGTCTCAGCGAAGTCCACGTGAGCGCCGGCGTTCTATTTTTCGCTTTCATTGTTTCAATTCTTACCGGCGTGCTGTTTGGTCTTGCGCCGGCGCTGCAGGCCGCGAATCCGGCTCAGGTGGAGAACCTGCGCGAAGGCAGCCGCGGCTCTGGTTCCGGCAAACGGCACACGCGCCTCTCGCGCGTACTTGTAGTCTCAGAGGTAGCGCTGTCTCTCATATTGCTAGCGGGCGCGGGACTTCTTCTTCGTAGCTTCTGGCATGTATTGGAGGTGCGTCCGGGCTTCAATCCGAGCCACGTCATCACTGCGCAGATTTGGATTCCAGTTCCGAATGACCCCAGCAGCGATCCGTACCGTAATACGGACAAGCGGGCTGCTTTTCTGATGGAAATCCTTCGCCGCGTCTCTGCGCTTCCGTCAGTGCAGGAAGCGGCAATCGGGAGCACGAACAGCCTGCCTCTCGGACAAGCTCGAAACGGCTTTCCGTTTACCATCCAGGGTCGGCCAGCCGATTCGGAACGAGCGCCCGTTGCGGAGTTCGCCGCCGCCAGTCCCGAGTACTTCCACGTGCTGCAAGTCCCGCTCCTGGCCGGGAGAAATTTCGCCGAATCCGACGTCGACAAAGCGCAGCAAGTCGTGTTGATCGATCAAACTCTCCGGCGACGATACTGGCCCGATGAGGACCCGCTTGGAAAACAAGTGAAAATCGGTCCGGCGAATGCACAAAACCGTTGGCTCACGATTGTCGGCGTCGTTGGCGACATCAAATCGGACGGTTTCGACGCGCCCAACGCGCCGCACATTTACCTTCCCGTCCGTCAATCTCCCGGCTATGCATCAGTCATTTATCTCCGCAGTGCAGGAAATGCCGAGAGCCTGGGCGAGGCCATTCGTCACGAAGTCCAATCTCTTGATCCCAACATTCCCGTGTTCAGCGTGCGAACGATGGACGAAGTAATCGCAAGATCCATGGCCGAGCGGCGCTTCGCCCTTCAACTTCTCGGCGTCTTCGCGGCGGTGGCACTCCTGCTCGCGGCAATTGGCATCTACGGCGTGATGGCGTATTCCTTTAGCCAGCGCACGCACGAGATCGGTATCCGCATCGCCCTTGGTGCGCAACGCATGGACATCCTGCGCCTGGCCGTGGGAGAGGGCATGCGGCTTGTTATCATCGGGCTTGCCTTCGGCCTTGTTGGAGCCGCATTGCTTACACGATTTGTCCGCACCATGCTGTTCGATGTGAGCCCCGCTGACCCGCTTACCTTCGCCGCCATCTCCGGCGTTCTTGCCGGCGTCGCGTTTCTCGCCTGCTACATCCCCGCCCGGCGCGCGACCCGCGTGGATCCGCTCGTAGCTCTGCGCGAAGAATAAATACTATCGCCGTTGGGAAGATGCGGCCAATTTGGATGTGACGTGCTCCCCCGTGCCAGCCCGGCGCGCGTGGACTTGAAAACGCGTATGTTATAATTTGTTCTGCGCACCAACTTAAGCGGCTCGCTAACGCGCCGGAGCAGCCATAATGCCCATCCCGAAAACTGAAAAGATTTGGCATAACGGAAAATTTATCAAGTGGGACGACGCGAATATTCACATCCTTTCGCACGTCGTCAGCTACGGCTCCGCGGTCTTCGAAGGCATTCGCTGCTACGACACCAAGCAAGGCCCCGCGATTTTTCGCCTCCGCGATCACATCCAGCGCCTGTTGAATTCAGCCTACATCTATCGCATGGAAGTTCCATTCACCCTCGACGAACTCTGCAATGCAAATCTCGATCTCGTCCGCGCGAACAACATCAACGCATGCTACCTGCGGCCAATCGTGATGCGCGGTTACGGCGAAGCGGGTGTGGATCCTAAGGGCTGTCCCATTGAGGTTTACCTGGCTTGCTGGGACTGGGGAAAATATCTCGGTGAAGAAGCCCAGCGAAGCGGAGTGGATGTGTGCGTCAGCTCTTGGAATCGTCCCGCGCCCAACACTTTGCCGCAAATGGCCAAGGCCGCCGCGAATTACATGAACTCCCAACTCATTCGCATGGAGGCGCGCGCGAACGGCTACGTGGAAGGCATCGCGCTCGACGTGCATGGCCACGTCAGCGAAGGTTCGGGCGAAAATATTTTCGCAGTGATGGACGGCACGCTGATCACTCCGCCGCTTTCCAATTCCGCATTACCCGGGATCACGCGTCACTCTATATTGACCATTTGCCGCGACCTGAATATCCCCGTTGCCGAGCAAATTATTCCGCGCGAAATGCTCTATATCGCTGAAGAAGTGTTCTTTTGCGGCACCGCCGTCGAGATCACGCCGATTCGCTCGATTGACCGCATCAAAATCGGGATCGGTTCGCGCGGCCCAGTGACCAAGCGCGTCCAGGACGAATTCTTCGCGCTTACGGGAGGAATTAAGCCCGATCGTCATCACTGGCTATCGCAGGTTAACGTCGCTGCGGGCGCCGGCGTTGCTGTACCCACCTAGTATCGCCCGGCATAGATTGGCGAATGCAAGGCTTCCATCGCGCGCAAATTTATTCCTGCCAATTGTAGAAGCTCTATTCTTAACTCCCTATCTGCCAACTCGCTTTCTCTCCGGGAATTCAGTAAAATCGCGCGCGGCTCTGAAAATTCTGTTTCGGTCCGGCCACTGGGAGGAGTTGTTTGTATAGCCTGCCTCAGAAGCTTCTTGCGGAATTTATCGGGACATTTGCGCTGATCTTCTTCAGCATCGGAGCGATTTGCGCCGATCAATATCTGCGCACCGCCGGACAGCCCGCCATCGGCATTCTTGGAATCGCCATCGCCTACGGCCTCGCATACGCAATCATGGTCAGCGCCGTCGGTCACATTTCCGGCGGTCATTTGAACCCCGCCGTCACCGTGGGCTTTTGGGTCACCAGACGTCTCAGCACTCTGCAAACTCTTTTCTACTGGATCGCGCAGCTTCTCGGCGCGGTTGCAGCCACCTACGTACTCGTTGCGATCGTTCCGGAAACCGTTTGGAGTTCGATGGGAAGAGGCATCATGCTTCTGGCGCCGGACTTCACTCGCCTGCACGCCATGCTGCTCGAATGTGTGATGACGTTTTTCCTCGTCTTCGTGGTTTTTGCCACCTCCGTTGACGCCAGAGGCGCACTCAACAAAGTCTCCGCCTTCGCCATCGGCCTCACGATCACGGTAGGCGTCCTCTTCGGAGGCCCATTCACGGGCGCCGCCATCAATCCGGCACGAGCGTTCGGTCCAGCTCTCGCCGCACGCTACTGGGCTAATCACGGAGTCTATTGGGTCGGACCGCTCTTGGGCGGTGTCCTCGCTGCCGTGATTTACGACCGCCTCTTCCTCGCCGACCAGCCTCCTGTTTAAACCGGGCGTTCCACGCCGTCACGTGACCCAACTGCAATACCTGACCTAAGGTACAGGTTGGCAGTTTAGAAATGACTCTCCGCAGCCTTGTTGCTACCCCCCGATGCGCATGCTAGCGTGACTAGAAGCTTTGTAGCCGAGGACTTTCGCTATGGCCATCAATATTGATGATTTATTGCGCCGCGCAGTAGAAAACAGAGCGTCCGACTTGCACCTCAAAGTCGGCAACCATCCCTACTTGCGTGTGGACGGAATCCTGAACGCCCTCGGCGACGTGCCGCGTATCACGCCGGAAGAAATGCTCTCCATGGCTTTCAGCATGATGACCAACCGGCAAAAGCAGAAATTCAAGGAAACAGCCGAGCTGGACATGGCTTACGGCGTCGCCGGCCTGGGCCGTTTCCGTGTGAACGTATTTCAACAGCGCGGCAACGTCGGAATGGTGCTGCGCGTCATTCCCACGAAAATTCGCACCATCGAAGAGCTCGAACTTCCGCGCGTCCTTTCGCAGATTTGCGAAGAGCAGCGTGGCTTAATCTTAACCACGGGAACCACCGGTTCCGGTAAATCCACCACGCTCGCAGCCATGATCGACCGCATCAATTCCCTGCGCGCCGAACACATCATCACTATTGAAGACCCGATTGAATATCTGCATCGCGACAAAAAGGGCTTTATCAACCAGCGCGAAGTCGAAGTGGATACGTCTTCGTTCTCTACCGCGCTACGCGCCGCATTGCGCCAGGACCCTGACGTCGTACTCGTCGGCGAAATGCGCGACCTGGAAACAATTTCCACCGCTTTGCTGGCCGCCGAAACGGGCCACCTGGTGCTCTCTACCTTGCACACACTCGACGCCACGGAAACGATTCAGCGCATCATCGCCGTGTTTCCGCCGCCCGAACAAAAACAAATTCGTTTGCAGCTGGCCGGAACGCTGAAGGCCGTCATCAGCCAGCGCCTCGTGCGCAAAGCGGACGGAACTGGCCGCGTCCCCGCCGTTGAGGTAATGATCTGTACCGGCTACATTCGCGATTGCATCATCAATCCCGACAAGACTCGTATGATTCGCGACGCCATCGCCGCCGGAACCAGCCAGTACGGCATGCAGACTTTCGACCAATCGCTCTTCGATCTCTACTCGCGCAATTTAATCACCCTGGAAGAAGCTCTCATGCGCGCTTCGAATCCGGACGAATTCCGCCTCCGCGTTCAAGGTGTCCGCTCTTCCGCAGACGCCGCTCGCGAAGAAATGGAACGCGCGATGACGGAGTTCGACCGCCTCGGCAC
>PKWH01000072.1 GCA_003131985.1 Acidobacteriota bacterium | reverse complement strand
GTGGCGCGAGGGCTTTGCGAAGCGCATGCTCGCCACATCGTTCATCGAGATATCAAACCTTCGAACATCATAATCACGGACCGGGGAGTGGCGAAGATTGTGGACTTTGGCTTGGCGCGCGTGATCAGCAGCGCGAGCGCATCGCAAAGTATGCGCACGTCGGGAACCGCCGCATATATGTCTCCGGAACAAGCGATGGGGAAGCCGCTCGACCATCGCACGGATGTTTGGTCGCTGGGCGTGGTGCTGGCGGAGATGGTGACGGGATGCCGGCCGTTCGGCGGAGAAAACTTGACCGGGATGATGTGGGAAATCCTGAACAAGCCGCCGAGCTCGATGGACAATTTGCCTCCGGAAGTGCAGCCGATTGTGTACCGAGCGCTGGCGAAGGATCCGAGCCAGCGGTATGCGAGTTGCGAAGAGATGCTTGCTGATCTTGAGCGCGCTCGCAAGGAATTGCCTGTCGATGCACGACCGATGCGCGACGTGGACGTGACGGCTTCGATGCGCTCGGCTGGTTTCGCGGAGGCTGTCCGGAACGCGTCGCAGCCAAGCTGGGCGCAATCCGGCACCGCAGTTGCGCAGAAGCAAACTCGTTGGGGGTATGTTGTAGTGCCGGTCGCCCTGCTGTTACTCGCTGCAGCTTCGCTATTAGTTCCTTCGGTTCGCGAGCGGGCGGCGGGGGCGTTGTCGGCGGGCGGAGAAAAGCACATCGCGGTGCTGCCGTTCGACAATATAGGTAACAATCCAGCAAATGAACCGCTGGCTGAAGGGTTGATGGACAGCCTCGCCGGGAAACTCTCTGACTTGGATGTCGGCGGCAAATCTCTGTGGGTAGTGCCTACCAGCGAAGTGCGGTCTCGCAAAATTTCCGACCCTACCGCGGCGTTGCGTGAGTTGGGCGCCACGCTCGTGGTCAAAGGCAGCATTGCCCGCGACGGGCAGGACGTTCACCTGACCGTGAACCTTATCGACACGAAAAATCTGCGCCAGATTGGGTCTGCGAGCCTCGAAGACCGAGCAGGCGATCTCGCGGCGCTGCAGGACGAAGCGGTATCTCGCCTCGCCAAGCTCATGCATATCAACATCACTGCCGATATGCTCAAGAATACGGGCGGGACAGTGACCCCCGCGGCATACGAGGGGTACTTGAGCGCACTCGGCTTGATGCAGCGATATGACAAGCCAGGGAATCTGGATCAGGCCATCACTGCGCTGGAACGCGCGGTGAAGGCGGATCCCAGATTTGCGCTGGGCTACGCGCAACTGGGCGAGGCCTATCGGCTGAAATACAAAGTCGATCCGAACCCGAAATGGATGGACGAGGCTTTGGCTAATTGCCAGAAAGCGGTGGAACTCGACGATCATGTTCCGGCCGTATACGTCACGCTCGCCAAAATCCATGGAACCACCGGCAAGCACGACCTCGGCGTTCAGGAATTCCAGCGTGCCCTGCAGTTAAACCCCAGAGACGCCGAAGCTCTCCGTGGACTCGCCCGCGCCTATGAAGCCTCTGGGCGGATTGCGGATGCGGAAGCTGCGTTCAAGAATGCCGCTGCATTGCGTCCTGATTTCTGGGACGGCTACGACGAACTCGGAAGCTTCTACGATCGTCAGGGTAAGTACCCGGAAGCTATCGCGCAATACCAAAAGGCCATCGACCTCACTCCAGACAATGCGCAGGTCTATAACAATCTCGGGATGACGTATCTCGACCGGGGCGCTCCCACGGATGCAAACGACGCCGAGCAGGCCTTGAAAAAATCCGTCGCACTAAGTCCCAGCTATGCCGGATACGCAAATCTGGGCTCGCTCTATCTCACCCAGAAGCGCTATGTAGAATCCGCAGCGATAACGGAGAAAGCTTTAGCTTTAAACGATACTGATTTCCGCGTGTGGGCCAACCTGGTGGGTGCGTACAACTGGCTTAAAGATCCGACTAAGGCCGACGCGGCGCAGTCGCGCGAACTAAAGCTGGTGGAAGATGCAGCCAAGTTGCATCCGTCTGATGCCGAAATCCAATCGCAATTAGGCGTCTTGTACGCCGAGAAGAAACTCAAAGACCAAGCCCTGGTTCGTATGCAGGCAGCCCTGGCTCTGGGTCCCGACGATCCCCAAGTGCTTGCCGATATCGCGCAAGCATACGAAGAGCTGGGCGACCGGCGCCAGGCATTGCAATATCTAAAGAAATCCTTGGACAAAGGCATGCCGATTGACACGCTGCGTGCAAATCCCGACATGCAAGAGCTTCTGTCCGACCCGAGTTTTCGGCCCAGCGTAAAGCAGTAAGTGCGGAGTCACAAAAAAAAGGAGAAACCAATATGGCAGAGCCAGCAAAAGCAAGAACAGCCGTAGGAGACAACTATCCAATTACGATCAATAATCTTCGACCGAGTGAAACTGATTGCGAGTGCGACACAGGCGATACGATCACCTTTACGGCCACCGGACAATCCTGCGTAGTTTCGATCAAGGGATGCGCGTTGGGAATCATTCTCGAAACATCTAACACAGCGGGCGTCACGGTTTCCGCGGATGCTGTGGACGACGTCCACTGGGGGGTCGATGCATGGAATCCGGCAGCGTCGCAAGGTCCGGTAGGAAGTGGAACCACTCCATATAGGATTCAGATCACTTCCACCGACGGCGGGAACGCCTAAGCACGTTCAAGAATAACAGGATGGGCGCGCCGAGCTGACTGCCCTGCGAGCAAGGCGCGCTCACCACTGCGCGCTCACCACTGCCCGTCGTCCCACGCATTCTTCCAAGGAACAGATCTGACCGCATTCGAATTGCTGCTCGCTAAGACCAAGCGAAGGGAACTGAGTCGTGATTTTGCAGAGGCTCGTCCGGAGATTGTCTCCGCTGGAATTAGGTGGGCGAAGAAAAGGCGAATATGTTAGGATGCGTTCGTGGACGAAGGACGCAAGCGGGTGCTGGCAATACTGACCGCGATCCTAGCGGCGCCGCGGCTGGCAGATTGGAATTGGGATGGCAGGACTGGTGCGCCTGCGTGCGAAAGCGTTGTGATCACCGCTCTCGGAGCAGCCGAGCGGATCATGGAAATGATCGACCGCAGGCACGGAAATAAGACTGCGGCTCCAAGTGATGTGAAGAGGGCTGCAGCGCGGTAGGGTTGATAAGGCGCTGCTCCTGCGGCCCGCGAAGGGCTGTGCGATCAATCTAGGGGCTGGCGGACGTTTACGCGAGCGGCAATTTCTTTTGTGGGTGTATGGATGGCGTAGAGCTCGTTCTTTGATTGGGCGGCCAACTCCTGAAGCTTGAGACGGGCTTGTTCCAGACCTTGTACGTAGTCCTTCCACAGATCAGTGCCGTCCGGAAGCCGCTCAAAAATATCGTATTCACGATTCAATGGACCCACCTTATGCCGCAACTTCCCATCGCTGCGGGCTTAAGCCAGGAATGCGGGCTGGTGTATATACCACAGCAAATGGTTTTCTCGCTGTTCGATGTTAGACATTGGTCCACGTGATGAGGGACGTTTAAATCCAATGCTGGGTTTCGCTGGAATCAGCGGATAAGAGGCACTGCGTTCATCCGTGTTAGAATTGAATTCGTTCATGAGTAAATCCTTCGACATCGGGATTGAATCGCTCGCCGGCGGGGCGACGGCGGTGCGCGAGGGCAGACATGGGCACTTGGGATCCTTCGCTGCGAGCGCTCCGGCAGGACTCCTCGAATCACACAAAAGCGCGGTCGATTCAGATGCCAGCTCTGCGTTAATCGCAATTCCCTCAGATGCCAAGAAATCTTTCTACATTGAGACATTTGGCTGCCAGATGAATGAGCACGACTCGGAGAAAGTTTCGGGAGTGCTTCTCGGGCGCGGATACCGCGCGGTTGAAAATCCGATGCAGGCGGATTTGGTTCTTTACAACACGTGCAGCATACGGGAGAGGGCGGCGCAAAAAGTGTTTGCGCGGCTGGGAGACTGGAAAACGGTCGCCAACGGGAAAGTAATCGGCGTGCTGGGATGCTTAGCGCAGCAGGAAGGCGAAGAAATCTTCGAGCGCGCTCCGTGGGTTAGCCTGGTATGCGGGTCGGCGAGTTATCGAAAACTTCCAGAACTGCTGGCGAAACTTGAAGCGGGCGGGCGGCGCGTCACGGGCTTGGATTTGGACACGGATGAAACTTTTGAAACAGAAATCACTCGGCGGGATAATCCGATTCGCGCCTACATCACGATTATCGAAGGTTGCGATTACTCTTGTTCGTACTGCGTGGTTCCACACACTCGCGGGCCGGAGCGAAGCCGGTCGAGCGAAGCGGTGATCGCGGAAGCCAGGCGACTTGCGGACGCCGGCTACACTGAGATTCAGTTGTTGGGGCAAACGGTGAATTCCTACCGGGATCCTTCGGCGCGCGAATGGAGCTTTGTCGATCTCCTGCGTGGTGTGGCGGCGGTGCAGGGAATTCGCCGCGTTCGATTCACCACTTCGCATCCGAATGATTTTCACCGGGAGATCGTTGAAGCCATTGATGCGACACCGGAACTTTGCGATCACGTGCATCTGCCGGTGCAATCGGGCTCAGATCGCATCCTGCGCGAGATGAGGCGCACGTACACGCGCGAAGAGTACCTGGGGAAGATTGATTGGATTCGCGGCGCAAGGCGGCCGATCAGCATCACGAGCGACATCATTGTTGGGTTCCCCGGCGAGACGGAAGCGGACTTTGAAGAATCGCTGACGCTGCTGGATGCGGCGCAATTCGATGCGATTTATTCGTTTACGTACTCTCCTCGCCCGAACACTTCCGCCAAAGACATGCCGGATGCTGTCCCCGAAGCTGAAAAAAACCGGCGTCTGGCCGTGCTGAATGATCGCCAACGGCAGATTCAGATTGCGCGCAATGAAAAGCTGATTGGCGAAACTTTCGAGGTGCTGGTGGACGCGAGACATGCCGCGCGCGGGCAATGGGGCGGACGTTCGAGCTGCAATCGGCTAATAAATTTCACTACAACGCGCGAGAATCTTCTGGGAGAATACATTTCAGTGCGGGTGACGCGCGGCGGACCGAATAGTTTAGTGGGCGAGCAAGTGCTCTGAGTATCGGGAGGCCACCATGGAACTCGAAGTAAAGATACGAGGGCTGATGATGGATCCCGTGACCAACATGCCGGTAGTGGTGTTGAAGGAAACCGCCGGAAACGGCGTGCTTCCGATCTGGGTGGGTATCTACGAAGCGAACGCGATTGCGCTGGAAATCGAAAAAGTGCAAACACCGCGCCCGATGACCCACGACCTGCTGAAGAATGTTCTAACCGGATTGAATGTGCACGTCCAGCGTGTGGTGGTCTGCGATCTGAAGGACGACACTTTCTACGCGCTGATCTGGATGGAGCGGGATGGACAGACGATGTCCATGGATTCGCGGCCTAGCGACGCACTTGCGCTCGCTCTTCGCCTCGATTGCCCGATCTTCGTTGACGATGAAGTTTTGAAACACTCCAAGATAGCCAGCGCGATCTCAGAAAAAAGCTCCAGCGAGGACTTGCGCAAGTGGCTCGAGAACCTCAACGACGAAGACCTCGGTCGCTACAAGATGTAGAGGCGCGCTCGGGCGCCTTAGTCTACTTCCGGAAAACCAACGCAAGAAATCAATTTCAGAAGAATAACGCGAGTTGGTCGGGGCGGTACTTCGCTATCAAGCTCAACGCGATGCCGGCGAACGAGTCTTGCATGGCGTGTTGAATCATGCCCGGGCGCAGGCTCTTTCGCATCATGGCGAGAATGCCGAAAAGCGCGCCGTAGATCGTGATGGAAATCATGCCTTTGACACCCTGGTAGCCATGAGCGACGCCGAACACGAGAGCTTGCCCAGCGATCGCTACGCCGTTGATTCCAGTGATGGCGAAAAATTGCTTCTGCAAGTAGCCGCGGAAAATAAATTCCTCGCAGAACCCGGCGACAAATGACAGCAAGATCCACAGTAATATTTCCAGGGCACCGCGTGGCAGCATGACCAGGAGGGCTTTCTTGGCGTGAGGATTCTCGCCTAAAGCATGTCCCACGATAGCCAGGAACACTATGACGAAGAGCCAGAACACGAATGCGACGCCGATATCGCGCCAGACGTCTGCCGCGCTCGACCACCTTCCGCCAATAACGTCTGCAAATCTTGTTCCGCTGCGGCGCACACCGAGGAACCAAACGTAAGCCAATAGAATCAACTCGAAAGAAATCGTGAAAAGATACAGGGGCACTCGACTTCTGAGTTGTAAAGTCTCCGTGCGCGCCGAGAAGTGCACTTGAATAAGGGAATAAGAGACGACGAAGAGGATCAGGACGACTGTGTGCCAGACGGGCGCAAGGAGCTTTCGGTCGTCGGCAGGGGGCGTGACGATTAGCGTGGTCGCCATTGCGCTCCTTACTTATTCCAAGCTGGCAGGGAAGGAGTATAGCAGCCCTGGGTTAAGCAGGTCCGGGTAACGCTGATTGGAGTTGTCCACAGGCGGAGTGCATTTTTTGCTTGCGCAGGGCCCGGCCAAATGAGTAGAGTTAGGCTACTTGTGGTGTGACTGGGGCAGTAGGAGGCCATATATGGGCCCACGGTTGCAGCATGGCTAGCGGGGGCAAAATTTGACCTACGTCATCGCGGTCGCCAATCAAAAAGGCGGCGTCGGAAAGACCACGACGTCGATTAATCTAGCCGCCGCCATCGCGCTGAAGAAAAAGAAAACACTGCTAATTGACCTCGACCCGCAATCGAACGCTTCGATCGCGTTTTTCGAATCGTCGGACATTCAGACTTCGATGTACGACCTTTTCGCCGAGCATCCGGCGGAGATGTCAAAGATCGTAAAGCCTACGAAGGACCCTTACCTGTTTGTGGCGCCGGGGAAGCTGGCGTTGGCCAGGCTGGAGACGCAGCTCGCGGGACAGTTTGATGCGCCGTATAAGTTGAAAGACGCGCTGTCGAGCGTGCTGAAAGAGTACGAGTTCATCATTCTGGACACGCCTCCCGCGCTGGGCATCTTGACGGTGAATGCGCTGGTGGCGTCCACGCATTTGCTGGTGCCGATCCAAGCCGCGTATTTCGCGATTGAGGGAACGGACGATTTACTGGAGACCTACGCGCGAATTCGTTCGCGGCCGAACCCGGACTTGAAAGTGCTGGGCGTGGTGATCACGCTTTTCGACAAGCGCACCAATATTTCGCGCGACACGCACGAGCAGATTCGCGCGGTATTTGGCGAAGCGCTTTTCAAAACGCGGATCAGCAAGAACGTCCGGCTGGAAGAAAGCCCGGCTTACAAAGAAACTGTTTTTTCATTTGCGCCGAAATCTTCGGGCGCAGAAGAATACAAAAAGCTCGCTCAGGAGGTATTGCAACGTGTCCAAGAGGATCGGGTTGCCCGTCACTCTCAAGATGCGGCATGACGCGCACTACGTAGAAACGCTGACCAGCTTCAGTGGCGCGTCAATCGGGCGGATGATTCCGCTTAATAAGGTTCGGCCGAACCCAGACCAGCCGCGAAAAGCGCTGGGCGATCTGCGCGAGCTCACCGATTCGATACGCGAAAAGGGCGTGCTCGAGCCGCTGCTGGTGCGGTTTATCCCGCGGGAAGATACGTATTACATTATTTCCGGCGAGCGGCGCTACCACGCTTCGAAAGCGGCCGGGCTGCATGAACTGCCTTGCATCGAGAAGATCGCGGACGACGCGGAGACGCTGGAGATCGGGCTGATCGAAAATCTTCAGCGGAAGGATCTGACTCCGTTTGAAGAAGCGGACGGCTTGCAGCGTTTGGCGACTCACTTCGACTACACGCACGACGATATTGCCAAGAAAATCGGCCGGGCGCGGTCATCCGTGACCGAGACAATGTCACTGACCGTGATTCCGGACGCGGTTCGCAAGGACTGCATCGAACGCGGGATATTTTCCAAGTCACTGTTGCTGCAGGTGTCGCGCCAGCCGAACGAAAAGAAGATGCTTGAGATGGTCAATCGCATCGCGCAAGGCGGCTTGACGCGGGACGAAGCCCGCAAAGCCCGCAAGGCGGAGTCTGCTTCGGATTCAAGACCGCAACCGTTCCTCTTCGACTATCGCGCCCCGGACGAATCGTTTCACGTGCGCGTGCAGTTCCGCAAAAGCCACGTTGGCCGCGAAGAATTGGCCGCCGCGATTCGCTCCGTTCTGCGAGAGATCGAGTCCGGGTCCATTTCCTCCTCCGCCGCATAGGGACTTGCAATTCGCAAATGGCGGCTCGAGGGCGAGCGACCATGCGACCTATCAGGAGATCTCCGAAAAGCGGCAAGCTCAAGTTTCACAAGGCGTACGGACGGGAGAAGGTGTGCTAACACTACACCGGTTTTCTGCGTCTTACATGTCGACAGGTGGATGAGCCGAGGTTATATGGAATCGCGATTTGCTGGGAAATTGTTTGCGTTCTTCCTATTGCCGCTGATGGTTCTACCTTTCCTTCGTTTCCGTGCGCCCGGCAATTCTGCATCCTTCAGCGCTGGCTCCGTTTCCGAAGCCGCACACATGCAGATAGCGCGCGCCAGCCATAGCTCAACTTTGTTGCCAGACGGCAAGGTCCTTATCGCCGGCGGATTTGGCGGCAGCGGCACAGAGAGCAGCCCATACCGGAGCACGGAAATTTATGATCCTCGAACAGGGAGCTTTCAGCCGGCCGGCAACATGACCATCGGAAGAACCGGGCACACTGCGACACTCTTGAAAAACGGCAAGCTGCTTATCGCGGGGGGTTGGACCGGCCGGTACAACGTTCGCCGATCAGCCGAACTTTACGATCCGGCGACTGGAGTCTTTGCTCCGACCGGGGACATGGTCGTCGAAAGGGCCGGAAACACGGCAGCCCTGCTTCCTGACGGCAGGGTACTTGTGGCAGGCGGAGAGGAACCCAGTGAGAATGCGCTATCTAGCGCGGAAGTCTACGACCCCTCGACCGGAAAATTTACGCGAACCGGAGACATGACCGAGCCCCGTGGAGAGGCGACCGCAACTGCGCTGAGGAACGGCAAGGTATTGATCGTGGGAGGAGGTTCGGGCCATTACCCATCTCAAAACGTTTATCTCAGCGCGGAACTCTACGATCCCGCGACCGGCAAATTCACATCCACCGGACAGATGGCTGTGGGTCGTCACAAACATGCGGCAGTGCTGCTCGGGAGCGGAAAGGTGTTGGTGGTCGGCGGCTCCGACAATCGCGACTGGCACGGTGAATATTCAAGCGCGGAAATTTACGACCCTGCTACGGGCATGTTCAGCGTTACCGGCACGATGAGCACTGCGCGGTTCAAATTGCCGTACGCGGCTGTCTTGCTGGGCAACGGCACAGTCCTGGTGGCGGGCGGTGGCAGTTTCGCCGAGGTCTATGACGAGTCGAAGCGAAGCTTTAGCAAAGTCGAAGGCAGCTTAGGAGCCGCGCGATTCTTCGCATCCGCAACCGTGCTGCCGGACGGCAAAGCCTTGATCACCGGAGGCTACGCAGAAAGCGGAGGTGACCTGCCATCCACGACGGGCGCGTGGATTTACAGACCGTGAGGCCGTCCGACGGCCGCCCGGTGTTGCGCGAAATCGAGTTAGACTCGCTTTCACGCGCTGGCGCGTAGGCGGTTGGTAACTTGGATCCTCACATCACCGCAGTTCGCGTGTGACCCGGGCAACCAAGCGTGTCAGCTTTCAGCGTTACAGCCTTGGCCTTCAGGATCACTCGCGTGAACAGCGCTCAGCGCTTTTTCGGCCGTGGCTCTGCCTCAAGTTATTTGGCGAGTCTTTCGGCTGCATTCTTGAAGTCCTGATTCTGTGGTTGTTCTTTGGAAGCCTTCTTGTATTCGCGCAGCGCGCCGTCGAGATCACCTTTCTTTTCCAGCGCGGTTCCTAAACGCCAGTGAGTGAACGCATCTTCGGGGTCGGAGTGTAACGCCAGCCGAAATTCGTCAATGGCCGCATCCACATCATTGGCTTTCATTAAGAGAATTCCGAAATTGTCATGGCGATAACCTTCTTTTGGTTTCAATTGCAGCCCCAAACGATATTCTGACACCGCGCTCTGCACATCCCCCTTTCGCTCGAGTAACGCGGAGAGCTTGAAATAAGCGTCCGCCTCAGATGCATTCAGAGAGAGCCCTTGCCGATATTCCTTGATCGCAGATTCGGCGTCACCTTTTGCAGCGAAGGCATCTCCCAGTCCGAAGTACGGTTTGGCCTGGTTAGGTTGGAGCGAGATTGCCTGTTGAAACTCGCCCGAGGCATCTTCTATCTCGCCGACATCGAGCATCTGCTGTCCTAACGATATATGTTCCTTTGGGTCATTGGGATGTTTCTGCACTGCTTTGCGAAATGGCGCCAGGTATGTGCCGACGTCGTGCCCCGGTAAAAAGAATTTCACTGCTGCAACAGTTTCTACCTCGACCGGAATACCTGCGGCTACGGTTGGGTTGAATCGCCAGGTCCGAATCGCATCGATCGCGGCCATCATCAATAACGGAGGCCCATAAAGATACGCGGGATCCTTTGTCGAACCGTCTGTGGTTATCACGAATCGCACTTGGACGGTTCCTTCGATGTGAGCTACTTGAGCGATCGGAGGATACACCGCGCGATTTCCGGAAATCTGTAGAGCCTTCTGTCTCTGCCAATCAACCGTGATCCGCTGTATCTGCGGCGGCGGTGTTTGGGCACTGTAGGATGTTGCGATGCAGAAGGAGCAGAGGGCATAAGTGATTAGCAGAAGTTGCAATGATCACCTCTGGAGAAATCGAGCCGCCCGGCATATTACCAGAGAGAAACACCGTTGCCGGAAATTAGTTTGCCTTTCTTAGAAGAAAGATCATTTGTTCGGCAGAGTTGTCGAGAGGACTCTCTACGAGAGAGCCATATGACTGAACGCCGGCTTTTATTGATCTTCCATTTCACTCCGAAAGTATATGAGGTGCGGCGCCGAATATATTCCTCACAAGATTGTACGCCGCTCGGCGTTTTTCGAAAGTGACCTACTGCGCTTGAGCGCTGAATGTCTGTCGGTAGTCTCCTTCTGACTTGTCTTTGCCGTAGGCCGCATCTATCCTTTCCGCTGCCGATATGAGTCCCGAACACAGCAAGCTTCTGCTTTCGGTCGATCTGGCCGGTACATTTTTGTTCGCGGTGGAAGGCGCACTGATAGCGGTCCCCGCGAATCTCGATTTTTTGGGTGTGATGGTGCTGGCGTTTTCGACGGCGCTGGTGGGAGGAATTATTCGCGATGTCTTGATCGGCGCCAGTCCTCCAGCGTCGCTTCGTGACTGGCGCTACGCGACGACAGCGTTCGCGGGAGGCGTCATCGTCTTTTTTCTGCATCCCTATATTCGCGCGATTCCGGGTCCGGTCATCCTCACGCTGGACGCGGCGGCGTTGGCTTTGTTTGCCGTCGCGGGCACGGAGAAGGCGTTGCTCTATAAGATGCATCCGTTCATCGCCGTGCTATTGGGAGCTGTCACGGCGGTTGGCGGCGGAACCGTGCGAGACGTCCTGCTGGCGCAGGTTCCTAATGTTCTTCGCTCGGACATTTATGCGACTGCTGCTCTCGCGGGCGCGGTGGTCATGGTCGCGGCGACAAAGCTGCGGGTAAATCCTACGTTGGCCGCCATCTCAGGCGGACTGGTTTGCTTTTCGCTTCGCGTCATCAGCGTTTGGCAGCATTGGAATCTCCCGAAAGCTTTCACCGGCTAAGACGGGCTGTCACGCATCCAGATTTGTGACCTCCTGTTAACTGCGGACCGCGAACTCTTAGCTGTTATTCTTTCTGCCCATGGACCTCACGCCGCAACATATGTCCCTTCTTGAACGCCTGCACGCGCGTGATTTTGAGATTGTGGCGTTTCCCATGTACGCGAACTACGTCGGAGTGCGCAAAGGAAACTGCGCCGCGCTTCTCGCTCCGATCGCCGCGGGTCGTTTCCAACTCCACGGACAGCCGGCTTATCTTCTCGGTGGAAATTTCAGCGTGCGAGTCACGCGAGAAGGACACGATTGGTTCGTCTGGAAGAAAGAGAAACTTGAAGTCAACCCGGCACGCGTCGCTGAGCTTGAGAATTTCACAGCGCAATTGTCGCAAGCGCTCATGCCGCTTATCTAGAACCGCGCCTGGTAGTTGAAAGTGTAGCCCCGCTCAGCGCACACTATGTAAATGACTGATTCTTACGACGTGATATGCATCGGGGCGGGACCAACGGGACTCGCTTGCGCGATCGAGGGCAAGCGCGCAGGGATGCGCCCGCTTGTCATCGACAAGGGATGCCTGTGCAACTCGCTTTTTCACTATCCCATTAACTTGCTTTTTTTCACGACGCCGGAGCGCATGGAAATTGGCGATCTGCCCATGACGATTTCTGGCGGCAAACCAACGCGGGGCGAAGCGCTAAAATATTATCGTCGCGCAGTCGAACACTATGGAATCGAGGTCCGCCAATACGAGCGCGTGGAGGAAGTCACGGGGCGCGACGGCGCGTTCGTCGTTCACACGCGCGACCAAGAGGGTGCTGCACTCGAATATCACTCTCGCAAAATCATTTTGGCCACCGGGTACTACGATCTGCCGAACGTGCTGGGAATTCCCGGCGAGGATCTGCCGCACGTCAGTCATTATTTTCGCGAAGCGCATCCTTACTGGAACCAGGATGTTGTCGTCATCGGCGGAAGGAACTCGGCTGCGGAAGCGGCGCTCGATTTATTTCGTTCGGGAGCTCGAGTCACTTTGATTCATCGGGGAGCGGAAATGGGGAGGAGTCTGAAATACTGGGTGAAGCCCGACATCGAGAATCGCATTAGCGCCGGAGAGATCCGCGCAATGTTTAAAAGCGAAGTGACGCGCATCGAGTCAGACCAAGTTTGGGTAAAAAATGGAAATGGTGAGCAGGCCATTCCGGCGGCTCAAGTGTTTGCCTTGACGGGCTATCATCCGGATTTCGAATTCTTGAGAAAGCAAGGAGTTCGACTGGATCGCGATTCGCTAAGGCCGGAAATTAACCCCGAAACGCTGGAAAGCAACGTCCCTGGAATTTACTTAGCCGGAGTAATCGTCGGCGGAAAACGCACCAGCGATATTTTCATCGAGAACGGCCGTTTCCACGGTCGCCAAATTATCGCGGGCATCACGGGCAAGGGAAAACTTGCCGAAAAAGCTCCAGTTTGTCCGCCTGGAGAATAAGAGAAATTTGCCGCGCCGTTCCGGCCGACCTCGCTCCGCGAGAGATCACTGCAGCTAGACCTAAGTCGCGAGGCATGCAACATCTAACCGGCCATCACGGTGATTTGCTGAAGTCGCGCCGCGCTTAATTGCCTGCGTTCGGCAACTCTGCTAAAGTGAAATGCGATGGCATCTATCGTAAAAGAAGTCGGCGAAACTTTTTTTACCCTCTATAAGGGGTTCAGCGTGACGTTGCGGACGATGTTTCGCAAACCGACGACGGAATCCTATCCGGATATGCCTGCGAGCGTCCAGCCGCGATATCGCGGAATTCACGTTCTGCAGCGCGACGAGAGTGGGCTTGAAAAATGCGTGGGATGCTTTCTCTGCTCCGCCGCGTGTCCGGCAAATTGCATTTATATTGAAGCGGCAGAAAACACCGAAGTAAATCGCATGTCGGCTGGCGAACGCTATGCCAAAGTCTACAACATCGATTATTCGCGATGTATTTTTTGCGGCTACTGCGTGGAGGCGTGTCCTACTGACGCAATCACCCACGGTCACAATATCGAGTTGGCTCCCTACGATATTAATGCGCTGATTTATCGCAAAGAGCAGCTTCTCGAACCGTGGCCCCCGCCGAAAGCCTGATTCGCAAAGTTAGTCTAAATGTCCTAGGCAAATTATTGCTTTGTTCTCCAGGCGAAGAGCTTGACGCGCGAAACCCCGCTGCCCATATAAGTAGCGATAAACACGATGAGGATTTGTATCGCCGAACGTCTCCCGGCGCAGAGCCCTTATCTGTTCCCAGACTCATGCCGACTGAACAAGGACGACGTTGAGACGCGCAGCGGGAGTTAAACCCAATGTGATTTCTCTTATTCAGGAATGCAACTTCCTCTTTCATTCTGAGGACATTGAACCCGACCTTCTTTACTCACCGAGCAAACTCTCGCGGTTTTTGGAAATTCATTCTCCGATCGTAGGACATGGGATTCTCAGATGAATCGGTCTTGGTGTGGGATCACACTCGTTTCAAGCACTTGGTTGCCACGATCGAGACACGTTGCGCGGAAAGAAGAGACACGATCTCACTCGAAATGCTTATCTCATGTTTTCAACTGCAGTAAGTGCGCGGCTTCGAGATTCAATTGCGATCTCCGGCCATCGTAAACACGTTGACTCACGCTAGGCGTTTTAAGTTCGTCACCTTGCTGTCACCGTGCCTAAGTCAGCGTTCATCGTGAAAATTGTCCCGCCTTCGCAAATTCACATCACGCAGATTGGACGACGTTACCATAGTGCGAGAATGGATATTTATGGAGCAAGAGGCTCGATTGGGAACGAAGTGGAACTCAGGCTTTAGGGGCAACGGTCGCGATGAGAGATACAGAGATTTCATTGAGCGAGAATGCAAGTAAGGAGAAAACTTGCGATTTTACTTTGGATCGCGTGGACCGTTGTTGGCACGACGGCGAGCGAGTCCAGCGAAAAGCGTTCCATATCGTTCCATTACGATCGGACCTGTTGAGCGCCGAATCGTCTTGGAGCAGCGCGCCTAGAGGACGGGCAGCAGTGAACGACGGGCCGCGATGTTGGCGGAAGGCAAGATACAAAAGACGAGGGGCTCTGTACAGGTAAAGCTAGGACGTGAACACCGTGATTCAAGTGCAGCGCGCGAACATGCGGCCGAAGAGGCGACGGACGGTAATAAATTACGGGGCATTGGAGTTGTGTGCCGTTGACGGATGGCCCGCAGAAGGATAGCCGGATTTCGTTGAGGCAAGCTAAAGCTCAGGAGCGAATGCAGATTCGGACGGAAATACTCGCAAGGAATGCGGCGAATAGATAGGGCAAGTGGATGACGGCGAATAGATGACATCGAGTGATGAAGGATCGCGATGGACTACGGGCCCATTGAAGCTGCAGGGGAGTTGGCGGATGGCAGCAAGGAAACAAGATAACGCATTCTGTTGAGCGGCTAAAGCTCAGGAGCGAATGCAGATTCGAACGGGAACACTCGCACGGATGACGGCGAGTAGATGACGGATGGCGATGAACCACCGGCCCGTTGAAATTGCGGCGGAGTTGGTGGGCGGCAACACAGAAACAAGGTGAAGGACTCGGTTGAGGCGACCTAAAGCTGACGCCGCGAATACAGATTCGGACGGAAATGCCCGCAAATATGACGATGGGTGCGCGGTAGCAAACCTATCCGCAAATCCAATCGCGCTTGAACGGTGCGACGCGACTCGCTCGCGCCAATCGTAGCAGGCAGGACGGAGAACGGAGAACCGGGGACGGAGGAGGGGAGGAGATGAAGTCGAAGGCAGCCAATCACGCTCGGGCCGAGCAAATTCGGAAAAGGGCAGGATGTGGCGCTTGCACAGATGTTTCGCGGCGGGTGAAAACTGTCCGGCTAATACCACACACGAGCTGCGAAATGGAACCGACCCGCGAGTCAACAACCAGGGCAAGTACAGCCCGAATGAAATCGCGCTCCGGTGGTCGATCCGCCCGAGATTGCCGTTTTGGCATTACGTGGAGTAGCCAAGGTACTTTTTGCGACAAGACCTAGATCGCGCACGGTCTGTGGCGGGAGAAGCTCGATGAGCCAAGAACTGGAGCGGAGGNNGGTGAGTAACGCATCGACGCCCGCGTCGGCGCAGCGGGCCGCAGTTTTTCTCCGCGCACCAAGGCGACGATCTGGGGGATATCGGCTAAATCAGCGATTGCGCGGGCCTTTGGCACCCCTCTTTTCAAGGAATTACCGGCACCGAAGCGCCGGGCCTGTGCGCACCCGTTCTCAGATCCTTCCGGACGCTCGAGAGCGACCGGGAAAAGCGATGCCGTCTGAGAACTCTTGTGGAGGCGACGCTGTTGCAGGGTGCTTTGAGCAGCACCCGTCAAAGCGGCGTCTCGACCAGTTTCCGACCCTGAACTATGGACGTTCGGAGCGATGGCGACCGTCTGTGAGCGAACCTGCCGTTCCAGAATATTCAAGGCTTTCTTCGCTCTGCAAGACAGTTGCGTGCTTGGAAGAGGTAGCGCATCACGCTCCGGAGACGAGGATCGGCGAGGGCGTCCGGAACACTTGGCAAAAGGCTTCACGGATGACGATTGCGATTGGAATTCCTGCGAATTCAGCGGCTGGTCAAATAGTGGCAAATGATTTTCGTCGATGGCTTCCACGGGCAGGGGCGCGGAGAGTTTCGAGAGATCCGGGTTTGACGCGGCGTTTTGAGTACGCCGGCATTCGAGAATCCAGCGCGCGAGCCGAGATTGGGTCTCCGCTTCGATCCATTCTTCAACAAGCTCCCCAAGCTCCTTGCGCAAATTTGCGATTGTATTCAGGCGAACAAGCTCGAAATTTTCCAGCCCCGCTTGAGATGAGGTGACCAAGTATTCGAGCGGGGGAGCTATGCACATTGGAAAGACCTCCTGGGTGCGTGTTTCAAAAGAGTGAGAGGCAAGCTAGGAGATAGTAACAGAGTAAGGAAAGTTACTCAATAGTAATCGCCGGACCGACCGAGAGTTGAGCGTGTTGCCCATGGTCGTTGTCCCATAGGGTCGGCGCGACCGCAACCGGCGGCAATGACGAGAAACGGCGGAAGAACATGGATGTGATGGAGTCGGACTCGTAAAACGGGCCTAATCGACGAGCTGAATGTGTAGGAATGCGGAAGTGATTCTCGGTGCGAGGAGGATCCATGGGTGGAAAGCGGCAGCCGGTGCCAGCGGAGTTCGCAGTGCAAGGCGAAGCGGCGATTCGGACCGCGCTTCTCAAAAGGCGGCGGGCGCGCAGCCGCGAATATATGAAGGAATGGAGGTCGAATCCGAAGCATCGGGAGCGTGAACGCGAGAGGCGCGACCGCGACTACATATTCAAAAAACAGCGTAGCGCGCGGAGATTGCTGCTTCGCCCCTACACCAGAGTTGACGGCCGGCCGCAATGCGGATTCTGCGGACTGGGAAGGCCTGTGGAAATTGTCGAAAGGCTTCGAATTTCAACAAGAGCGGACGAGGAATACGAAAAAGTGCTCATTCCGTATTGCGGACACTGTTGATGAAAGCAGCGAGAGTGCCAAGAATGTTTCTTTGCGGGTGACATCTTGAATGCGTGAAAAGAATTTCAGCACCGGGTTGCGCGGCGTGCTTTTCGAAGCGCGGCACTACGCGCGTATGGGTTCAGCGGTTTGGCTGTACGGCTGGTTGGTTCTGCGGCAAACGCATCAGTCGGGGTCGGTGGGATGGGTGCTTGGCGGCGCGCCGGTGCGCTACCGCGAGATCGAGGAAGAGACAGGGTTCAACCGCCGGACACTCGAGCGCTGGCTGAGCATTCTGCGGCGCGAGGGTTACATCGAGACAACAGCGGCGCAGGAAGGCGTGAGCATCCGCATCACGAAAGCGAAGAAATTTCCACAGGGTGTCCGCAAATCTGCGGAGGGTGTACGCACAATTGCGGCCAGTCCTCCGCGGAATTGCGGGGCAAGTAGCAGACAAAACTATACGTACGAACAAGTTGCGGACGGGATGAATAGCTCATCAATAGTAAGAATAAAAGAAAGAGAAGCGCAACGCGAAAACGTTGGAAGCTGTGGAAATCAACACCAAAATCAGAAGCAAAGTCGAAGCACAAATCAAAAGCCAACCGAATGCCCGAGTCCAAATCAAAACCCTTCCCAGTTAGAACAAAATCAAAACCGAAATCAAACTGAATTTCCTTCCCCGAAGGAGAGTAGAGACCAGTCATTTCCTTGGGAGCTGCGTTTGCGCCAGCAGTTGTTGCGTGCCGAGCGCGACGACGCAGTGCGACGCGAGCTCGCCGTAGGAACCGGACCGTTGGATCGCCGATGAAGTTACTTACAGGATTGCGCAGGGAAGTGGGGCACGGAGGAAACGTGCCGGCAGGCTACCAACTGGCGTGGTATGAGCCACAGCGGCGCATAGGCGTGTATTTCCCTGTTCCGCTGCATTGGGCGCTGCGAGCGTTGCGCGAACTGGGCCACCGTTTGCAATTGGCGCTGCAAGCTCCGCGAATCGAGTGCACTGAGGTTTTTCAAATGCAACGAGCGCATCGCGAACGCGAGCGATTGGCTGCGGAATACGCTCGCGGATACATCAATGGGTGGCGCGAATGCTTTCACGTTTGCCTCGATGCAGTGGAAGAAGAGATCGAGCGCGTGGACGAAGCCTGGGATGTGGGCTCGATGATGCCTGCGCCAAAGCCACCGCGGAATAACTAGGACGGGGTTGGCAAGCTGAAATGCGCGGTGCCTTTGTAGCGGCGGCCTTTAGGCCGGCGGTTTCCCGTTGGCAGAAGGCGAACCGCCCGCCCGAAGGCGACCGCTAAAAAGTCAGGTTTGCGATTCGCGAGGTGCTCACGATGAAAGCTGCTGAAGTCTTCAACGCATGTCACGCGCGGTACCGCGGGCTGCACGAATGGCTCGATGATTCGCTTGGGCAGGTACGCGCGCTGGACCTGGACTCGCCTTCCTGCGGGTATCAGTGGCGGCCGGAGCGCTCGCGGGCTTGCGAATACGTCGCCGATTTCGAACGCATCGGCCGGCGGGCCCTGAAGCGTCCGGCGTGGAAGGGCCGTCTGAAATTGTTTGAGATTTATTTTGTGGGTGGAATTGAATACCGCCGAGCAATTACCCTGGTTGGAGTCGCTGAAGGTACGTTCGACTATTGGTTGCAAGAGGTTAAAAAAGCCGCTGGGCGTGAATTCTCGCGCACTGGATTGTACCCGCCGTCGCATTACTTTCAGTCAACGCACGCGCACCAAGTTCTCAAGAACAATTCGTAATTCCGCCCCGCATAGTTCAGGCGATTCGGACGTGATCGCCTACCGTGTGCCCTGCGCTTCTCTCCGTTTTATCCCCCACTTAATCCAATCCCTCCGGAATTTCCTTCGCAATAAAACTCACTAGCCATCCTCGCAGGGCGACGCGCTACATTTCCCGTTTTAGAAGGTTGGCAGGCATCTCTGAAGTCTACACGGATGGCCTTTATAATCGCGGCGGCGTGTGTTAGACAGGATGCGATGAATCACGGCGGAAACATCCTCATTACGGGCGCGGGCGGATGCATCGGGTCTGCGTTGGCAGAGAGCATCGCCAGATCCGGCGCGCGCAATTTGATACTTCTCGACCACGCGGAGCACGAGCTGCACGAAATTCAGTTGGCGCTGTCTGCGACCGAGGGTTGCGCGCCGCAGGTCGCCGTGCTCGGCGATATTTGCGACGCCGCGCTGCTTGCCGAAGTGTTTAAAGAGCATCGCCCGGACGTGATTTACCATGCGGCCGCTTTCAAACACGTTCCGATGATGGAAGCAAACCCTCTGGCGGCGATTCGCAACAATGTGATTGGAACGATGACGCTGGCTCGCGTCGCCCGCGAGCACGAATCGGCGCAACTCGTGATGATTTCCACCGACAAAGCTGTGAATCCACGCAGCGTGATGGGAGTGTCGAAACGGATCGCGGAACTGGTCCTGCTCCGATGGAACGGCATTAAGACGCAGATGAAGGCTGTAAGGCTGGGAAACGTTTTAGGCTCGCGTGGCAGCGTGGCGCCGCTGTTTCGGCAACAAATTGCGCGGGGCGGTCCGGTGACGGTGACGCATCCTGACGTCAGCAGATATTTTCTGACTCTGCGAGAAGTGGTGGAACTTATTCTCGCGACGGCTAATCTCGAAGGCAGCGTTTTTGTGCCGGAGTTCAGCGAGCCGGTAAAAATTGTTGATTTGGCGCGCGGAATGATTCGGAAAGCCGGGTTCGAGCCGGACGTGGATATGCCGATCGTGTTCACGAAGCTTCTTCCCGGAGAAAAGCTTACCGAGGAGATGGTTTTTGCGGGCGAAACGGTCGAGCCGACCGGAGATGCGAGACTTCAACGTGTGCGAGGCGCGGCAATCGCCGCCGCTGACTTTGATCGGAAGATTGCGCGACTCGTCGAGTGCGCGGAGCTGCGCGACCTGGTCGCGCTTGTCGATACGCTCGTCCGCATTGTGCCGGAATACGAGCCCAGCGAGCTGCTGCTCGGGTTGCCGAAGCCGCTCGTGCGTGCGGCGACAAAATAATAGCCAATAAAATGAAACGCAAAATCGCCGTGGTCACGACTTCGCGCGCCGACTACAGCCACCTCTATTGGCCGCTGCGCGAGTTCTCCGCGCATCCGGATGTGGACTTGAAAATCGTCGTGATGGGCGCGCACCTTTCCCCCGAGTTCGGCTCGACCATTCAGGAAATCGAAAAAGACGGTTTCAATATCGACGCGCGGGTCGAATGCCTGCTCAGCTCCGA
>PKWH01000183.1:463-12598 GCA_003131985.1 Acidobacteriota bacterium | reverse complement strand
AAGATATTTAGTTCCATGTCTCAAAGAAAATTCTCGCGCCGTAATTTCGCCGCCGCGCAATTGCCTATAGCTCAACAACTAAATTTGCCTTCTTAATATTCGCGAAAGGCACCGCCAGTTCGCGACCCTTCACACTGAGCTTCACGATCCCATCCGCGTAACCGGCCAAACGTCCCTCGAAATAATTCTGACTCTCAATCGCTTCAGTTACCCAAATCCTCGCGAGCCGCCCAACGAACCGCTCGTAATCTGCCGGCTTGATCAATTTCCGATCCAGCCCGGGAGAGCTAACTTCCAGAACATATGCTGGACCAGGAACCAAATCCTCCACATCTATAATGACGCTTAGTTGTTCGCTGACCCGTTCGCAATCCTTATGAGTGACACCGAGACCCTCCGGGTTCTGGGGGCCAGGCAAACGGTCAATATAGACCCGCAGAAGCCGCTGCTTGCCGATCTTCCATTCCACGTCGAAAATCTCGAGGCCCAGCGAGCCCGCTACCCGCTCCGCCGCCTCACGGATCTTTTCCAGTTGCATGCGACTCAACAGGACTACTAAGGGCCCCTAATCTTCGGTTCCGATACGATTCGGCCGTCGTCTCCAGCCGGCTCCCGCAGTCACCCCTACGCAGACGCCATTCTTGCGCCCAACAAAAAAGTGGGCTCGCGCCCACTGGGACATGCGACCTTTCTGGAAGCAGTCCAGTATAATTTCTCCGCTTCGAAAACGCAAGGCCGCCATTACTCGCCCCTGGGACGCGGTTGGTATCGCATATTTGACCAACCAGCGGAACGCATCCGCCTCGATAGCTTGGCTTCTCTGTGCGGCAACTTGAGGCCCCAAGCAAACCCGATGCTTCCGATCTTTGCGAGTAACGCGTTACAGTTGCGATATGTCACAACTGAGAGCTCTATTGTCAAATACTTAAAACCTACTTAGCTTATTATGTAAGCTCGCGTGCACAAGTGGCTCAAAACTTTATCCGGGCGCTTGGGAGGCGTTTTATGTCGCGACGTTCATCCATCAAAACTGCGATCGTAGTAGCTATTATCCTGGTCGGCCTCTGTGGAGGAGTTCTGCGTTCGCAGCAGTCGAAGTTGGATTCCACAAACCTTTATCGATCCAGGGGCATCCTCCGCGACGCCTATGACAATCTGAAGAAGCACTATTACGACCCCAAGTATCACGGCCTGGACATTGACGCGCGCTATCACGACTACGACGCCAAGATTCAAAATGCTTCATCGCTTAGCGACGCATTCGGCATCGTAGCCGGCTATCTAGACGCCTTGAACGATTCTCATACATTCTTCAACCCACCCTCGCGGCCGTATCGCATCGACTATGGCTACCGCACTCAAATCTTCGGAGATGATTGCTTTGTTACCCGCGTCCGCCCTGGGACTGACGCCGAGTCCAAACTCCATCTGGGCGATCAAGTGATCGGCTATAACGGTTATCCCGTGAACCGCGCTGTTTTTTGGAAAATGAACTATTACTTTGACAGTTTGGCGCCCCAAAAAGCTTCAAGCCTTGCTCTGCGGGACACTCAGGGCCAGGAAAGAAAAATCATTGTGGATGCCAAAGTGCGCGAACTCAAGAGAGTGCTGGACATCACGGGAAGCAGCGGAGACACCGACATATGGCAGATGGTCCGCGATCAGGAATCTTACGATCATACGGTCCGCCAGCGATACTATGAGTCGGGTGACGTCATGATTTGGAAAATGCCTGAGTTCTTTCTCAACGACGGTGAAGTCGACCGCCTCTTTGGCATCGCGCGTAAACACAAAACCCTAATTCTGGACCTCCGCGGAAATCCCGGTGGAGCAATTCTTACGCTTGAGCGCATGCTCGGCAACGTGCTCGACCATGACGTGAAGATCGCCGATCGGGTTGGCCGCAAGGAATTGAAAGCGGAAATTGCCAAAACACGGGGCAACAGTGCGTTCTCGGGAAAGCTGATCGTACTGGTTGATAGTGGTTCGGCATCCGCCGCCGAGCTATTCCCGCGCGTTGTACAGCTTGAGCACCGTGGCGTCGTCATAGGAGACCGCACTATGGGAGCCGTAATGGAAGCGCAAGGCTATAGCGGTTCTCAAGGAACAGACACGAAGATTTTTTATGGATTTTCC
The DNA here is from genome assembly GCA_003131985.1 of Acidobacteriota bacterium. Classification (GTDB taxonomy): domain Bacteria; phylum Acidobacteriota; class Terriglobia; order Acidiferrales; family UBA7541; genus Palsa-295. Next base: position 10,462 of record PKWH01000183.1, on the reverse strand, counting down.
ATCACCGAAGCCGATCTCATCATGAAGGATGGCAAAAGCCTGGAGCATGTTGGCGTTACTCCGGACGAACTTCTCATCCCCACCGCCAAAGATCTCGCTGGTGGACGCGATCCAGTCCTTTCGCGAGCCGCGGAGCTAGCGGGCCTGAATATCGAGCCTGCCGCCGCTGGAAAGATGTTTCCGTTTGAGTGGCTTCCGAATTAATTCCAGGACTCGCCCGCCGGCATTGAGAAATGACGAGAAAAAAAAGGCCCCGCCATTCGTCCCAGCGAGGCCTTTTGCTTCAAATATATGGAAACTATTTAGGAGCGGGTTGCTGCTGTGCAGGCGCCGGCTTCGGCGTTGTTGACCTCGGTGTCGTGGGCCTTGCGGCTGCCGCACTCTTCACCGGGTAGCTTTGGTCGAAAAGCTTGATGATGTCCTGCGTCACGTCAATCGTGTTCGACGCGTAGATCACTGGGGTGTTCTGCGCCGAAGTATCCAGGATTACGCTATAGCCGTTGTCCTTGGAATATTTGTCGAGGACGTCGATCATCTTGCGGCCAATACGGTCCACCACTTCACGCTCAGCCTCGGTGTAATCATCCTGCGATTCCTGCTGCTTGCGCTGATAGCTACGCGTCAATTGATCGCCCTCGCGCGCAAGACGTGCTTTTTCTTCGTCGCTCAGGGTATTCGACGTAGTGCGCAGGCGCGTCTGCAAATCTTCGATCTGCTTGCGCAAGTTATCGAGTTCTGTCTGCCGCGGCGCAAACTGCGATTGCAACTCCGCGGCAGCCTGTTTGCCCTCCGCCGTGCTCTGAATCGCCGCTTGCACGCTGATGACTCCCACTTTTGCAGGCGCGGCTGCGTTTGATTGCGCCCAGACTGCGGGCAACATCAACAGGGCCGCCATGGCCGGAATTCCAAATCGAATCTTCATTCTCACTCCTTGTTCGAATATTTCGCTAGACACAAATCAGAGATTATAGCTGTCGCCGCAGAAATAGGTCAATCGGATTTCGTACGAGCGCCCTTCCACCTTGGGATGCCGCAGCGCCCGAAGAGGTTGGCCTTCAGTCTAGGACTCAACTTGATCTGCTCCCGGCATTAGTGGGGCAGCGGAACGAGCAATACGCGATTATTGCTCTGATCCACGAGCACCCCCAGATTCATCTTCAGGTCGATTGCGATTGAGTTGGGTCCAACCACAACCGACGCAGGCTGCAACAAGCCGCCTACGCCTAACACGTCGCGCACTCGCGGGCCCGCACAATTAGGCGGACCACTCGGGTTCGGCGGGCATACATAACCCACTATCGAGATTGTATTGCTCACCGCATTGTTAGTCACAAGCGTACTCGTTTGATAGTTGTAGTCCAGTGAGGTCGGCCCAATGCCCACCCTAAATGAAATAAGAATGAAGGTGTTGGGATCGATTATCCCCACGTTGTTGATAACGCTGTCTGCCACCAGGAAATCCTGGTTTACAGGATCGAATACCACTCCCGTAGGCAATTGGAAAGGAGAAACCCGGCTAACGATCGAATCAGACGCGACGTTCAGTATATCAACGCTGCTCGTTGACGAATTGTTCGACGCCGAATCTGTAGCTACGGCGGCGTAGTCAAGGGTAGTGATGACTCCGGGTATGGGTGGAGACAGCAGCACAGGAGCCATTGAGACAGCCACAGGGAATTGATCTACCGTTACGGTGGCCCCCAGAGTCGCAGTCGTACCAGTAGCCGGCAGCAAGACAAAACCGACGCTACCGCTGCCCTGCGTTGTGGCGCTGCCAGGATCTGTGTTAGCAATGCCGGCAGTGGCCGTGTCGGAATTGATCCCGACGCCAGCGGGCGCAAAACAAGTGCCGCAAAGCGGCAAGGTAGTGGGAGGCGTGAAAACTCCATCCACCCCCGCCTCGTCCACGACCGTAAAGTTGTTACTTCCATTATTCGCTACCACCGCCAACCCTAGCCGCGCGATCACGGAGACTCCCTCCGGGTTGGATCCCACCGAAACGGTTGAGCCTGACAAAATTGGCGCACCCGTCAGCAAATTCAAAATTGATACGGTGTTGTCAGCATTATTTGTTACCACGGCCTGATCGAGATCCTGGTCGATGGCAACTCCCACGGGCGAATTACCCACCGCAACAGGTTGAATCAGCGCCAGCTCGGTGGTGTTCGACCATTGCCCGCCACTTTGTACGTACACGATGAAGTTGCGCGCATTCGTCAGCATGCTTGCAGGGATGGTAGCGAGAATCTGCCTGTTGCTTACCACCGTGACGTCGCCGGCAGGCAGCGCTGTTCCGTCCACGACTACTTGCGGAGCTCCGGAAAATCCAATGCCGTTAATTGTCAGCGTCACGGCACTCGTTGGATTCGTCACAAACGCAATCGTCGGACTGGACTCCACGATCTGCAGCGAACGGAATTGCCCCGCAGTTCCGAGAGACACAACCGAAACGGTATTGCTTCCCTGGTTCACGATAAAGGCCTGATTCGTCACCGCGTCAATCGCGACAGCTTGCGGAGCACTGAGGCCTATCACCGTCTGTAGAACATTGCTATTTCCCATGTCCACTACGGCTGCTGTTCCGGCGAGGACGTTAACAGCGATGCCCACATTCGATAGCGGATTTACAGCCGCGGCCACAAACCCGGCCTCACTAAATGGGTTGCCATTCTGGAGGATGGGGACGCTATTGACCGTGTTGTCCAGCAGGCTGTAAGTAGTGAGCTGTCCGCCGGTCGGATCAGAAACGCTCGCGCCGTTTGGATCAGTAAGGAGTGCCTGATGCGTTTGAGTGTTGATCCCTATCCCTTGGGTTGAAGTGGCCACCGAGAGACTCCCGACTATTAGCGGAGGCCGGCCAACCGCATCTCCTGGAATCGCGCCCGGGCCTCGCCCCAGATCTACGATGTTGACCGATCCCCCTCCGCCAGGCGTCACAATTGCCCAGTTCAATCGCTGGTCAATCGCCACGGATGGACTAGCTCCGGTGCTGTAGGAAGATAAGCCTCCGCCAATTTGTTGCACGATCACAGGCGTTCCAGTGGAGAGGTCAAGTATGGTGGCGAGATTTGTCGATTGCTGAGTGACGATCGCCCGGTGAGTAGACGAGTTAATTCCGATTGAAAACGGCAACGCCACCGTATTGGGCGGAACGGCCGTATCGGGAAAAGTTAGAGTGGATGTCGCGAGCGTGGTCAGGTCAATTGCAGTAACGCTATTGCCTCCACTGCCGCTCCCGTTGTTTACCACCACCGCGAGGTGGTGCGCCAACTGATCGTCAATGGCGACCCCGGTGGGACTTGGCCCGACCGTTACCGGCACAACCGCATTTGTCGCCAGATTGATGATGCTGACCGTACCGGCGCCAGTATTCGCAACCACCGCCTCATCCAGCACAGGATCGATCGCGATTGCTGACGGGCTAGTTCCAACGCTGATGGAGGTGCTGGGCGCAGTCGGAAACGTCGTCGGCTCGATAGACAGATTCACCGCGGAAATCGGGGGATTAGGCGCCACAACGTCCGTGTTTCTCACGACAATCGGATAAAGCCCAGGCGGACCAAAATCCGTATCTGAAATTGTAAGCTGCAGCACCCGTGTGCTTCCGCCTGCGCTTACAGTCTCCGGCTGGGCGTTAAAGAATGCCGACGTACAGGGCGAGAAGTATCCGCCCGTAAGAGATACACCTACATTCGCGGCGCTTGCCACTGTGCTGTCGGGCGACGAAGCCACCAGCGCCGGACGCGACGGGTTGATCGTCAAATTCTGAGGCAGCGAAAGATCACCATTCTGACTTTGCACCAAAATGGGAATTTGCGGTGAGACTGTCTGCGGCGAGCACGCCACGGGCGAGACTAATTGGGCCGCTGGTATAGTGGCGCGAAGGAGCGTAGCGCTTAGGAATATCGTGGGGACGGGAACGCCGTTTGCCAGCACTTTGCTGTTGGAGGAGAAATTCGTCCCATTCAGATAGATGTCTTGCTGCACCGAGCCTTCTTGGGCCACCGCCGGCATAATAGAAGAAATTGTGGTTTGAGCCGCCGAGGTTGTAACAACCACTGTCGCAGTCGCGGATTGGGAACTGTCCGCGGCCGAGGTTGCGGTGATAGTTACTGTGCCGGGTGAGGTCAACGGCGCGATATATGTTCCCGCTGGAGTATTTGGAGTGCCGCAAAGCATTGTCGACGGATTCGGGCAGATAAACCCGATGGTCGAGTTGCCGCCGACAACCGTCGTACCGTTGCCGGTAACGCTCCACGTCACCGCGGTATTTGTGGTCCCGGAAACAGTCGGCGTGAATAAAATGTGTTCGCCCGGAGCGATGGTGGCGCTGGCAGGTTCTAACGAAACGCGTATGCCCGAACCGACCTCAACAAAACTGATTCCATAAATATTCTGGTTCACCGTGCTTTGCGCCGCAACCACGAAGATGTTTGGCGTCGGCGGTGTAGGGGGAGCGATGTACAGTCCCGTGGTGCTGATTGTCCCAAAGCCGGTCAGCTGTCCGCAATTCAGTGGTATTGGATGTTTAACCGTAAGACTTGGAGGTGGAAGGCAAACCAGCCAGTTCACCGTGGATGTGGAAGTCCCGGTTACGGTGGACGTGAACTGTGCCTGACCGGGCGATTGTCCCGGCGGGACGCTGACAATTATCGGAATGGGCGAGGTAGCTGTCCCCAGCGGAAACAAAGTTACCCCGACTGGCGTGGAGTTTCCTCCGCATGCAGTCAACCCACCCGCCAGAACGATTGCCGCCCCTATTTTCCAAACTCGCATCCTCACTCCTCCATCCCATCTCGAATGATTATCGGCGCGCATAAAATAATCTTCCCCGGCGCGGTGCGGCAATCTCTGAAGACTGAACCTTCATATTAAAAGGTCTTTCCCACGGTAAACCTGAAAGTTTGTTTTGGCTCAACCAGGCCGGCTGGAATCTTTTGGACCTGAGTGGCGAGTATCGATTCCAGTTCCGGAGCGATCTGCGTCTGGAGCACTCCGGGCGGCAAAGTATTTTTCACCGCATCGCTCAAAGAAAAGGCGCCCGGCGGCGCTTCGATTGTTCCCGTCAACCGGAGATAATTGTATGCGTAATAAACGCGAAATGGCGCGTTGACGATCGGCAGAATAACCTGCAGTTCCAGACCCGCCGAAGTGCGCGGATGGAAATTCGTCCCGTGAATGATGGGCAGGTTGTCGGTCACGTGTACATTCGGGAACTCAGGATTTGGATACTGTTCCTGGAACAAGGCCACCGCAGCCGGATCCAAAGCCAATTGCGATTGCCGCAGGATGCCGTTCAGCCCAAGGTCGTTAAACGCAACCAGCGTCACCGGCCCCGCGATTGGAATGCGATATTCCAGGTTCACGACGTTCTGATAATCCCCACCCGGACGCGTGGGAATAAATTCCAAAAGCGGCACGGTAAGCACTTGCTGCGTAGGAGCTCCGGTTGGGCCAAGCTTTCTCGGGTCGAAATAAATGACGCTTGTGCTGGTGGCAAAAGGGATCGCCACAAAAGGAGAAATGGTGTAGAAATTGAAGCCTCGGACGTCCTGTTCGCCACCCAGATAAAAGCGGTTGAACGGGGGAATATCTTTTCCAGCGTAGCCCGTGATTAACGCCGTCTGGTACTTCACCGCAAGCACATTGCGCCGCTTATTGACGGCATGAAAATAGCTCGTCGAAAATGTATTGCTTACTGTGTTGACGTTGCCCCCAATTGGGCCTCCCTCGAACGTCAAACCGTAATAAAAGCTCCTCCCGTGCGTGGGGTTTTGCGGGTTGTTCACCGTGCTGTAACTGATCGTCGGAGTGATTTTGCTCGAGTGAATCCCATTCAGCGCGGACGGCCCAGCCAAGCTGGTGAATTGAATGCTATCGAACAGCAACTGCGCCGACTGGCTGAACGTAGTGATATCCGTTGTGGAAAATCCATAAGTGAGACCCACCCGCGCGAACGAGAACCTTCGCAACGGCTCGCTCAAGAACATGGTGAAACCCTTCGTGTTCGTGTCGTAATTTTGTTGCAGCGCCGGATTCAGGGCCACGTTCTCGCCAAGCAGAGCGCCAAATTGCTTTTCCTGGTTGAAGGAAATTTTGCTGGCGAAAATAGTGAAGCCCGAAGTAATGGGCCGATCGAAGAGAAATGGTTCGGTGAATCCGAAGGTGTAGCCCTTCTGGAAACTGCCCAATTGCGCCGACAACGTGAGCGTTTCACCAAGCCCCAGGAAATTATTGGTCTGGTAGGAAGCGCTCACAAAGGTGCCGGCAATTCCGCTGACGCCGCCTGAGAAGCTGATGGACTGTTTTCCTTTTTCATGCACCTTCAGCCTGATATCGACCGTCCCAGCTTTCACATTGCGCTTCAGCTCTGCGTTTTCCGGTTTGATCACGTCGAAGTAGCCCAGTTGGTTGAGCCGCAGTATGCTCAATTCCCATAAACGATTGTTGTACACCTGGCCTTCATCCAAAAGAATTTCCCGCCGAATCACTTTATCGCGCGTGGTTGTATTGCCGGAAAACTCAATACGGCGCACGAAAAATTGCTTCTGCTGATCGAACTCCATGGTCAAATTAACGAGTCTCTTTGCATCGTCAATTTCAGTTATAGGTTCAGCCACAAAATCAATATAGCCATATTCCCCATACAGCTTTTTGTAGTTGTCGAGCGCTTTTCGAATTTTGTCGGCCGAAAAAATCTCGCCTTCTTTTATAGGGAATACGCGGCCCAGTAACTCGGACTTGAAGACAAGCCCCACTTCCGGGTCGCTGCTGCGAAATTTCAGGCTTCCCATCCGGTATTGCACGCCTTCCTCGATCGGAATCGTGATGTCCACTCGCTTGCCGTGCTTGGATCCAAGCATGGGCCAAGGCCCTTTTACGCCGGGGCGGTCTTCGTCAACCGTATTCAGAACCGGGTCGCCGACCGTCGCTTTGAAATAGCCGTGATCGCGATACAAACCGCGGATTCCCACTTCCAAGTCTTCGTCGAGTTTTTGCCGGTCGTAAGTCTTGTTCAAAACCGCGATGTTCGTTATATAGAGCGGAATCGAATAGGGACGGTCGTGGCGCATCGCGCGCAAAAGCTTGTCGCCGGAAAAAACTTTGTTTCCCGTAAACGTAATCTTGCCGACCTTCACCTTGGGGCCTTCGTCGATATTGAAGACCAGCTTGACCGCGTTGGTCGCGGCAATACGCTCGTAGGTCGGCTTGACGGTAGCGAACTGCCGTCCGTGTTCAGCGAGCAGTTCTTTTATTACTACCTCGGCGTGCTTGATCTTTGTCGGATCGAACTGGCCTTCCACCGAAAGACCTACCTTCTTATCCTTGAACGCATCGAGAATATCGGACTCGGAAATTGATTTGTTCCCCTTGTACTCAATCCTGCGGATGATCGGCCGCTCTTTCAAATAGAAAACCACGATTTTGCCGTCGGGTTGATCGGGACTGTCTTCGACCTCGAGTCGCACGTCCTCGAAAAATTGCGTGTTCCAAAGGGCCTGAAAATCGCGCCGAACCGCTTCCTCGCTATACGGATCGCCCGCTCGCGAAAAAATTCGCGCCCGCAGCGTATCCTGTTGAATTCGGCGATTGCCGATGAATTCGATGCGCTGGATAACGTACTGAGGGCCTGCGGGTCCCTGCCCTTGTTGAGCCCAAACAGGTTCCCCATACGAAATTATGCACAAGCACACGACCACGTGGAATCGAAACAGGCGGACAAAATTTTTCGTGCTCGCGGCCCTAGTCAAGGCCGCAGATTCCCGCCCAAGATTATGTGCTCCCCCGCCGGAACCGCTCCCGTCCGGCTTGCGCGTAGGATTCTCTAGTGGGCCACCGGGGTTGCTTCAACTGCGGGACGGAACGAAAGCCCTTCCGTGGAGAGAAAAATCTCCAGCGTAGCCGGCCGTTGCAATCCGCCCTGAATCAAAGCTTCCGACAATGGGTCTTCGACGTACTTCTGTAACGCGCGCCGGAGCGGCCGCGCGCCATAATTTCTATCGCTGCAGGTTTTTTCCAGAATCCACTGGCGCGCTTCCGGTGTCAGTGCGATCTGCACCTGGCGATGCACCAGCGTCTCGTTAATCTGGCCTACCAGCAAATCAATAATGCGCAACAGATCGCCGTCCGATAGCGAGTTGAACAGGATCACCTCATCGAGACGATTGAGGAATTCGGGATTGAACACCCGCTTCACCTCGCTCATCACCATGTCGTCTTGGCTCTTCGCCACCGATTCGATTTCCTTCGATGCGAATCCCAGGCCACTCTGCTTTTGCAGTTGCCGCGCGCCCAGGTTCGAAGTGAGGATGATGATCGTGTTGCGGAAATCCACCGTGTTTCCGAGGCCGTCGGTGAGTTGCCCGTCTTCGAAAACTTGCAGCAAGATGTTGTACACGTCCGGATGCGCTTTTTCAATCTCATCCAGCAGAATCACGGAATACGGAGTGCGGCGCACGCGCTCGGTCAATTGCCCGCCTTCCTCATATCCCACATATCCTGGAGGCGCTCCGATCAATTTCGATACGGAATGCTTCTCCATGTACTCGGACATGTCGAAGCGAACCAGCGACTTCTCGCTGCCGAATAAAAATTCCGCCAGCCTACGTGCTACTTCAGTCTTGCCCACGCCGGTCGGTCCGAGGAACAAGAAGCAGCCTACCGGACGGCCGGGCGCTTTCAGACCCGCACGGCTTCGGCGAATTGCGCGAGCGAGCGCGGTAATGGCTTTGTCCTGGCTGATGACTCGGCGATGCAGTTCTTCTTCGATGCGCAACAGTTTCTGCTGTTCGTCTTCCTTGATTGCCGAAACCTGGATTCCAGTCCAGCGCGCGACAACTTCTTCGATGTCTTCGCGCGTAACGATGCCGGTCGAAGAATCATCAATCTTCAGTTTTTCCCGCAACGTCCGCAGATGCTCTTTTTCTTTGCGCTCTTCTTCGGAATAAAACCGCGCCTTTTCGAATTCGTGATTGGCGATGGCGGTTTCCATGCGGTGCGTGATGAATTTCACGCGCTTCTGCACTTCGGAAACCTCCTCAGGAAGCATTGCTTGGCGCAGCTTCACCCGCGAGCCCGCCTCGTCCAGAAGATCGATGGCCTTATCCGGCAGAAAACGGTCGGGGATATACCGGTTAGAAAGATAAACCGCATAGCGAATGGCTTCGTCCGTGTAGCTGACGGCATGAAACTTCTCGTAGCGGTCGCGAACGCCCTGCAGCACTCGGATCGCTTCTTCTTCATTAGGTGCGGAAACCTTTACAGACTGGAACCGTCGCTCGAGCGATCGGTCTTTCTCCACCGACTTCCGATATTCCCCAGGAGTAGTAGCGCCGATGCACTGAATCTCGCCGCGGCTCAGAGCCGGTTTCAAAATGTTGGCTGCGTCGAGTGAACCTTCCGCCGAACCTGCGCCCACCAGCGTGTGCAGCTCGTCAATAAACACGATGGCGTTCTGGCTCTCCATCAGCTCCTTCATGATCGTCTTCAGCCGCTCTTCAAATTGCCCGCGATATTTCGTTCCGGCCACGATCAACGAAAGGTCCAGCGAAAGAATGCGCTTGTCGGCAAGAAATGGCGGCACGTCTCCATCAGAAATTCTCTGTGCCAGTCCTTCGACGATGGCGGTCTTTCCTACTCCCGGCTCCCCGATTAAAACAGGGTTGTTCTTCGTGCGCCGGCAGAGGATCTGAATCGCCCGCTCGAGTTCCTTGTCTCGGCCCACCAGCGGGTCGAGTTGTCCTTCCATCGCCGCCTGCGTCAAGTCGCGGCTGAATTCCGCTAATAACGAAGCTTCTTTGGGCCGGTTCACTGGCACTTTCTCTCCTGCGCTGCGCGTCAGTTCTTCGCGCACAGCCGAAAGCCGCAATCCCCGCTCCAGCAAAATTTCCGCGCCAAAGGATTTCTCCTCGCGCAGGACTCCCAAGAGCAGATGCTCGGTGCCTACATGCTTGTGGCCTAATCTTTCTGCTTCCTCAGCGGCAAAATTAAGAATGCGCT
>PKWH01000183.1:0-386 GCA_003131985.1 Acidobacteriota bacterium | reverse complement strand
GTATAGCGTTCAAACACGAGTCACCTGCACTCTCCCGGGGTCTTGGTCGGGGCCCATAGGTAATGCCACGGCGGTTGCGGAACCTGCCAGTGAATCTCCGGCCGGCGCCAACTTCCCATGCTCCAAAACAAGAATGCGGTCAGTTCGCCGGGCTAACGATACATTGTGCGTTGCCAGAATAGAAGTTAGATGGTGAGACTGGTGAAGACGCTGCATGAGCTCAAAAACATTATCCGCGCTCCGCTCATCCAGATCTCCGGTAGGTTCATCGGCGAGTAGCAATGCTGGGCCGTTCACCAGCGCCCGCGCAATTGCCACGCGCTGCTGCTCGCCTCCGGAAAGCTCTCCGGCCCGCTGTTCGGTTCGACTGGCCAACCCCACCTCTG
>PKWH01000009.1 GCA_003131985.1 Acidobacteriota bacterium | reverse complement strand
GAGAAAAAGCCAGCAACACAAATGCAAACAACAACGAACGAATTGCGATCCCACTACGCATTGTGCTCCTCCGCCTGCTCATCCAGTTTTAGCCCGTTGCGACACCACCATCAAGAGAATTCCTTCTCGTTCTTTTACCGCTTGCGCTGCCTCACCCGCGCAAGCATTCGCTTTGCTCTTTCGGCCTCTCCTCGCCTTAAAGCCTCAAAGTGTCGTTATTTCCATCCTGCCCTAAGATCATTGGCGAAGAGTCGGCGGAATTCTCGCCGAGCCTTCCGGATGATCCCGTTCTCCCTTTAGCAATCCGCTAAACGTGGCGGACGGACTTCATCGGATCCACACGCATCCAGGGGCGTGCGGCTGAGTAGGCGATAATAATCGTCATCGACAGCATTACGATTGCGACTCCGACCAGGACAAACCACTCGACGGGCTGGATCTGGTAGAGCAAAGTTCTCGCCACCAGGCTCGCCGCAATCCCGCCCACGAATCCCATGAAGATTCCTATGAGCGTGACGCTGCTCGTCTGCCGCAAGATCAATTTCCACAAATCCCGCTGCGACGCGCCGAGCGCCACGCGAATTCCCATCTCTCGCGTTCGTTCGCTGACGGAATAAAAAACCGCGCCGTAAAGTCCAACAGCAGCCAGCACAAATGCCAGCACTCCGAACGCGCTAATGCAAATCACCGCGAGGTGCGGGACGTACAAAGCGAACTCATGCCAGTCTTCGATTGTGAAGTTCACGCTCGCAACCTCCGGCTCTATCTTACGCAGGGCCTCCGAAATCGGCCCCAACCATTGCACCGGATTTCCCTGCGTTCGCGCCAGCAGAATAATGCCGGACTCATAGTGTTGCGCCATCGCGTAATACATAAAAGCCTGAGGAGCTTCGTCAATGTCCGAGTATTTCGTGTCGCCCACGACGCCCACCACGGTCACCTGACGGTTGCCATTTTCAATACGCGCTGTTTTGCCAATCGGATCTTGGTTCGGCCAGTATTTCGCCGCCATGGTTTTATTGATGATGATGACTTCGAGAGACTTCTCCGTGTCCGAACCGCCGAACGCGCGTCCTGCGAGAATTGGGATTCCGAGCGTGGAAAAATAGCTGCCATCCACAACGCCTGAGCCAATCCCAGCGCCGTGTTCGTCGTCGGGCGCTCCTGCGACATGCACCTGCTCCGGTCTACCTCCTCCTGAAAACGGAAACGTGTCCCCAAAGCTGACGGACTCGATTCCCGGAAGCTGAGACACCGACTCGCGGAGGCGCTCAAACAAGGCACGGCCTTGTTGTTCGGAATATCCGTTGGCTTGCAGGTCAATGATCTGGCAAAGCACGACGTTGCGAGACGAATATCCAGGATTAATCTGCCGCAGATTGTGCAGGCTCTTCAGGCACAGGCCGACTCCAATCAACACCACCGTGCAAGCAGTGACCTGCATCACCACGAGAAAATTGCGCAAGCGGCCCTTACGCGTTCCACCGATGGCGATCTCACCGCTTAGCGCCGCCGCGAGATTCGGAGTAGAAGCGTGCAGACCGGGCGCCAGGCCCGTCGCGAGCCCCGCCAGAAAAACGACCGCGATCATGACGGCGAGAACTTTGAGGTCGGGCCGAAAGTCTAACGTAACAGGCACCACGCCGAATCCCGGAATAAACGGCTTGAAGTCGATCAATCGTTTCAGGCTGTAAGATGAAAGCGCGAAGCCGAGCGCTCCGCCCGCCACCGAGATCACCCCGCTATCGAGCAGAAGCTGGCGAACCAGGCTCATCCGAGTGGCCCCCAGCGCGGCGCGGATTAGAATCTCGTGCCGGCGCACGCTCGCCAGCGCGAGAAGCAGGTTGGCCACGTTTGCGCAAGCTGCAAACAACACCAGAGCAACAACTGCGAGGATGAGCGCCCCGAGCAGCTTCGCACTGGAGACCGTGTCCGGCGGGAGCATGCTCGTTTCTGTGACGGCTGCAAGTTGATCCTTGTTCGTTTCCGGATAAGCTGCGGCAAGCTGTCGCGACAATCCCTGCATCTCCGCCAGCGCCTGCTGGCGCGTGACGCCCGGCTTCATCCGCCCAATCATGGAAAAAGCATGATTGCTGCGATCCGCTCGCCAGTCGTCTGCTTGGTGAATGATCGCCGGTCCTGCAGAAAGCGGATACCAAACATCCGGGACATCGCTGAGGATGGTGCCCGCAAAAAGTTGTGGGGCGACGCCAACAACCGTCAGCGCGACACCGTTCATCGTAACCGATTTGCCGATGATTCCCGGATCCGCGCCCAGCCATTTCCAATAAGCGTAGCTCAACACCGCGGAAGTTGTGGCTTTGTCGTCGTCACCGGACGCGAACCACCGGCCAAGGAAAGGTTGAACGCCGAGAACCGAAAAGTAGTTGTCGGACACGGCGTTGATTAGCCCGTTCTTTTCACGATGCTCGAAGATGATCGTTTGCAGCGTGATGCTGTAGGGCATCGCGCAAAGGCCGGAGAAAACGCTGTTGTTGTCGCGATAATACCTGTAATCCGGATAGGAGACTTGGTTGAATGGTTCGTTCGGCGTAACCGTGTAAACCGTCAGCAGCCCGTCTCGATCGGCGACCGCAGGCGGCCGGACCAGCAGCGCATTGAACGTGCTAAGTCCCGCGGACGCCGCGGCCATTCCAATCGCCAGCGAAAAAACAGCAATGCAGGCAAGCTTCGCGTGTTTGCGGAGAATCCGGAGTGAAAACCGAATGCTGGGAAGGTGTGCCATCGTGCCTCCGATGTATCCCGTAAAAGAATGATGTATCCGCTAGAGAGATGCCGGAACTTCCGCTTTTGGTTTCGTCGGCTGGCTGAGAAAATACACCTGACTAGCTCGTCCTGCAATCCTAGTTAAGCCCCCGCAAATCTGCGGACCCTCATGTGTCTCAAACCAATAGCTCCAATTCTTTCTTGCGCTTACCTCTCTGCGTACTTTCCACAATAGAAATCAATTTGCAAATCTGCTAGCGTGGGTCGGGGCGCTTTTCAGCCCCCGAGGAGGATGTGACTGTGGATGAGGAGCAGAAACTGGGCGACGCCGCGAGCTTCTGCTTGCGAGTGCCTTCCTTGCCCGCTATGAGAGCTTTCGGTATATTGAAACGAGATCAGGAATGAAGATGAGCGAAAAGCAAGCCATCGTCGGCGGTCGAGCAATCGTTGGAAGGAATCCATCCGCGCCGCAACTCAGGAGTACGAATCGCGCGAACCAGTCACTCTCTCCCTACGAAATGCGCCGTCGCGCGCGCGCAATCTCGATAATTAAATCGCCAAACTCGGTTTGTAGAATGTGCTCCAACTCATTGAAAACAAACGAGCGCGACATGCTCAAATCGCCAAAAAATCAAGAAATGTGGTTCTTGCGTCCGCCGTCCGCTTGGAGGATGGATGATGGGTTACGTCAGCGCACGGCTTTTTACCCTGAGCTGCGAGGGGCAGCCGTGCCGAAAGGCGCCCAAGATTCAGGGCTTCACACCCTTGTCGTCGAGGCGACCCCTGAGGTTCGCGAAATGAATCGGCCAACCATTTATGAAGGCTCTAGTCACTGTTCAACAGTTCTAACCGGTTCTGCCTCGCATTCAGAAACGGCCGTAACCTACAGAAAACAAACGGCCGCGCACTTTCTAACCGGTTCTAGAATTGCACAATCCGAATCACGCGCTTGCGCTAAAA
>PKWH01000237.1:352-4722 GCA_003131985.1 Acidobacteriota bacterium | reverse complement strand
TCGGCAACGAAGGTGCAGGCTTGCCAAGCGAAGTGGAGCACGCCGCCGATGATTGGATCTCCATCGCGATGAACGAAGATGTGGAGTCGCTGAACGCGGGAGTAGCTGCGTCGGTGATTTTGTTCGAAGCAGCGCGGCAGCGGAGAGGCGCATAAATCCGGTGGGTCTCTTTCAAACTGTCGAGCCCGAAGCAGAATCGCAGGCGGGGCGCCCGCTCGCAGATCGCATGCGTCCGCGAACTTTGGACGAATTCATCGGACAAGAAGAGCTTTTGGGCCCGGGCAAACCGCTTCGCATCCAAATCGAGCGCGATGATCTGAGTTCGATGCTGCTCTGGGGGCCTCCAGGCTGCGGCAAGACCACCCTAGCGCGAATCATTGCCAAGAGCACGCGGTCGGACTTCATTCCCTTCAGCGCGGTGCTCGCCGGCATCAAGGAGATCAAAGAAGTGATGGCGAAAGCGGAAGGCGCGCGCCGCTATGGAATGCGCACGATTGTTTTCGTGGACGAAGTGCATCGGTTCAACCGCGCGCAACAGGACGCGTTTCTGCCACACGTCGAAGCTGGCAACATTCTGCTGATTGGTGCAACTACCGAGAACCCTTCGTTTGAAGTAATCGCTCCGCTGCTCTCGCGCATGCGAGTTTACGTGATGCACGCTCTCACGAAGGACCAAATCGTGGGACTTCTGCGCCGCGCCCTTGCCGACCGCGCGCGCGGATTGGGCAAAGAACAAGTGGAAGCGGCCGACGATATTCTCGATCGGATTGCAGTGCTTGCCAACGGCGACGCACGCTCCGCATACAACACGCTCGAAGCGCTCGTGATGGGCACAACTCCGGACGCGGATTCGCGCCGCGTTTTATCGCAAACTCGCCTCGAAGATGTTTTGCAGAAAAAGCTTCTCCCCTATGACAAATCGGGCGAAGAACATTTCAACTTAATTTCGGCTCTGCATAAATCGGTGCGAAATTCAGACGCCGATGCTTCTCTCTACTGGCTGGCGCGCATGCTCGAATCTGGAGAGGATCCGCTGTACGTCGCACGCCGACTGGTTCGCATGGCCAATGAAGATATTGGACTGGCAGAGCCTCACGCCGTTCAAGTGGCGCTTGCCGCGATGCAAGCGTTCGAATTTCTTGGCCCGCCGGAAGGCAACCTCGCCCTGGCGCAAGCGGCTGTGTATCTGGCGCTCGCTCCAAAATCAAATGCGGTGTATACCGCCTACGGCGATGTTCAAGAGGATTTGCAAAAAACCATGGCCGAGCCTGTGCCGTTACACCTGCGCAACGCCGTCACTGGTTTGATGAAGAACATTGGCTACGGCAAAGGCTATCAGTACGCGCACAACGCGGAAGAGAAAGTTACGGATATGACTTGTTTGCCGGAGAGCTTGGCCGATCGCGTGTACTACCATCCAACCGATCAGGGTTTTGAAGCGCGCATTCGGCAGAGGCTCGAAGAAATCCATCGCATAAAGAGCAAGCCTCGGGATACTAAGGAACAGTCATGAGCGAACAAGCAAATCGCGGTGCGCTTCGGAGGGACCGAATTCTGCCGCCGATAGTACTGGTGCTGGCGCTCACACTGTGTTTCCCGCTGCTTTCCCACGCGCAGGGAAAATCGCTGGTGAAGATCGACGAAGACGTTCAGTCGTTTGCCATCGCGCCTGACAATCGCATCGTCTATTCCGTTCAGCGTGTACGCAAGGTGAAAAAAGCTCGGGTGGAACGCGACGATTTGTGGATCTCTTCGGCCGAGGGCAGGCAGAAAAAGCTCGCCGACGGAGAAAAACTCTTCGCCGATCCATTGCTGAATTATCAAGTGCAATCGTTCGCGTGGTCACCGGACGGCCGCCGTATCGCCGTTATGATGCAAACGGCGGAAATGACTCAGCCGAAAGGAACAGTGGATCAGCAACTGGACGAACAGCAGACCGTGCGCGGAGTCGTCGGCATTTATCTGATGGACTCTGAAGGACATCAGATCCCCATTCAAGGAACGAAGGACGGATTGCTTAACGACGGATACAACGCGGCATGGCTCGCGGACGGTTCTACGCTCGTGTACGTCACAAAGACTGGCGGAGATTTCTACGAGCTGAATTCATTGCGCCCCGCCGACGGAAAGAGCAAGCCTTTGTTCCAGGGACATACGTTTGCAGCTCTGGCGTGGGACACCAAGAACAACCGGGCGTTTGCGATTGAGGAAAGCATGAAGGTCTTGAGCTCTCCCATGCTCGTGCAGTTGGACCTCGTGAAGGAAACTCGGACGGCCATCATGCCGGTCGACGAATATGCGGGCGACTTTGCGCTTTCGCCGTCGGCACAAAAAGTCGGATACTTTCGCGACGGCGATACGCTTGAAGTCCGGGACATCACGCATCCCAGTGGCAAGCCTACCCAGGTGAAAGTGGCTATCGGCCAGTTTCAATGGGGCCACGACGAGAAGCGAGTTTTGCTGAAGCGCGGCGATCCCCTGAAATCTGCCAGGTTGACCTGGGTGGGTTTGTATGACGGGCAGTTCGAACCACTTCTGCACGATCTCGAATTTCACGACTACGAAATTTCACCGGATGGACGGTTTGTGGCTGTTACGGAACCTGGGAAACGAGCTCTCTTGGTTTACGGTTTGAACTAGGAAGATCTTTTCGGTCGCTGCAGCTCGCGCGCCCGCTTGGCGTGTTCCTTCAACGTGCACTTGTCCATGACCACGAAGATTCCGGCGCGCTTGGCGCGTTGGGCAGCCTCCACATGTACCACGCCTTCCTGCATCCAGACGCAGCGAACGCCGATCTGAATCGCCGCATCGACGATTTCCGGCACGAACAGCGAGCGCCGAAATATATCCACGATATCAATGGGCAGAGGGACATCCTGCAGCCGAACGTAGCTTTTTTCGCCGAGCACTTCGGTTTCGTTCGGGTTGACCGGAATGATCCGGTAGCCGGCAGATTGCAGATACTGAGCCACGCCGTAACTCGGTCGCATGCACCGGCTCGAAAGCCCCACGACAGCGATCGTTTTCCCGGACTTGAGGATTTGCGTGATGGCGTCGGGTTCGGAGAGGCTGGCGAGCTCGAGAGCAGGATTAAAAGCGGAATTGGGCTTATCCGCGGAGTGAGCCATTAAATTCCCTGAGTATCTCCCTCGATGATTGTTCTTGCGTGGGCTGCCGACTTGAGCGGAAGGGATGCGTGCACCTGTGCAAGCGCGTGCAGAAATTTCTCGTTCTCCTCGTGAGTGCCCACTGTCACGCGGATCGCGGTGGGAAAACCCATCCAGCGCATAGGCCTCACAATCACACCGAGCTTCAGCAATTCCTCCACGAGAGGCTCAGTGTCCATTCCAAATATCACAAGAATGAAATTGGCCACCGAAGGCACGAATTTAATCTTCAAGCTGTGGAGACCCGATGCCAACTGCGCGACCCCTGCGCGATTGGATTCGACGGACCGGCGCACGTGTTCGGCATCGTGCAAAGCAGCCAAAGCTGCGGCTTGAGCCACAACCGAGGTGTTGAACGGGCCGCGAATCTTGTTCATTTCCGCGAGCAGCGCCGCGGGGCCGATGCCGTAACCAATGCGCAGTCCCGCCAGGCCGTACACCTTAGAGAAGGTGCGCAACACGAGAAGATTGCGGCCGCTGCGGACGACGTCTATCGAGCGCGAATAGTTCGGATCGTCGACGTAATCGCAGTAGGCCTCGTCGAGAACCACGAGAACGTGCTCTGGAATTCGCGCGAGAAAAGCATCCAGGTTATCCGCGCTGAACATCGTGCCCGTAGGATTATTGGGATTGGCCAGAAAAATAAGTTTCGTCTCTTCGGGCAAATCGCGGGCGATTGCTTCTAGGTCGAAATGATAATCGCGCATGGGGACGTCAAGATAGCTGGCGCCGGTTGCACGAATCGCGATGTAATAAAGTGGAAAGGATCCGTACGAGGTGACTCCACAGTCTCCCGGAACCAACGCCATGCGCGCGGAGAGATCGATCAATTCCGTGGAACCGCCGCCGAGGATGATATTGTCTGCCGGAATGCCGTGTTTTTTCGCCAGCGCTTCGCGAAGGTAGAATCCGCTGCCATCCGGATAGCGATTAGAAACAGCAACAGCTTTTCGCGCAGCCTCCACCGCGAGAGGCGACGGGCCGAGCGGGTTTTCGTTGGACGCGAGTTTGATAGGGTGCATGTTCAATTCGCGCTCAACCTCCTCGATTGGTTTTCCAGGGACGTAAGGCGCAATTTCGCGAATGTATGGCGGAACGAACTCGTAAATGAAATTGCTCATGCGTGGGCGGGCCTCAACGGTATTTCCCGGGCCGCGAAGGAGAGCCCTGCCTCGGATGTTTGTCGTGCGGGCGCCGTTCCGT
>PKWH01000237.1:0-262 GCA_003131985.1 Acidobacteriota bacterium | reverse complement strand
GGCTGCACGGAGCGCAATAGCGTCGCCACTTCGGCCTCCGAAAGCGCGCGATGGTGACCGGGAGCGAGCGATTCGAGCGCGAGATTCCCGATAGCAACGCGTTTAGTCTTTTCGACAAGGTGTCCAGTTTGAAAAAGACGATTGCGCAGCGCGTCGCTTCGCGTCTCGGAAAGAGTCACCTCATACCAGGGAGCGTCCTTGCCCTTGATGCGCACGATATGTGCGCCGGTGACGCGAGCAAGGTTTTCGATTTCTTCAAAAG
>PKWH01000157.1:50161-60846 GCA_003131985.1 Acidobacteriota bacterium | reverse complement strand
CAATTTCGTGGGCAAGTTTTTCTCGGAAGCCATCCGCTTCTGCCAGCATGTGAATCAAGCGGCGCTCAGCGCCCTTGATGCTCGGCCCCAGCAATTCGGCCTTTGGCTTCACCTCGCTGCGACGTTCGGTGGCCGCTCGGCGAAGCGCTTCCCGCAAGACAGGCTCGTCGACGTGCAGTTCGGAAGCGATGCGCGTGGCCCACTCCGAGCGCAGCAGCCCGTTCGGAAGCCGTTGGATGTATGGCATCAGAAAATTGAGAGCCGCCACACGTCCGTTCGCGGTAGTGCGATCCATCAATCGCGCGCGGCCGATCAGATAGTCCAGATACGGCGGAGCCTGCGTCAGAAGTTTCTTGTAAGCCTCCGCGCCCTGCTCTTTCAGGAATTTGTCAGGATCGGCACCGCCCGGAAGCGCAAGCACTCGGACGTCAAACTCTTTTTCGAGCAGAAGGATGAGAGACCGCTCAGTAGCCGCGTGTCCCGCGGTGTCCGGATCGTAATTCACCACAACTCGCCGCGTGAACCGGCCGAGCAATTTTATCTGCGGCTCCGCAAGGCTCGTGCCGCAACTGGCTATTACGTTCATGATCCCGGCGCGCGCTACGGCGATCGCATCCATGTAGCCCTCCACTAAAACGCCGAAGTCATTTTGCCGCAGGGCTTCCTTGGCCCGGTCGAGATGATAAAGGAGGTTGCTCTTCGAATAGATGGGAGTCTCGGGAGAGTTCAAATACTTGGGCATGTCGTCGCCCATCGCGCGTCCGCCGAACGCGATCACTTTCCCCGCTTCGTTGGATATCGGGAACATAATGCGCCGGCGAAACCGATCGAAGAAGCGGCCGCTTGGGTCGCGAGACAGAAGACCCGATGCTTCGAGCAGCTGTTCCGGATACTTCTGTTTCACAAATCGCAGCAGGGCATCCCCCGAAGACGGCGCATACCCCAGCCCGAATTTCGTCATCGCTTCGCGATTAAGTCCGCGGTCTTCGAGATACGCAAATGCGACCTTCCCTTCGGGACTCTCGTGCAATTGGCGCGCGAAAAAAGCTGCACCTTCGCGGTGCATCTCCACAAGGGCGCTTCGTTGCTGGTTTTCGCGGCGTTCTTCCGGCGAACGTTCGCGCGGCTTGGGAATCGCGATTCCGCATTTCTCCGCGACTGTGCGTATCGCTTCCGGAAACGTACACTTCTCCAGCTCCATCACGAATTTGAAAACATCTCCACCCGCGCCGCAGCCAAAGCAGTGGTAAATCTGCTTCACCGGATGGACTGCAAAGGATGGCGTCTTCTCCTGGTGGAACGGACACAGCCCCGTGAAGTTTTGACCGCTTTTCTTCAGGCGCACGTACTCGCCGATCACGCGGACTACGTCCGCCTGCTGCTTCACCCGCTCCGCAAATGAACCTGCTTCAGCCATCGAGACGTTATTCTAAGCCAATTCCCTTATCGGATGTTCTCGCTGGTCTCTTCATGGAAAGCGGCCTTTGGAAGTCCTGAATGAATTTTAATTGCCGTTGCGCTTTAGCTTCGCAACTCCGCTATCGTGATTGCTGTCCCGCCCCGATCTTCCGCCTCATGGCGGATGTTGTCGACCAGCGGATGAGTGGACAAAAATTCCGCCAATCCCCGACGCAGGGCGCCCGTTCCGTGCCCATGAATGATTCGAATGCTGGGCAAGCTGCTGAGCGCCGCCTCGTCGAGAAATTTATCTACGCGGCGCGTGGCTTCCTCCACCGTGCAGCCAATAACGTTTATCTCCTCGTTCGCGGGCTCGTCGCTCTGCTGCGCGTGAACCGTTACGCCGCTTGGGCGAGCAGATGCGGGCATATCTGCTTTCGATGGTTTCGCATCAAGAGCGATGCCGATCACATCCGCAAGCGGAACACGCATCCGCAGAGGTCCAGCCTCTACTTCCGCCATGCGCCCGTCCAGTCGGCGAAATATCAACGGCTGTTTGAATCCTTTCACTACCACGCGAACGCCAGCGATAAGCTGTTCCGGCGCTACAGGCTTCAGCGGAGCTTCCGTCCCGACTCCGAGGTCAGCCTGCGAGGAGGCTAGCGTGTCTAGTACCGCCGCATCAGTATCGGCGCGAGCTTCCGTCGCGAGCTTTCCCATTCGCTTCCCAGACTGCTTTTCCAGTTGTGCTCGTAATGCACGGTCATGAATCTCCGCCGTAACACTCGCCACTTCGCATTCGAGCCGCTTCTGCGTTTCTTGAAAACTCTTTTCGAGCTCGGCGATACGTTTTTTCTGCCGGCCAACCCACTCCGTCTGAAGCGCGCTTCTCTCAGCTTCAATTTGTGTGAGTTCCTCGCGCGCCTCGCGTTTGATTGTCTCCATTTCGTCGCGGCTGCGATGAAGGTATGCGATCAGATCGCGCGCTTCGCGCGATTCGGGCGACAGACTCGCTTTAGCGTGCTCCACTACTCGCGCCGGCAGACCGAGGCGTCGCGCGATTTCGATTCCGCTCGACGTTCCTGGCACGCCAACCAGTAGGCGATATGTAGGCCGCAAGTTGACTTCATCAAACTCCATCGCTGCGTTGACGATTCCCGGCGTAGTCGAAGCGTAGGATTTCAGACGATCGTGATGCGTCGTCGCAATCGTCAGCGCATGACGCGTCCGGAACTCTTCCAGCAGCGCCACCGCCAGCGCCGCACCTTCCTCCGGAGCAGTGCCTGTTCCCATTTCGTCCACCAAAATCAGCGAGCGCTCCGTTGCAGTCTCCAGCATGGATTTCAAGTTGAGCAGGTGCGCCGAGAATGTTGAAAGATCCGCCGCAATGGATTGCTCGTCGCCAATGTCGGCAAGCACGTGATCGAACATTGGCATCTCAGCGCGTTCGGCTGCAACCGGAATCCCGGATTGCGCGGAGAGTGCCGCCAATCCCACGCTCTTGAGCGCAACTGTCTTCCCGCCGGTGTTAGGCCCGCTGATTACCATCACCGTCTCTTCTCCAGCCAATCCTAGAGACAACGCAACTGCCTTGCGTCCCTGTGGCCTGAGCGTGGCTTCGAGCACGGGATTTCGTGCCGCATCGAGGCGCAACAAATTCCCCTTCGTAAATTCCGGCATAACGCAATCGAGTTCGCGCGCAAACCGAGCCCGGGCGAAAATCGAATCCAGGTGGGCCAACTGCGCGGCCGCGGTTTCCAACGGGCCGCGCTCTGCACGCACTCGGTCGGTCAACTCTTCCAGAATCCGCGCAATTTCCGCCACCTCGTCTTCGCTCAATTGAACTAGACGATTATTCAAATCGATGGCTTCCAGCGGCTCGACGAAAACTGTCTGGCCCGTCGCGCTTGCGCCGTGAACTACGCCCGGAACAGCCCGCCGGTCGGCGGCGCGAACCGGGATTACGAAACGTTCGTTGCGAAGTGTGACGTAATCTTCGCCGGCCGATTCGCCGCGGGAACGAAGAATTCCTTCCAGTGACTTGTGTATCTTGACGCGCGCAGTCGCCATACTCTCGCGAATGCGCTTCAGCTGCGGGGACGCATCGTCGCTGATTTCTCCGTTTGGCAGAATTGCGCGTCTGACTGCCGTCGAAAGATGTCGAAAATCCGCCAGTGCTGCTGCAACTTCGGTAAGCCTAGGATATTTCGCTGCCTCTCCCTTGAACGTTTGCCGCACGGCATGAGCCGTATCCATCAACGATGCGACGTCCAGAAGCTCTCCGGGAACAAGAATCGAACCTGGAATAACCAATCGAGCGAGCCATGCTTCGGGATCGGCAAGCGAACCAAAACCAAATTCAGAACCGGCGCGAAAGTACGCCACACTTTCGTACACCAGCGCAAATTCAGCGTCGAGCGCCGCCACATCTAGACGCGTCTGAAGTCCAAGCGTTGCGCGCCGGCCCGGTGCACATGTGGTGTAGCGGCTGACGATGTCTTTCAGCCGGTCGAATTCCAAAACCTGTTCCGCCGATCTCATTTTCTCTTCTTAGATTGCGGGGAAGTGCCGAGTGTCTCGACCATTGCAACGCCAATCGCATCCATCGCGGCTGTGGCGTCGTGCCCGTGTGCCGTACTATTGTTCCCGAAAATCGTAAAGACCAGATGTTCGCCGCGAGCGGTTGTGGCATAGCCGGACATCGCTCGGACATGCTCGAGCGAGCCGGTCTTCGCCAATATCCGGCCTGACGCAGCCGTATCCTTCATCCTGTTTTCCAGCGTGCCGTCCACACCAGCTATCGGAAATGTCGCAATATAATCCGCTCCCCAGGGCTGCTGCGATACGTAGAGCAGAAGCTGAACGATCGCCCGAGGTGTGACGAGATCGTCTCGCGAAAGCCCCGACCCGTCCGAAAGAACAACGTCGCCATCAGCGATCCCCGCCGCTATTAGGAAATTCTGTTCCACCCAAATTCCTGCGTCAGTCGAGCCGACACCCGCTTTTTCCCGCGCCACGGTGCGAAGAAATAACTCCGCATGCAGGTTTTGGCTCACTTTGTTCGTTACCCGAATGCTTTCAAGCAGTGCCGGGGAAACATGCTCGGCAAGCACCAGAGTATTCACAATTTTCGCCATTTCGCTGCTCATGCCGCCGGGATTGAGAGGAAGGTCTGCCGTGGGTCGAATAGCTAGAGTGGTGGCATCAAACGGTTGAGGTGGCGCCGCATGCTGCACACGTATTCCGCCGGTCACGTGCACGCCGGCGTTTTCAAGAGTTTGCTTAAGCGTCCGTGCAACAACTTCGGCCGGATCAATCATTGCGAAGTCGAGTTTTATCGGCGCGTGTCCGGCGGGGATGGAGCCGCGCAGCAGAATAAATTTTTGCCCTGGCTGGCGGACTGCTGAAAAACTCGGCTTCCCGCTGCTCGGGCCAGTGCCCACCTCGTGCCCGAAGTCATTCGAAGCAGCCTCCGGTTCGACCATGAGCTTTGCCGGATCGCCCTCCCGCTCCGCGGGGCTTACTTCAACTGAAAAAGAATTGTCGTTGAACGCAAGCGCGCTGACGGGCGCGCCAAATGTAAAATACAAGTCCCCAACGCTCCAGCCGGCTGGATATGGATCGTAAGGAAAATAACCATCATCCGCGATAATATCTCCATCCACCTCCTTCAGCCCTTTGGCCACCGCACTTTGCACCATCTCAGCTAAGGTCGCTTCCGTAGGACCTTCGCGTTCCACTTTCCCGGCGTAGGGAAATTTTCGATTGGAGAGATCGGGATCACCGCGCCCCACTAAAAACAGGTCGCCGGCAAGGCGCCCATCGCTTCCGAGCTGGCCGGATGTTTCCAGCGTCGTATGAAAATGAAAATCAGGGCCCAGCGTCGCGAGCGCAAGCGTGGAGGTAAAAATCTTCGCGTTCGACGCCGGCGTGAAAAACCTATCGGCGTTCAGCTCGTAAAGCGTCTCGCCGCTGTCTCGATCCGCTACCAATACTCCCCAAAACGCTTTTTGGGCACGAGCTTCAGCCAAGGCGGCATCAACGCGCGCGCGAAATCGCGCTACATCCGGCCGTTTGGCCGCGGGTTTTATCTTCGCTGAGGCCGTCTTCGAGACCGCCGCTAGATTCTGTGCTTTGACAAGCACCCCAAGAGCGCTAAGGACGATCAGAAGCGCCATGCCAATGGAAAGGCAGCGGCGGACACGCGAAAGCAGAGCGGATTCCATCATGACTAGTTTGCACCGAATTGAAACGGAACTGATTATATGCGAATCTTCTCGCCGGGCCGCGCTCGCAGAAAGGTTGCGATTCCATAGCGAAACCCATATGATAGGTGCTCCCCATAGGAGGAAATCCATGAAAAACGTTTTATCGGCTCTGCTGATGTTAGTCCTAACCGGAATACCCGCGATGTTTACGGCATCTGCCCTGCGGGCGGATGATGACACCACAAAAGAAACAGACCGTATTCAGAATGCCGGTAAGGTCATGAGGGAAATCATGAATATTCCCGACAACATTCCGCAAAGCCTCATCGACAAAGCGGACTGCGTCGTCGTGTTTCCTTCCGTGCTAAAAGCCGCATTCATCGTCGGGGCCAGTTACGGTCGTGGCGTCATGTCGTGCCGTCGCGGCGATGACTTCAACGGTCCCTGGAGCGCGCCATCAATGATGGCTCTCGAGGGCGCCAGTTTCGGATTTCAGGCAGGCGGACAGGCAACCGATTTCGTTCTGCTGATTATGAATGCGGACGGCGCTAACGCCATTCTTCAAAGCAAGGTGAAAATCGGCGGCGACGCATCTGCGGCACTGGGTCCGGTTGGACGCAATGCCGCAGCGGATACCGACGTCACTTTGCGCGCGCAGATTCTAACTTACTCTCGCGCACGCGGCCTTTTCGCGGGCGTTTCACTCGCGGGTTCCACACTGCGCCCGGACAACGACGCAAACGAACGCGTCTATGGAAAGAAAATTTCGGCCAGGGACATCGTGCTTCATCACGCCGTTCCTCCGCCCCCGTCCGCCGCGCTGCTCCTTTCAACTTTGAGGAAGCATTCACCGAAACACAGTTCCTAATCGAAACGCTACCCTAGATTCGACACAATTCCTTATTTTCGGTTCCGAAGGTGGACGAAGCAGGTGGTCGATGTACAATGCCACCTGCTTCGGACCCAGACCAAAAACCCAGGCCACGTAATACGATTCCGAGCTTTGACTCCGAATCCATCTACTTTAAGAAAGGTTGAACCGTGAAAAAAAGAATGTTCGTGTTCGCACTCTGTTTGGCAGTTGCTTCTCCCATGTTCGCTCAGAAGAAGCAAGATGAACGTCTATCTAATTCGGCCACCGTGCTGCGGGAGATTCTCGTGGACAAGGGTCTGCCCACAAGTATCGTTGACCAGGCCGATTGCATTGTCGTGTTTCCCAGCGTCAAAAAAGTGGCGGTCGGCATTGGCGGCAGTTACGGGCGCGGTGTGTTGGTTTGCCGCAACGGTGGAGACATGAATGGTGAATGGGGCGCGCCGGCGATGTACAAACTTGACTCAGCCAGCGTTGGCGTGCAGCTGGGCTCCACGGCCACTGATTTTGTGCTGGTGGTCATGAACCACAAGGGCGCGGAGCAAATCCTGAATGGGAAGACGAAGCTCGGAGCAGATGCCGCTGCCGCTGCCGGCCCCACGGGAGCTGCAGCAACCGGTTACAATGCCGCTTCCATGAAGGTTGACGTTCTCACTTACTCGCGGACCAAGGGACTCTTTGCCGGTGTATCCCTGGTAGGCGCATCGATGGACTCCGACGAGGATGCCAACAAATCTCTGTATGGCAAAGCGATCAGCGCGAAGGACATCGTGGAAGGCGGACAAGCCGCCCCGCCGTCCGCCAAAGAACTAATTGACGAGCTCGATAAGATTTCAGGGGCTCGCAAGTAGTTTCTGCATCGGAACCTGAAGGAAACAGGCGGGTGAGCTCGGAAGCATCGCCGTGGGACCAGTCGATGCCTCCTGCTGAATATGTCACTCTGTAAGAGCAACGCCGGGGGAGAAATCCCCCGGCGTTGCAACCTTCCAGCTAGGCCCCTTTGAATGAGTGCGGTCATCTTGACCCCCAGCAAAAAATGACTTATAGTCGTAGTCGCCTATAAGTCATTATTGGGAGATCTGTAAATGAAATCTTCCGGTGCTGTTCGTTCCACTCGTCACACTGCAGGCTTTCCGCCGCCCAATCGCCGGGAGCGCCGCCGCTTGGAAACTCGCGAGCGCATCTACCGCGCCGCCCTCCAAATCTTTGCCGAACGCGGCTACCTCGAAACTACCGTCGAAGACATCACCGAGGCCGCCGACGTCGGCAAGGGAACATTTTTTAATTATTTCCCTACGAAAGAACACGTGTTGGCGACTTACGGCGAGCAACGCGTCGCCGCGATCGAAGTCGCCCTGAAAAAAGCTCGCTCGGCAAATCACTCAGTGCTAGTGGTACTCAAGGAATTGGCTACCGACCTTGCCGGCCAGTCTTCGCAAAGTCCCGATTTGCTTCGGTCGATTTTCGCGGCTCATTTGTCGTGCGCTCCCGTGCGCGCAGAATTGCAGAACCGGCTGCAACGCGCGCGGCAGCTCTTAGCGGAAATTTTTGTCGTCGGTCAGAAGAGGGGCGAGATTCGTCGCGATCGTTCGGCCGCCGATCTTGCTCGGCTTACTCACCTCATACTAATGGGCGTGACCATAGCTTGGGCGCTGAATCCGGATTCCCTGCTGCGAAAATCGGCAGAGGAAGTCTGGGAGCTGTTCTTTCCGAGCCTTTCTGCCGATATAACAAGCAAGGCCAAGCTCCGGGGGAAAGCAAGGCGCTGAGATGTTCGTTGTCGCCAAATTTTTGTTTGCCCTGGTGAATCTGGAAGCTCAGAGTTTCATCATAAATAGCATAGAACTGGAGGAGATCCTGTGAAACATCGATTGGCTGCCATGGTCCTCATGCTGACGATCTTCTCGCCAGCGGCCAAGAACCCTCTATCGGCTCAAATCCCCGCTGGGCCCGTTGTGGCCCCCTCCGGAAATCCAGGTTCGAGTGCTGCCACGAGTTCCAACCCTGCTCCCGCGTCCGTAGCATCCCCTGCTGCGGCGCAGGGACAAAGTTCATTCACAGGCAGCGTTCCGTCCCCACTTGTTCCCGGAGTTCTGCCGATTTCGCTCGAAGATGCCATCAATCGCGGCCTGAAACAGAACCTCGGCTTGTTGCTCTCAAGCCAAGACGTCGGTTCAGCTCGGGGCCAGCGCTGGCAGCAATTGAGCGCACTCTTGCCTAATCTAACGACGACCAGCTACGTCGACAAGTCGCAAATTAACCTTGCCGAGTTTGGGTTTAGCTTCTCAATTCCTGGCGCGAATATCCCCGCTATCGTCGGCCCTTTCACTTATTACGACTCGCGCGCCTACGTAACGCAATCCATCTTCGATTGGAAAGCCATTAACAACACGCACTCCGCGTCGCAGAACGTAAAAGCCGCGCAATACACACTTAAGGACGCTCGCGATCTCGTGGTTCTCGCGGTAGGTTACAACTACCTTCAGGCCATCGCCGACGAAGCGCGGATCGAAACAGCGGAAGCTCAAGTTAACACCGGACAGGCTCTCTACAACCAGGCTTCCGACCAGCTCAAAGCTGGGACCTCCCCGGCAATCGACGAGCTTCGCGCGCACGTGGAGTTGCAGACGCGTCAGCAGCAATTGATTCAGGCCAAGAATGATCTCGCGATCCAGAAACTGACCGTCGCGCGAGTCATCGGGCTTGCCCCGGGCCAGGAATTTGATCTCACTGACAAGTCTCCGTACGAACCTCTCGAAGGCATTACCGTGGAGGACGCGCTGAAGCGAGCGTACGCAACTCGTTCGGATTTTCAGGCCGCATTAGCAACTGTCAGTTCCGAGGAATACTCACGTCGCGCGGCCCATGCCGGCTATTACCCTTCCCTGTCGGTCAGCGCTGATTACGGTGTTGCCGGAACCTATTCGAATCTCTTCACCCATGGGGTTTTCGACATGCGCGCCACGCTGAATATTCCAATTTTTCAGGGCGGCAAAGTTCAGGGGGATGTCTTGGTGGCTGATGCACAACTTCAGCAGAGCCGCGATCGACTCGAAAGCCTGCGCGGACAGATCGATGCGGACGTTCGCACCGCGCTGCTCAACCTCGAATCCTCGGCGCAACAAGTGGTCGTAGCTAAAAGCAACGTCGGCCTGGCAGATGAGAGTTTAAGGCAATCGCGCGATCGCTTTGCGGCGGGCGTAACCAATACAGTCGAAGTTGTGCAAGCGCAGGAGGCCGTCGCCAGCGCGCATGAAAATTATATTTCGGCTCTCTACAACTACAACTACTCGAAAATCGCTCTGGCGCGAGCCATCGGATTTGCCGAAGAAGGCGTTAAGCAGTATTTCAAAGGAAAATAAATGCCACAGAGAACAGAGGTGGAACCAGCCAAGAATCCTTCGGATCAGAGCGTCGCTCAACCTGACAAACCGGTTGCAGCCGGCGCCGCTGCTCCTCCGGAAACCCATTCGGCTTCGGAGCCTCCGCCGTCTCGCGCCGGAAGATTCATTCAATCGAATCCCAACGCTCGTCTTTTTCTGATTGCTGCGATTCTCGTGGTACTGGTGGGCGGGTTCTTCGCCTGGCGCTATTTCCAAAGCTACGAGTCTACCGATGACGCAGAAGTAGACGGCCACCTAATGCCGCTTAGCGCGCGAATTTCNNACTGTACTTGTTGAAATCGATCCTCGCGATTATCAAGTCGCCGTGGACCAGGCTAGGGCCGCGGTGGAAGACGCACGCGCCACCGCCCAGGCCTCTAACCTAAACGTCCCCATTACAAACGTTAATACCGCCAGCCAACTTTCCTCCTCGGAAGCGGATATTGAAAATGCGAAAGCGGGGATAGCCGCCGCCCAGCAGCAGTACGACGCCGCTCAGGCCCAGCTGGCCGAAGCCCAAGCCAATAACGTAAAAGCCCAGTTAGACGTTGGCCGTTACAAACAGCTTGTTGATAAACAGGAAATTTCCCAGCAGCAGTACGATCAGGCGGAAGCCGCTGCGAAGGCGAACGCGGCCGGCGTCGTGGCCGCACGCTCCTCCGCAGCAGCAGCCGCACAGCAAGTAACCCAAGCGCGCAGCAAGCTCGTCACCGCCGAAGCCGGTCTGCGCGCATCGCAAACTGCGCCGCGGCAGGTTGCTACTTCCGAAGCTCGCGCCCTTTCTGCTGACGCCGCCGTAAAGCAAAAACAAGCGCTGCTCGATCA
>PKWH01000157.1:48497-50156 GCA_003131985.1 Acidobacteriota bacterium | reverse complement strand
CGCTGGAGGACGTTTGGGTTACAGCGGACTTCAAAGAAACTCAATTAAAAGGTATGCGCGTGGGGCAGTCCGCCAAAATAAAAGTGGATTCCAATGGACGCACTTACAATGGGCATATTGATAGCTTTGCTAACTCCAGCGGCGCCCGTTTGAGCCTGCTGCCGCCGGAGAACGCTACCGGCAACTACGTCAAAGTAGTTCAGCGCATACCCGTAAAAATCGTCCTCGAGCCCGGGCAGAACAGAGACCTTTCACTGCGGTTGGGGATGTCGGTGGAAGCCAAAGTTTACGTGAAGTGACCCCGACGCGCTTATGGCATTGGAAGCCTACCAACGGCCGCCTGTTAATCCTTGGATTATCGCACTCACCGTAACCCTCGCGACATTCATGGAAGTGCTCGATACCAGCGTCGCGAACGTTGCGCTTCCTCACATCGCAGGTAGTCTTTCAGCCGGCCAAGATGAAAGCACATGGATCCTCACGTCTTACCTTGTTTCGAATGCCATCGTTCTGCCCATGAGCGGATGGTTTTCGCAAATGATTGGCCGCAAGCGCTTTTATATGTCTTGCGTGGCGATTTTCACCATCAGCTCATTTTTGTGCGGACTGGCTCCCAGTCTTGGCATGCTGATTTTCTTTCGCGTCCTTCAAGGAGTAGGCGGCGGAGGTTTGCAGCCGAGCGAACAAGCAATNNGATTGGCGCTGGATCTTTTTTATCAACATACCGGTCGGCATTATTTCCCTGCTTCTCACCAACCGGTTAATTTCCGATCCTCCTTACATGAAGGAGCAAAAGCGCACGGGTTTCAAAATCGACTACATCGGATTGGGATTGCTCGCCCTCGGCCTCGGAACTCTGCAGGTCGTGCTCGACAAAGGCCAGCGCGACGATTGGTTCGGCTCTCATTTAATCGTCATCATGACCGTCATCAGCGCGATTGCATTGATAGCCGTGGTGATCTGGGAGTGGTATCACAAAGACCCAATTATCGACTTGCATCTGTTCAAAGACCGCTCTTTTGCCGTGGGAAATATGTTGATGTTCATGGTGGGCTTCGCGCTGATGTCCAGTACCGTTTTGCTGCCGCTCTTCATGCAAACGGTCATGGGCTATACTGCGGAACAAGCCGGCCTCGCATTGATGCCTGGAGGATTCGCCATTCTGGTGTCCATGCCTATCGTGGGATTTCTGCTTGGGCGTTATGATGCGCGGAGATTGTTGCTCTTCGGAATGGCCGTGCTTTCGTTTGCGCTATTCCATATGACTCGATTCGATACCGCTATCGATTTTCGCACTGTGGCTACCGCGCGTATATTTCAAGCTATCGGCCTGGCATTTCTCTTCGTTCCGATAAACACCGCGGCGTACGCATTTATTCCCAAAAATAAATCCAACGCGGCTTCAGGCTTGATCAATCTTGCGCGGAACATCGGCGGCAGCATAGGAATTTCACTCGTCACGACCATGTTGGCGCGGCGGACTCAGTTCCATCAGGCCAACCTGAACAACGACATACACGCGGGAAGTCCACAGCTCCAGGCCATGATTGCTGAGACTACGCGTGCGCTTATAGCGAAAGGATCGTCTGCCTATCAAGCTTCGCACCAAGCTTACGCCATGGTCGCAAACATGCTCGATCGACAAGCTACCATGCTGGC
>PKWH01000157.1:0-48474 GCA_003131985.1 Acidobacteriota bacterium | reverse complement strand
ACAGTCGAGCGCGAATACGGCAGCGGTGGTGCGCTTATCGCCCGCCGGCTGGCCGAAGAGCTAGGCTGGAAGCTCTGGGACGAGGAACTCACCGCGGAAATTGCCCGCATCGCAAAGGTCGATCCTAAGGCGGCGAGGCGGTGCGACGAACGCGTGGATCCTTTGGTTTACCGCCTGTTCAAAGTTTTCGCTCGTGGAAGCTATGAAAGAGCGCTCCCGGTAGAAGGCTCGGCCTCCGGGTTTGATACCGATCAGATGGTCGATCTGCTGCGTAAGGTTGTGGAGGATGTCGCTTCTCGGGGGAATTGCGTCATCGTAGGGCGCGGCGCCCCTTTCATTTTACGAGACCATCCGGACGCCTTCCACGTCTTCGTCTACGCCTCGCGGGAGGAAAAAATTCTCCGCATAAAATCAATCGGGAAAACCGAAAAGGAAGCTGCCCAACTGGTTTCCGAAATAGATGCCGAGCGCGCCTCGTTCATACGCCACTACTTCGGATCGGAGTGGCCCTGCCGGGCGCTCTACAACGTGATGATTAACTCGAAATTTGGAGATGAGTACGTAATCGAAATGATCCTTCAACACATCGCCGCGGTTGAGAAGCTGCACGCTCCTCAGAGCGCCAACGCATAGCTCTTCTTTCGGTTTTCGCTAGCGCAAGCTACTTCGCTTCGCCTGGCTTAAAGTTAGGGTTCTGGATGATGCCCAGAACGTTGCCAAACGGATCCCGCACCGCGCCGATCAGAATTCCTCCGCCTACATCCTGGATTTCTTCAAGCGGCGACGCTCCCATATCCACTAGGCGTTTGTAAGCAGCCTGTGCGTCCTCCACCCCCCAGTAGGCGACGCCCGCCCGAGCGCGCTTCGCAGCCGCATCCTTCACAGGAAGAATCCCCAACTCATATCCGCCTACGTTGAAGCCAACGTAGAAAGGCTGATCGAAATAGGGCTGTTCGCCTAGCACTTTGCTGTACCAAGCTTTTGCTTTCGCAATATCCGGCGCGTCATACACAGCGGTTCGCAAGCCTAAGAACATCGGGTGCTCCTTCGCATCGCTTCTCACGGACCTCGCCGCAGACACGTCCACGCGACCGGCCAAAAATGCGCTTAAACATATCACGGAGACAAGCATAGTGAACGCGGATACGTGTTTCAGCTTCACGCCTCGCACATGCTTTATCTCTGCAGGCAAACTAGCAACTTGCAGTTCCATCTGCCGCGCGACTTTCCCGCGGCGACCAGCCCGTTTCCTTGATTTCGCTCGGGGCATTAAGCTCCTCCTCCTTGCCAAACGAGTTGCATCTGCGGCGACTTCCAAGCCCGCGACTCATCTGTGCGTGTGCGCAGGCCAAGCCCATACTTACGGCGCAGTCCCTCGACGCGTGCACTGATCTCCTTACCGTACGTCTCCGGCACGCTCCCATAGCGCCCGTACCACGCCCGATATTGTTGCGAGAGTTTTGGAAACTTCTTATCCAGAAACGGCATGAACTGCTTCAACGATGCCGGCATGAGGAAAAGCACTCTTCCCGCAAGCCATTGCGCACCCGCATCCCGCGCGCCACGGGCCAGCGCTTCCAGATCTTCTTCACCGTCTGTTATCCCCGGCAGAATCGGCATCGCCAGCACACCCGCTGAGATTCCAGCCTCGCGCAGTTTGCGAATGGCTTCCAAACGAAGATCCGGCCGCGGAGCGCGAGGCTCTAGGATCCGCGCGAGCCGAACACGCAAGGTCGTGATACTCAGGTTCACCGTGATGGACGATCGTTCCGCGACGCGCCGCAGCAAATCGATATCGCGAACTACTTGATCCGATTTCGTCGTGATCGAAAGGCTCAGCCCTTCGCGCAGCACCATTTTTTCCAGTATCGCGCGCGTTGCTCCGAACTCCCGTTCCGCCGGTTGGTACGGGTCGGTGGCTGTTCCAATCGCAATATGTTCTCCCCAGACTTTCTCCGTGGACAGATCGCGATCGACTAGCGCACCGGCGTCTTTTTTCACGTAAATTTTCGATTCGAATTCGCCGCCATCGAGATCCATGTATTCGTGCGTGTACCGTGCGTAGCAATACTTGCAGCCGAATTCGCAGCCGCGATAGGGATTCACCGTCCACCGAAAGGGCACCCTCTCCGAATCGCAGTAGTTCAGGATTGATCGTACGGGAAGAAGAAAGTACTCCGTCCCGCGCTTGGCTTCAGCGCGGAGGGAGGAAGCGGCGAGGCGTGCAATGCCGACCAGTTCCGTAGCGGGCTTCGTTCGGAGCGGTGATCCCGACTCTGTCGGAATCGGCTCCGGGGGCGCGGAAGCGTCGCTCGGTTGCTCACAGGTGCCGTGGCGAGCGGCTGTGGGGAAAAGGGTGAGACTGGTCTGCTCCGAGCCTTCCCGTCGACGCCGTAGCATCGCTGGTTTTGCTCGGAATATGGGAGAAGTGGCCATTGGAGCCTCGCCGTCACGTGTTGCATCTTATTCGCTTTTTGTTCGCTTTGTCAAGAACTATTCTTCGCTTTCTATTCGCCTGTTCAACGAGTCAAGGCCACCCTGGAAACCCTGCACTTGAGCAGAGCCGGGCGCAAACGAGCTCCCGCTATACTGGAGTTGCATTTCCCCGGAGACCCACGTGGCAGAAGTCGGAATCCTAATCATCGACGACGACGTAGTCAGCCAGCGAGCGCTTAAAAGCGTCCTCGATTCCGAGGGTTGGCGTGTCCGGTTAGCGCCTCTCGCTTCGCAAGCCATGGCCGAATTGGCCAGCGGCGAGTGGAATCTCGTTATCGTCAACATCGCTCTTACTGACGTTCGTGGCCCACTTTTCTCCATCCTGAAGGAACTTGCCCAAACCGAGTCATATCCCGCGCCACAAGCCGAAAATGAAGCTCCACCGAAACGCATACGCGTGCTCTTTCTAGTTCCATTGCTCGCCGCGAAACACGCGCAGCCCATCCTCGAGCAGGAGGGCCTTCCCTACTCGCTTAAGCCCTATCACCTCCACGATTTCCTGGAAAAAGTGAGCGAACTGCTGGTCGAGTCCGGCGCGCTCGCTGAACCTATCCGTAGCATGGGAGATTTTTCCGCCCTCAAAAAGCGCCGGCGCAAAATCAGCGATTCGCGGGATAGCCGCCGGGGAACAATGTTCGCATCGCGCGAGGATTATCAAATGTCGGAAGAAGAGTTGGTCGAATTCGAGAAACAGGAAGAAGAAGACCGCAAGAAGCGCGAAAAAGAATTGCATGACCGCCAGCATCTTGGATAGCCGCGAGCGCGCCCAATAATGCTGTTACTCCGTCGATTTACTCTGATACAGGCGAACTTCGCTCCGGTCCGGCGTCTCCTCCAGCAATTCCACAATTGTCTTCCTGAAAACAGGATGCCGCACATCGGGAGCTATCTCGGCGAATGGAACAAGCACGAATCGCCTTTCAGCCATACGAGGATGCGGAATCTCAAGTTGCTCCGAACTCACCACGCGATCCTCGTAGAATAAAATATCTATGTCGATGAAACGCGGGCCCAGTGGCACGCGCCTTCGCCGTCCCAGTGCGCGCTCGATATCCAGCAGCCTGTGCATCAATTGCGGCGGCAAAAGATCTGTTTGCGCTTCCACCACGCAATTCAAAAACCAGCTTTTCGAACTTGTCTCCACCGGCTCGGTTTCGTATAGGGATGACCTCCGCGTGACTCGCACCCCGCACGCACCAAGAGCTTCGATCGCCCGCGCAATATATTTCTCGCGGTCTCCTTTGTTCGAACCCAGCGATAGATAGATTGTTGCCATGGCGTCAGGAAAGTGATGATAACCGAGAACGTTGGCGTTACGGAATCTGCCGTTTAGCTGAAAAGTCCGGGTTGGCGGCGAGGCTCGTCCATACCGAAGTGTTTGTAGGCCAGCGCAGTCGCCACGCGCCCTCGCTGCGTGCGGTCGAGCAGGCCCAGTTGCATCAGGTAAGGCTCGTAAATTTCCTCGATAGCGTCTTCTTCTTCGCTCAATGAAGCTGCAATCGTATTCAGCCCGACCGGCCCGCCGGAATATTTCTGAATAATGGTCAGCAATAAATTGCGGTCCACTTCGTCCAGCCCGTGTTCGTCTACGCCCAGCATCGCAAGCGCGTCGCGCGCCACCGTGATATTGATTTGGCCCTTGGCGCGGACTTCCGCAAAATCGCGGACTCGCCGCAGCAAGCGGTTTGCCACGCGTGGCGTCCCGCGGCTGCGCCGCGCAATCTCTCCAGCACCCGCTTCATCCATCGTGATTCCCAGAATTTTTGCCGAGCGCCGGACGATCTGCAGCACATCTTCCGGCGAATAAAACTCCAGCCGGTGAACGATCCCGAATCGCGACCGCAGCGGGGCCATAATCAATCCCGCTCGCGTAGTCGCTCCGATCAGCGTGAACTGATTTAACTGATAGGGATGCACTCGCGCCCCGGGCCCCTGGCCTATGATCAAGTCCACACGAAAGTCTTCCATCGCCGGATACAGGATCTCCTCCAGCGAAGGCTGTAGCCGGTGAATTTCGTCCAGGAAAAAGAAATCTCGTGGGTCGAGCGAAGTAAGCACCGCTGTAACATCGCCTTTTTTCTCCAGCAGCGGCCCAGAAGTTATTTTGATGGCCGAGCCCATCTCATTTGCGAGAATCTGCGCGAGTGTAGTTTTTCCCAGTCCCGGCGGGCCGTAGAGCAAAACGTGATCCAACGCTTCGCCTCGGTTCCTGGCTGCGTCCACCGCTATCTTCAGGTTTTCCTTCACCCGCGACTGGCCGATAAAATCTTCCATGCGCTTCGGCCGCACGCTCGCGTCAATGCGCGCGTCTTCATCCAGCGCCTTGCCTGAAATAATCCGGCTCCGTCCGTCCGTTATTTTCTCTGCCAACTGGTCCTCGTAATTACCGGCGTTGCAGCGTGCGCCCTTCCGCAAAAAGGTTCAATTATTCCTCGCGTCCGGCGCGAGCCGTCTTCTTCATCGACGCGCCGCCTAGAATCTGAAGCGCAGCGCGCAGCACTTCCTCAAAATCGCCCCCCGCCTTCACGCCGGACTTTTCAACCGCGCTGTCCACCGACCGCGCATCGTATCCGAGATTCACCAGCGCCGAAGCAACATCCGATTCAAGCTGTGAACGCGTCGTGGGCTTCCCGGCTTGCGGCACATCCACCACAGCCAGTTTATCTCTTAATTCCACTACCATGCGCTCCGCCGTTTTGCGCCCTACTCCGGGAATACGCACGAGTTGCGCCAAATCTCCTTTGCGAATCGCCGGAATCAGTTCTTCCAGGCTCATGCCCGAAAGAATTTTCAAAGCGAGCGATGGTCCCACGCCGGAAGCCGAAATTAAAAGCTCGAAGCAGTGCTTTTCACGCGCAGTAAAAAATCCGTACAGTGCAAGCTGGTCCTCGCGGACGTGCGTGTAAATCAGCAGTGTCGATTCGCTGTGCAGCGCGCCCAGGCTGGCAAACGTCGAAAGAGGAACCACCACTTGATAGCCCACTCCGCCCACGTCAATTAGCACCAGGTTGGGCCGCTTCTCGATCAGCTTCCCGCGCAGTGATCCAATCATAGTCAGCGATTATTGATTAGCGCCGCTGGAGTGTCAACGGAACCCGGTAGGGCTAGACGAGGAATTTCTTTAGCGGCTCCCCATAATGATTGTGCCAGCCCGATTCGAGCCCGTCGAACTCGCCTTCCGGAAAACCCGTGTGATCCAGAACGAGCATCGTCTCGGCACCCTGTGCTTTCAGCTCGAACCTTACAATTGAATACACTCCAGGATCCCAATGCGTGGGGCGCCACGCCTGCACGATTCGCTGGTTCGGAATCAGTTCGACGTTTCTTCCCACGATCATTCCGCCGAACATCGAAAAAGCGCCACCCGCTTTAGAGTCGATCTCAGCCGGCATGCCGGAGAAAGCAGCGAACTGCTTTGAATCCAGGAGCGCCTCATAAATGCGCTGAGGGCTCGCTTTATAATCGAACTCCAAATGCAACGAAGTTCGCTTCGCGTTTGCCGCAGTGCTGGGCGTTTCCTTCATGGTCTGTTGCTGAGTTTTTCCCCAAAGGTGGTGACCCGCCGCCAGACTGCCAAATGCAACGGCAACACCGGCGATCATCTGCCGTCGTGTCGTCGCATGGGATAGCGTGCTCAGACTCGTTCTCTCGCTCATCATTCCCCTCCGGACTTTTATTTTCTACTGCCGTGCATGACAACACGAACCTAAAATATGTTCAAGATCATATTTTCCTGGAAGGTAAAATGCCCTTCGAAACATACTGTACCCGCCTAAAGCAGGAGGACTTATGCCTTACGCCGCCGGCCACCGTACCGAGGTAAAAGGGAAAATCATTCAGAGCGCGCGTCGGCTCTTCAATCGAGACGGCTTTGATAATGTCTCCATCGCTCAGATCATGGCCGGAGCGGGCCTCACACACGGCGGCTTCTACAGCTATTTCAAGAGCAAGAGCGAGCTGTACACTGAGGTATTGGGGTGCTTCTTTACCGATCCAAATTGGAAGAGTTGCTGGGAAGGCGTCGAGGTGGATCTGTCATCCGCGAATCTAGGTCCGCAAGTCGTCCGCGCCTATTTGTCGCGACAGCACTTCGAGGATGTGGAGAACTCATGTCCTATGGTCGCGTTGCCGACGGACGTCTCGCGCAGTAACGCGCCTGTAAAGCGCGCGTTCGAAACTGTGTTCGAGGCAATGGTCAGCGTCTTGGAACGCAGCTCGATCGAGAACGGCCGGCCTCGCCGTGCCAGAGCCCAAGCAACTGCTGCCTTGTGCGTGGGGGGTATGGTCGTGGCCCGCGCCATGCTCAACCGCGTTCGCGCGGATGAATTGCGCGAAGCGTGCATGTCCGTCGCGCTCACACTGGGGGGCTGGCGCGACGAGAGTAAACTGAAAAATGGCAAATCCAAGCGACCCCGTTCGCTCAGCGCCGGAAGAATCTAGCCGCAACAAACCTGGCCACGATATACAGCCGCGTTTGTAGTGCCTGACTCGCCGGCCGCATTTCAGGGAACCAAATGCCATCAGGCTCCGTATCATACCTAGCGATCGATGCGCCATTTCTCTCGTGCGCTCGTGGCTCGCTAAGGTCTGAGCGCAGCGCATTTTCCTACACGAACAACTACGACACCCTTGGTTTCGGTCATTTCTAATTCTCCACGAACTAACTCGGGAATGCCCCTCCTCTGCTCATCGATCTTAGTCTGAAACAATTGCACACCATCATCGCGTACGAATATTCATACAGTTGTATTCCTGCAACGATTTGCAACCGCAGTTGTTCGGTTTAGGGAAATGCAGTGTTCGTTTTCGAAGCGCAAATAGCTGGGCGTAACTAACATGCAAATAATTTTCTGATTTCCTGCTATCCCTGCTTTCAACGCGATTACCGCTGCGTCTAAGCGGGTGCAAGGGGCGAATGAGAATTTCAGTTTGATCTAAGGAGGAACTAAAATGTCGCGTAGCAAAATGAATGGACTGTTAACAATCCTTGCAGCACTGGCCCTCGCGCTATCGATCGCTTCTCACGCGACTGCGGCGAAGGACGCTAAATCAACCGTCACTCCGATTGTGAAGACGGATCTGAGACTGCTGAGCCCGGCTACATTGGGCGGCACAGACCTGAAACCTGGAGAATATTCGGTGACTGCCAATGACACGCACGCAAAGTTTTTAAAGAATGGGAAAGTTATCGCCGAAGCTTCCGTCCAGTGGAAGGATGAGAGCGCTAAGGCACAATCCACCGCGGTCGTTGTGGATGGCAATCAGATTAAAGAGATACATTTCAGCGGCAAGATGAAGTACGTCGAAATCACACAGTAACGAATAAAGGCTTGCGGGCAGCGATCGCCAGACGGTTGCTGCCCGCTATTTTTTGCAGATGAGAGTTTTGGGGAGTATTAGGCTTCCGTGAAAGATTTGAATCGCAACGCTACCGCCGCGAACGATCTTGCTTCACCGCTTCGTCCACCAGCGATTCCAATTCGCGCCGGGTCAAATTAATACGCTCGGTCTCACAGGTTTCCGAAGTCACCGGCGAAACCGGCCCCAAATTCGAAGAGGTTTGCAGGCCGTAGCGGGCGCGCGCCGCGAACAATTTCTCCACGTCGCAATCTGACAACAATACCTGCTTGCCTAGCATTTGCGTCACCAGCGCAACGCGGGCGAAATGCTCGGTGGTCTCCATTCGGAAAAAGGCCTTCAATAGGTCTTGCCCGTACGTAACCACGCCGTGATTCGCCAAGAGGATCGCGTCATAGCCCTCCACTAGCGGCTCGACGGCTTCCACCAACTCCGATGTGCCCGGCGTGCCGTACCTCGCCACCGGAACGCAGCCCAGCGAGAGCACCAATTCGCAAAGCAGCGCCTTGTTCAACGGTATTCCCGCCGCAGCATAGCCCGTTGCGACAGGGGGATGCGCATGGCATACCGCATTTATCTCCGGACGCCGACGGTAAATTAGAAGGTGCATCCCTAACTCAGACGAGGGGTTCCGGCGCCCACTCACTTTGTGGCCTTCGAGATCGGTGACCACCAGATCGTCGGGCGTCATCATCCCTTTGCAGATTCCTGTAGGCGAAGTGAGGATGTGCTGAGGGTCTAAACGCAGGGAAATATTTCCATCAGTGGAAGCAACGTAACTACGATCGTGAATCC
Source organism: Acidobacteriota bacterium (assembly GCA_003131985.1). Taxonomy (GTDB): domain Bacteria; phylum Acidobacteriota; class Terriglobia; order Acidiferrales; family UBA7541; genus Palsa-295. The sequence goes on along the minus strand of PKWH01000157.1, from coordinate 39,825 downwards.
ACCGGCCGACGGCGCAAATATCCCGGCGGTGCTCATCTTCCGTCTTCAATGCTCCGGGCGAAATCGAATCAGGGTACATAGTTTCCTCCCCGCCAAAATTCCGACCACGACTTTACGCGTAAATTCCGCGGAGCCTGAGCGCCCGAGCTACTCGATCGATCGCCACTATGTAGGCAGCGATACGATTATTCACGCCGTGTGTCTCGGCGTAGTGAAGCACTTGTTCAAAGCTGTGGTCCATCACATCCTGCAACCGTTCATTCACTTCATTCTCGCGCCAGAAGAAGCCCTGGCGGTCCTGCACCCATTCAAAATAGCTGACGGTCACGCCGCCGGCATTTCCGAGAATGTCCGGAACGATAAAAATTCCTTTGTTCTCGATGATGGAGTCCGCGTGCGAAGTGGTGGGTCCGTTCGCGCCTTCGCAAAGAATTTTGCAATCCACGCGGCCGGCATTTTGACTGGTGATCTGGTTCTCAGTGGCGGCTGGCACCAGAATGTCGCACGGATGAAATAGGACTTCCTGCGCGGTCATCTTGTCTCCGCCGTCTGGAAATTCCGGCAAAGCTTTGCGCTGGCCATAGACCCAGTCCAGCACTTTCGGGATGTCGAATCCCTTTTCGTTATAGAGTCCGCCGTGAATATCCGCAATACCTATGATTTTGTAGCCCGCTTCGTGCATTAGTATCGCGGCCTGCGAGCCAACATTGCCGAAGCCCTGAATGATCACGCGGCAACCTTCGCGCTTCATCTTGAGTTTCGTGAGCGCATTGTTGCAGCAAATCATCAGGCCACGTCCCGTCGCTTCTTTTCGCCCCTGCGAGCCGCCCAGCTCGAGCGGTTTCCCGGTGACGACCGCCGTGGTCGCTTGCCGCACGTGCATGGCGTAGGTATCCATAACCCATGCCATGGTCTGCTCATTCGTGCCGATATCCGGCGCCGGAACATCGCGCTCGGGCCCAAACCATTCGCTCAATTCGGCCGTGTAACGTCGCGTGATCCGTTCGAGTTCGGTTTTCGAAAGCTTGCTGGGATCGCAAATCACTCCGCCCTTCGCGCCGCCGAACGGAATATTTACCACCGCGCACTTCCACGTCATCCACGCAGCCAGTGCGCGGACTTCATCAATAGAAACGTCCGGCGCGAACCGAATACCGCCCTTACCCGGACCACGAATCGTCGAGTGCAGGACGCGATAGCCGACGAACACTTCCAATCGGCCGGTGTCGAGCGGCACCGGGATATATACCGTAATTTCTTTGCTGGGATGTTTCAGGTAACGATAAAGGCCCTCTTCCAATCCTAATTTCTGCGCGGCAATTTCAAAACGCGCCTCCGCTGATTTATATACATTCAGTTCGTCCTGCGTAACCCCTGCCATGACAACCTCCAGAATCGCTCAAAGACTATGAAGTTTTATTAAAGCCCTCGACTAACGGCTGGCAATCCTCGCTCCGCATCTCAACGCCTTGGGCATAGCGGCGGTCAGTATACGAACACCGGCAAACAGGTGCAAGAAAAGCATTTACGATTTTGGGTTCCGCGCCCGATTGCTGAGCCCGCTCAATAACTCGGGCCGCGCTTTACGAACTCATCCAACAAAAGCCGGGTCAGCCGCTTCTGATCGTGCCGAACAACTCCGCGGTGCTGTAAGAGGTCGCCCGTAACGTAAGCCAATCCCATGCGCTTCAGTTCAGCAAACGACGGATCCACCGGCTCGGCGTTCTGCGTGCGATAGCGCCGCAGCTCTTTCGCAGGAACGCGTGAGCGATTGATCACCACAAAATCGAAAAGACCCTCGCGCGTATGATCGTAAATTGCGCGGACGTGATCGGCGACGGAGTAATTCTGCGTTTCGCCCGGCTGTGTCATCAGGTTAGCGATGTACACGCACGTTGCACGCGAGCGCTTGATTGCTTGCACAACCTTATCGATCAAGAGGTTTGGAATAATGCTGGTGTAGAGCGAGCCCGGTCCCACCAAAATCAAATCGGCAGAGCGGATTGCTTCCAAAACTTCTGGAAGCGCGCGAACGCGGCGGGGCACCAACCGGATTTTGCGAATGGGTTTTCGCGAGTGCGAAATATTCGTCTCGCCGTGAACCACGGTTCCATCCTCCAGCTCCGCTACCAGGGTCACGTTCTGCGCCGTGGAGGGGAAAATCCGTCCGCGAATGGCCAGGACTTGCGCCGACACGCGCACGGCTTCCGGGAAATCTCCGGTAACGTTTGTCAGCGCGGTGAGAAAAAGATTTCCAAAACTGTGCCCGGCGAGACCGCGTCCGGCGGGAAATCGATACTGAAAAAGTTTTCCGAGGAGGTGCTCGTCTTTCGAAAGGGCTACCATGCAGTTGCGTATGTCTCCAGGAGGGAGAACACGGTATTCACGGCGTAAGCGGCCGGAACTGCCGCCGTCATCGGTGACTGTGACTACCGCGGCGAGGTCCGCGATCGGCCGGCGTTCTTTTTCTTTTTTTGGTGAGGCGACATATTCTTTCAGTCCGCGGAGAACGGTGGAGAGGCCGGTGCCTCCTCCGAGAGCGACAATGCGAACGGGCCGGGAACGCTGCTGCGAAGATTTTTTCACGGGAATCGCGGAGGATTAGTTTGCAGAGCCGTCTCGCTCCGGGTAGAGCAACTCGGTGAAGCGTGGGTCTTCCTGCAAGAAAGAAAAATCTTCGTCGTTGCGTGCGTGGTAACGATTCTCGGGACGCAATTGAATTGCGACTTTCAAATTTTGCATCGCGGATTCCGCCTCGCCAGTCAGACAATCGAGCGCGGCCATGGCGTAAACGATGTGGTCAGCTTTCGGCGCGGCTTTGCGCGCGCGGTCGAGATGCTCGCGAGCTTCGTCCCAGCGGCCAAGATTCATCAACGCGATCCCTTGCGTGTAATGTTCTTCGGCGGATTTCACCGCCGGAACTGGCGGACGCGTGATTCGCTGTTCGCAAATACGAAGGTGAACTTGCGCGCGGTCGCCGAGTTCTTTGCTGGGACCTTCCAAAACGCGCTCAAGCGATTGCTTGGCGCGGGCGAACTTCTGCTGCTGGAAAAACTTCAATGCTTCCTCGTAAAACTTCATTTGCGCCTGCTTGGCGGGCGCGTCGGGATCGGGGGGCAGAGCGCTCTTCTTCGAGGATGCCTTTAACGTCTTCCTTTTCAGTAGCTTGTGGCTATTTCGCGACCCTGCTGAGGTGCGGATCGTGCGACGCTTCACTGGCAGCCTCCAAAAAACTTCATGCGCGAACATAGCAAAGTCGCAGAGGCGCGTCAATGTGTTGAAATTACTCGGGAAAATTGGTCTGGCGGAGTGGGTTGTGTCGCCAACCACGAAAGAGCGACGACGAGGGCGGACGCGCAAGCCAGAACCCGCGAGGTGAGTCGGCGAATGGTTAGAGTGAACGGCACCACTCGCGTGTAGAACCACGATGATGACTGCTGCTCGCGTCGTCATTCCGGTTCATACTGCGGGGCATTAGGTTAATTGGTTTTCTGTAAAGCTAGTCCGCTCAGGCGATGCTCCGCGGTTGGAGGACAGACTGGGTATCACCAGTAGGCCTGTAGACTCAGATTCCCAGCGATGAGCAAGGTGTTCTCATGCCGCCCTCGATTCCGACTTTGCAGCCCCGAAGTAACGTCCATGTCGCAACCGTCAACGGATTACGAGCGTGCACCATCTTGATGCACGTACTTGATGACTTCGACTTCCGACATAGCAATTAAGCCCTCATCCACCATCTGGTCTAGAAATGGAATCAGGGCTTGTATCTTGTCCTCGGAATCGATCACGCTGACCATAATTGGGGCGTCCGAAGAGAACGACAGTAGATGGGTACGGTGAATCAGTGTACTGGCGCCATACCCTTCGATGCCTCGGAACACCGTAGCACCGGCGATGTCTAGTTCCCGGCATTTCTCGACAATGGCACGGTAAAGTGGTTTGTCTTTCCACTTGTCGTCCTCGCCGAAATGAATGCGCAGCATTTTGGCTTTACCCGCGAGCTTCATTGCCGTGCCTCCTTCCTTCTCTCTTCCTCTTGGTAGTTATGCGTGTATTTGATGATGTCAACGTCGGACAGGACGACAAGGCCTTGCTGAACCATGCTGTCCAGAATCGGGAAATACGCTCGAAGTTTTTCTTCACTGTCCACCACCGATAGCATCATCGGCCGGTCGTGCGAGAGGTTTAGCGCTGTCTCTTTGTGAATACGCCTGTTCGCACCGTAGCCCAAAACTCCTTGGTAGACCGTCACTCCAGCAATATCGTTGGCGCGCATGCTCTCGATCAAAGCCTTGTGCAAAGGCTTATCGTGCCATTTGTCGTTCTCGCCCACGAAAATCCGCATCAGCTTGGCCCTTCCTTCGCGTCTAAGCGACGGAGTCGAAACCTGTGTTTCTCTCTTATTGGACGCTTCGGACGGCTTCACTACAGTCGTATCTTGGATTTCTATCAATCCCGTGCCAACCATTTCATGCAACTTTGGCAGTAGTTCCTCGACTTTTTCCGCCGATTCGATAAATTCTATTTTCATGGGCAGGTTTTCCGTGAGCACCACGATCCGTGTTGTATGCATGTGATGATCGGCCCCGAACCCTGCGACGCCACGCATCACATTTGCCCCTGAGACGCCGCGATAGAACAGAAAGTCGAGAATTGCCGAATAATCTGACTGCCCGTGGTATTGATGGTCTTCGCCAACATATATAGTGACCTTCTTGGCTGGTCCGGCTTTGAGCATGTCTCCTCCTAATCCAGAATCCCTCTTTGGGCGACTAGAAACTCGGCAGCATGGCCCAGTACACCACCGCCAGATCCGCGTCTTTCACATGATTCAAGAAGAAGATCTCACTTTCATGCGATTGTCCTCCCGGTAATCACACCCAACCAAACTGAGACGAAACCTACAACGATGCTGAGGACCACGTTTAAACCGGCAATGAGAAGTTCGCCCTCCTGGAAGACGCGAAAGGTTTCATACTCGAATGTGGAAAACGTGCTGTAACCACCGATAAACCCGATCGGAATCAGATATCTCCAATTCGGGCTCCAGTTCGTCTTTGCCGCCAGAAGTGTGACGATGAAACCAATCAGAAAGCACGCTGTCATGTTGATGACGAACGTGCCCGCCAGAAAACGGGTGCCGAACCGATTGCTCACATGGGTTCCCACCCAAAAACGCAAAACGGATCCTAGAGCTCCGCCAATTGCCACCATCAAGTATTTGGTCATATGAATGAGCCTATTCTCTCCCTCACATATCCTCAAGCCGTGGGCACGGCGCTTGCTTCCTTCACCTGTTCGTCCTTTTCCGATCTTGGCAGAAGATGCCGTGGCATAAACCATGCGTTAGCGAACATTGTTGGAATGACGGCGCTCGCGATCACCGTGGCGACAAGATGCGAATACTGCGCTTGATCAATAATTCCGTGGCCGAGACCGAAGAGTGCTGAGATGGTGCCAAAAGTCAGACCGGTTGACATCATCAATGTGTAATAAAGACCTTCCTCGCGCTGATACTTGAATGCTTTAACAGTCGGAAGCAGACCTGCAATCTTAGATATCATTTTGGAGGCGAAGAGAATCGCGAACACGAGCGGCGCGGCGATCAGAACAGGAATCGATACGAATGATCCGGCTCGGATGAAATAAAATGGAGTCAGCAGACCGAAAGTAAGTGTCCGAAGACGCCGAATGAGGATGTGGTCCTTTCCGACCGTGCCGGCCAGGACCATTCCGATCACGTAAGCAGGCAATACCGCCTCGCTGCCGGCCCAAACCGCCAAGCCGCCCATCGCGAATAGCAGGAAGAGGATGTATTTCGCTTCAAGCTCGGAGACACGCCCGCCGTAATGCTGAAAGAACTTGGGCGTGATGAAAGGCAGAACAAAGAAAACAAGTATGCTCACCACCAGGAAGACGAGCGTGCGAATCGTAAACGGTGAAAATATAAGTCCTAATGCGATGACTGTACCTAAATCGTTGACGAAGCAGGCCGCGAGAATGGCTTTTCCGAAGTCCGTCTTGTTAAGTCCGAGTTCTAACATCACCGCGTAAACGACTGCCACAGAGGTTGTGGAGAGCGCCACACCAGCCAACCAACTCGATTTTGTCGTCCAGTGCAGAACGAAATGCGCAATTGCAGTACAGCCGAAGAACGGTCCGAAGAATCCAACGAGTCCGACCACCATCGCTTCTTTCCACTTCGTGCGAAAAATCACGGGATCGAGCTCCGCCCCGGCTAGAAATGTCAGAACGATGGCTCCCGTTCCCGCAAGAAACGTGATCCACTCGGACTTCGCACCCAGTCCGGCCGTGCCGACTAGGGCACCGATGAACAATTGAGCGACGGTCCCGACGACGATTTCCGTTAGTGCGGTGGAAATCTTGAACCAGATCGCCAAGAGGGTAGCGACGAGCGCTAGTCCGACCCACAAGGAAGCTAGTGCCCAGACATTCTGCATGTCAGCCCTCGCTTCTATCTCTGTTGTGGAATCGTTGCCGGGGACATGGCTCCGCGACAAGGATCCTTGTCAGGAGTCATCATCTGTCCCGGCATTGAAGGGACAGCGGTTAAGGGCGAACTCCTTCCCCTCTTTGATTAGCATAACAAGAATCATTCCCAAGTCAACCTACACAACCCTCCGACAGGCGAGGGCCTTTCGGCCTTGATAATGTTGTGTGACACGACAGCCGGGCAGATAGTACCACGCCAACGGTTCACTACTTCGATCCCTTGAACTGTGCGGGTAACGAACCCTTCGGGGTATGAAGGGCTCGTATCTCTCGAAGGAAGTGGGGTGGACGCGGTTACGGACTGAGTCGGCTGAACGGCGGTTACCGGTCTTCGCTTGTGGTGATCCCGGAACGCAACGCTTCGTGGAGGGCGAGCATTTCGCCTTCTTGGTAGGGGCGGCGGGGCCAGAAGAAGCCGCGAAGACCGTCGCTGCGTTTGCGGGGAACGATGTGGACGTGAAGATGCGGCACGCTCTGGCTGACGACGTTGTTCATGGCGACGAAGGTGCCTTCAGCTTTCACGGCCTCCTGCACTTTGCGGGCAAGCATCTGAGCGTTGGAGAAAAACGGTCCGACCAGTTCGGCGGGGAGATCCGTCAAAGTGGGGTAGTGCGCTTTCGGAATCAGCAAGACGTGGCCGGGGAAAAGCGGGCGAACGTCGAGGAAGGCCATGGAGATTTCGTCTTCGAAAATAATTTTGGCTTCGAGTTCGCGCGAAACGATTTTGCAGAAGAGGCAGGTTTCGTCTTCAGCTGCATCCGTCTCGGCTGATTTTTTTCGCGGGCGTGATTTTTTCATCCTATAAGATTAATACTTAGAGGGTTCCCGCGCTGAGAACTTTGTATACCGACCGGCGATCTTCTTTTGTCTTTCTTCCCAACCCCGAGGACCAAACGAATTAGATCGAATTTACGCGTGAGCGGGCTGCTGTTGCGTTAGGCAGTGGATGGTGCCGAATCCCCAGACTAAATCGACGGAATGGATTCCGACTACGGAGCGTGCGGGGAATAAATCGCTGATGATGCCGAGGGCTACGCGGTCGTTGGCATCGTCGAAAGTGGGTACTAGCACGGCAGAATTCGAGATGTAGAAGTTCGCGTAGCTGGCGGGGAGGCGCACGCCGCTGAAAAAGAGAGGTGACGGCATCGGAAGCGCGATGGCGTGTATTCTGCTTCCGTCTTCCAGCTTTGCGCCGCGCAGGCGTTCCCAATTTTCTTCGAGCGGGCGGTAGTTCTTCTCGTGGGGATTTTTCTCGCGGCAAAGGACGACCGTGCTTCGATTCACAAAGCGGCACAAATCATCGACGTGGCCGTGCGTGTCGTCGCCGGCGATTCCTTTGCCGAGCCATATAATATTTTTTACGCCGAGATATTCCCGCAGCGCGAGTTCGGTCTGGTTACGATCGAAACCGGGATTTCGGACCTGGCGTTTTTGATCGAGAAGGCACTCTTCGGTGGTGAGCAGCGTGCCGGAACCGTTCACGTCGATGCTTCCGCCTTCGAGAACCACGCCACGTTCGCCGAGATGTGCGCGGAACATTTTCATTTTCAACCGGCGCGCGGCTTGTGCTGGAATCGCATCGTCTTTTTTCCAGTCAGGATAGCGCGCCCAGGCGTTGAAGCGGAACCGCGCGATGGCAACTTCCGGGCGGGGCTTTGCGCGTTTGACGAAGATGGGGCCGAAATCGCGCGTCCATCCTCTATTCGTGGGGAATCGCAGAAACTGCACTCTGCCCAAGCTGACGCCCGCACTCTTCAAAACTTTGCGCGCTTGCGCTTCGTGTGCGGTTGAGTTCACCAGGATGCGAACGAGTTCGCCTGGAGCAATTTTGCGGACGATCTCGCCATAAACCCAGTGGATGGGGGCAATCTTTCCGGGCCAGTCAGTTTCGTTATGAGGCCAGCCGATCCATGTAGCTTCGTGAGGTTCCCATTCGGCGGGCATGCGGTAGCCAAGCGACGCCGGGGTATTTTCTTCGGTGGAGCGGGCGATGCGGCGAGGTGGCTTCAAGGCTTTTCGTCAAGAAAACGTTGTTCGAGGCCGGAGTAGGCATCGATTCTGCGGTCGCGCAAGAAGGGCCAATTGCGGCGAACGTCTTCCAGATGCGCGAGATCCACTTCGCCGTACAAGATTTCTTCGCGGTCGGTGGAAGCTTCCGCGATGACGACTCCCTGGGGATCGCAAAGGAATGAGCTGCCCCAGAATTCGAGGCCGGCTCCGCCTTCTGCGGGAGTTTCGTGTCCCACGCGATTGACGGCCGCAACGTAGAGGCCGTTGGCGATGGCATGGCTGCGCTGGATCGTTCGCCAGGAATCACGCTGCGCTTCGCCGTTGGATGCTTTTTCGCTGGGATGCCAACCGATCGCGGTGGGATAGAAAAGGATGCATGCGCCATTGAGCGCAGCGAGGCGCGCTCCCTCCGGATACCACTGATCCCAGCAGATTAGCGTAGCGATTTTGCCGGCGCTGGTGGAAAAGGCGCGAAAGCCCAAATCTCCGGGCGTGAAGTAAAACTTCTCGTAATAAGCGGGGTCGTCGGGAATGTGCATCTTGCGGTAGACACCCGCGATGCGGCCATCGGCGTCAATGATCGCAGCGCTGTTGTGATAAATGCCGGGCGCTCGGCGTTCGAAAAGCGGAGCGACTATGACAGTTTTTGTTTTTTGCGCCACGCGCCCTAACGTTTCGGTGGTTGGCCCTGGTACGGCCTCCGCCAATTCAAAATTCGCGGTGTCTTCGCGCTGGCAGAAGTATTGCGAGCGAAAAAGTTCCGGGAGGCAGACCACCTGGGCGCCCGAGCGCGCGGCTTCTTCAATGCGAGATGTGGCGCGCGCGAGGTTTTCGGCGGCCTTGGCGCTGACGGCCATCTGCACCAGAGCAACGTTGAATTTGAGCGGTGTGGGCACGATACGAAAATCTACACGAAAAGGCGGTGCAAGGCCATACGCCGCGAGTGCGTTTGTTTTTTTCGCTGCTTGAAAAAAGCGGAAGAGCAAACTGCATAAGGAAGGCCGAGCGGTCAGCGTTTTTCCTGCTTCGCCTTCAGAGCTTTCTGGTCCTGATATTCTTTCCAGGTAAGGAATATCAGCAGGCCGTCGAAAAGAGTGAGAATAATGAGCGCCCAGGAATGTGTATGAGTGAATCTGTAAACTTGGTAGACCATAAAGGCGCCGAATACGGCAATCGTCAGCGGATAAGCCCAAAGCCTATTGGCCCAGAGGCAGACTACCAGCACAACCTTAACTAGCCCGTGTGAGAGGAGATAGAGCGAAGCGAACATGGGGCTTCCGCTGGCCAATTTTTGTGAAGCAGCGCTTATGTGGCGGAAAATAATATCGTGCTTATCCCGGGCGAGTTCATGCTCGCACAACGCCTGCAACCAAGCGTTCAACGAGTTGACTTTAAACCACAACAGCACGCCGCCGATGGCTTCCAGCAATCCGTCGATTCCTTTCAGGGTGATGCCTACTCGAAAAGAATCGTGGATCAGGATGTGCGTTAGACGCTTTTTCAACATTTACTTCGGGTCCCCGATTTACGTCCGCGGGATACGCTAATGCCATCATCGCATTGCCGGGAGGCATTCACAATTGTGCGGAGTGGGGCGAACAATTTGTTCTAGAATCGCGAGGCACTGGCTAGGGGGTTCCGATGAGGCTGCGAGCGCTTATCATCTGTACCGGCATTTTGCTTTGCCTGTCTTTGGCGCAAGCGCAGGGTAAGGCGCCGGACGTTGTGAAATATCACGCGACACTCGAGACGGTTAAATACGTTTACGGCCTAGCGCCACCTGTGGCACGGCTCGCGCCGGGAGATGTTCTCGAGACGAATACGCTCGACGCATTCGGCGACGCCATTCAAAAACCGGGCGATACGCTGGCGCTGGTGAAAGGCGACAACCCGCTCACCGGTCCTTTCTTTATAGAAGGCGCTGAACCGGGTGACACGATCGCCATCGACTTCATGGCGTTGGAAGTGAACTCGAGACAGGGAGTCGGTGCGTTTGCTCCGGGCTTCGGCGCGCTTAACTCGACAAACTACACACCGATGATTCAGGCTCCTCTGCCCGAGCGCATATGGCTGTATCCGATTCATCCTGACGACAACACCGCGACTTTTCAGGCGCATGATTCGAGCTTCTCGGTGAAAATCCCGCTGCATCCGTTCCTGGGATGCATTGGCGTGGCGCCCTCGGATGGTGAAGCCCGCAGCTCGGTGGTTCCGGCTGAATTCGGAGGCAACATGGACTCCTCGGAAGCGAGCGTTGGAAATACGCTGTATTTACCCGTCAATGTGCCGGGGGCGCTGCTTTATATGGGCGACGGACACGCGGCCATGGGTGACGGCGAAATTGCCGGGACAGCGATCGAGGTTCCGCTGCGTGTCCGCTTGCGCGTTCGCGTAATCAAGGGACAGAAAATTGATTGGCCGCGCTTCGAAAATAAGGATGAAATCATGGCCGTCGGCATCTACCGTCCGCTTGACGATTCGTTGCGCATCGCGTTTGCACAACTTATCGGCTGGATTCATCAGGATTACGGTTTGTCCGAGCTTGATGCGTACGAGTTGCTCTCGAAAGTTGCCACGATTCACCTGGCAGAAATGGTCGATCCGAACTACGTTGTAATTGCGAAGATTGACAAAAAGTACCTGCCTCCGCGTAAAATTTCGCGCTGAGTTACCGGAAAGAGGCTAGGTCTTGGGGCTTCCGGACTCGCCCACGCACTGTCGTTGACAGTGAGGCGCTTTGACACCTAGAATCGGCGCGACGCGGGATGCGTGGTGCATGCTTAGTCTGTGCTAGTCCCCGCCGGAGACCTCTATCACTCCCGTAGCGACTAAACCCAAAGTAGCCATTGTTGACGATGACCACAGCCTTCGCTCGAAGATTGCGTCCGCTCTGCGATCGGAGTTCGAAGTCTTCGAAGGCGAGGATATGGCAGCGGCCTACAGCCTCCTCCAGGGGTCGGCGCTCGACGTCCTGCTACTGGGCCTCCCGCTCGGTGACGGAGGCGTCCGCGAATGCGCCGAACTGCTTGCCCGCCTGGTAGGAAGTGAAATTGACACGCTCGTAATCGTGCTTAGCTCTGACGAAACAAAAGCCACCGCCTTGAAAGTAATCGATGCAGGCTCTTACGACTACTTCATCAAGCCTATTGATACGGACGTTCTTCGACATCTGCTTGAGCGCGCCGTTGAGAAATTACACATCCAGCGCGAAAATCGAATTCTCCGCCAGGAGATAAGCCGCAAGAGTACGCATGGCGATTTGATCGGCTCGACAGACGCCATGAACCACGTGTTCGATTCCATAAAACGAATGGCCCGGGCGACCACGAACGTTATCATCCGGGGAGAGAGCGGGGTGGGTAAGGAATTGGTGGCGCGAGCGCTTCACGAACAGAGCCCTCGACGAAACCGCGCATTCGTCAGCGTGAATTGTGCCGCTCTTCCCGAGGGCTTAATGGAAGCGGAGTTATTTGGTTATGAGAAGGGAGCCTTTACCGGCGCAACAGCCATGAAGGAAGGCCGAGTTGAAATGGCGCATCAAGGGACGCTTTTCCTGGATGAAATTGCGACGCTCACGCCCGCGCTCCAGAGCAAACTCCTGCGCGTTCTAGAGGATCGTTCATTCACGCGGCTAGGTGGCAAAAAGCCTATCCGCATAGATTTTCGGCTGATTAGCGCGACGAACGAAGATCTGGAGGAAATGGTTCGCGAAGAACGGTTTCGCGAGGACCTCTACTACCGGATTCATGTGGTGCCCATTTTCGTTCCGTCGCTGCGCGAGAGGATAGAAGATATACCCGTGCTAACGGATTACTTCGTCAGCGTTTATTGCGCTGCCAACAGCTTTCCTCCTAAACGAATAGCCGACGATGCCATGTTAGCGCTGAAGCGCTATCCCTGGCCTGGCAACGTCAGGGAACTCCAGAACGCAATTCAAAGACTCGTGGTAATGACGGACGGCGAAGTGATCTCTTTGAAGGACCTCCCGGGCGAAATTGTGCAAGCTTCCGGGCGCGATTCTCGGAACCGGTTCCGGCTACCTTCGGGCGGGATCAATTTGGCCAAGGAAATGGAGACTTTCGAGCGTCGCTGGGTTCAGGAAGCTCTAGAGCAGGCTAAAGAAGGAAAAGCGGATGCCGCGCGATTGCTGGGAGTGGACCGGAACCGGTTGAACTACTTATGTCGTAAGTATAACCTGTAGGTTTTTCGGGTGACTTTTTAATCGTCGCGGTGAGAATTTCAACAGAATTCTGCGCTCCATCGACGAGAGAAAACGGCCTAAACACTCTAACCTGTTTTCCTTCAGTACTTTAGTTTCGGAGCGTTTCCCTTCGACATTGGAACCGGTTTTGCACAGAGCAAGGTGTGGCCAGCGTGAGCTGTACCCCAAACGCGGAGGAAGTGTCATGGCAAAGAAAACCTTGAAGAAGGCAAAGAAGCTGGAAAAAACCAAGCCCCTAATCCGATGGGGGGGCAATTAAGCGTTTCGCGTCACAGGTGCAGCGGTTCGACTGCGCACCGATAGATAGCTGATACGGAACTAGCGGGCTGCCACCGAAAGGCTGGCAGCTTTTCTTTTTGCCGGAGCAACCTCGCCCCAGTTCGTCCCAGCAGTTCAGATCCGCATCCATCTTCTTCCGACATTGCTCTTCCGGCTCTGCAATCGCGATGAGGATCTTAAGGCCTCGCCTGCATATTGAATTATTCAACTCGAACTCAAAAATTAAACACATTTGGTATCGAGGCCATTCGCGCGCTGCTTCGTGCCGTCGATAAGTGCTTTCAAATCAAGTACAGCTTCTCACGTGGGCCGGTTGACAGTTTGGCGCGCCGATTGCACTAGCAGCAGTGCAGGCAGCAAGAAAACAAAAAATCTTAAGGAGACTCAAGACCATGGCAAAAGCAAAGACAGTGAAAAAGGGAAAGAAGCTGGGATCTGTGAAGCCGCTGACCGTTCACGGACCAGCCCGCGGCTAATTGGCTTAGACCAGTAACAATTGGGCTTTGCGCCCAAGCAGAGTTAGCAGTTGCACTACCAAGGGCTGCCGTCCCAGGAACGGCAGCCCTTTTTTTGTGGTGGCTGGGGTTCCGGGCTGCGCCAACAGGCCTAGTCTCTTACCAAAACTGCGAACGCACCCAGCGCCATGCCCCTTGCCCGGCCTCCCAGGCTAAGGAATGCCTGGCGCCAGAAATCTTTGCCTTGCCGGTCATGCCTTCCCGCAGCGACCCATCAGGGTTTGGGATCTCCATCTCAACCGCCACGAAATTCGCCAATTCCTGCCCTAGACGCTCCAGCTCTTCAGTCTGAGCGACTGGATGATCCAGCGCCGCAGCCGGAAGTATTTTGTCGACGTGGCCCGAGTAAGTTCTGTACGGAAATGGGAGCACCTTCACCTTTGCAGGAGCGCCGGGTTGAACGTCCGGAAGCTCGCGGTCCTGCACAAGAATACGCGCCTTCATGGTGGTTCGATCCACCAGCCGGGCAAACTCGTCTCCTGCCGAGAAATATTGGCCAGCTTCCTGGTCCACGTTGGAAGTGACAACGATACCGTCCATGGGAGCCCGAATTTCGAGGTCTTGCACTCTCTTCTGCGCCTCAGACAACTCCTGTTCGAGCCGGTCGCGGTCACGAACCACCTGCGCCGCTTGGCTAAAGTCCGAGCGATCCTGATTATTGCGAACCTTACTGCTGGCGAGCGCTAACTGTTGCGTGAGCGATTGTGCATCAGCGCTTATGTCGGGATTTTCCAAAACGGCCAACATTTGGCCTGCTTTTACTTCGTCCCCCTCGTGAACAAACACTTTTTGAATTCTGCCGTTCACCACGGCCCGAACCCGTGCGTCTTTACCGGGCTCCAGCACCAGATCGGTGGTGACCTTGGACGAAAACGGAGGCAACAGAAACAGGAGAATCAATCCCAGTGCGCCGACCTGCTGTGCACGCGTCATTTTCCAGGCCATATATTTTCCCCTCTTGTCCCGTATCCAAGCCCGAGCTAAAGGCAATCCTTTTCGAATACTATTCCTGGCAAAGAAATAAATGACGCCGAGGGTTGCGAGATAGCCCCATTCGTTGCCCATTTGGCTTACGAGTATGTTCTTAACAAACAAAAGCATAATAATCAGAAGCGACGCGCTGTAGATAATGGCCAAGACTCCGAACAGGAAAAAAACACGGCGCTGGCGCTTGCTGGAGGGCGGCAAATCTATGTCGTGCCGAAGAATATATTTTTCCGTCCAGGCTCGCAGGTAGCCGAAAGACTCTTCGCGCAGGTTATCGATTTTGAGGAATTGCGACAGCGCATAGTAGCCGTCGGCTTTGATGAGCGGGTTCAGGTTCACGAGCGCGCCCTGAATCCCGCTCAGCAGCATCATTTTGTAAAAAAAGTCGTTCGTCAGGGAGCCTGGCGCGGTGAAATGCCAGACCAACGCAGACAGGCCGCAGATCACCAGTTCAATCCAAATGCCCGCGAAGATGACCCACTGACGCGGAGTTCCGGTCTGGAACAGAAGAATGTCCGTGGTATCGGTAAAAAATGCAGGAGTGAAATAGATAAGCAAAAAACCCATCTGATGGACTTCACCGCCAAAATGTTTACAAGTGAGCCCGTGGCCAAATTCGTGTATGGCGCCCAGACCCAGGAGGAGGATCCAAAAGATCCAGATGTCGTAGGCGCTTTTACCCGCAAAACTATACAAGGCCGAAGTATCCTGCTGCACGCGCGTCCAATCGCCGGCAAGCAGATAAACGGCTACGACAAATATGAACAAAGAAAAGATGACAAAGCCCTTGGTGAACATCCATCCGAGGTAGCGATCCAATTTGGTGAGTGTCTTGTCCGGGTCCCAGGCTTTAAAGCTGATGTAGAGCACACTCGATTGCTCGACCCGGCCTTTCCGCTCGTCGCGAATGCGCTCGAGCACGGCTAGGTTTTTTTCTCCGATTGATCGCTCCCACATGGTGGGTTCCACCGAGTCCATGAAGTCGAGCACATCGGCCTCGCTCGTCGTTAAATCGGGATCCTTTTCAGACATGACCTGTGCGATCTCAGCGGCCGTACGAGTTCCGTCGCAAAGTGATAGCAGCTGATATTCGGTGGCTCCATACCGGTTGTAGGAATTCGTCTCACGGTTTTTGACAACGTAACTGATTTCGCCGGCAACCGTTTGTTCGCTGATGCGCAGATCCGTGCGGAGTTTGGGGCGCTTGAGGCCTTTTGCAAGTAGGCTGGAGACTTGAAGACTGGTGGGACCGAAACGCATAGTCGAGATCCTCTACGGCTTCGGTTGCGATGTGCCGGGCCATCCGACCCGCACAGCCATTCCCGGGCGCAGATCGGAAATCCCCGAACCAGTGAGCTGGGCCACCACATCGTAACTATCGCTGGACGGATCCACGGTAGGGCTCACCTTCACCACTTTCGCGTTCAGCGACCGATTGGAACCGCCCAAAAGAATCAAGTTAACTGGCGCGCCGACTGCCGGGCGCGGGCTTGCCAATTCAGAAATTTGAAACTGGACCTGCAGCGGATAGAGCTGACTCACCCGAAAACACTTGTCGCCCTTGACGATGGCTTGCCCTTCTCGAACGTACCGCCGCACTACGACGCCCGAAAACGGAGCGCGCAAGATCGTCTGGTCAATCTCAATTTCGAGACGGTGGACCTCGGCTTGACCGCTTTCCACCAAAGCCTCATATGCGTGCATGTCGTACTCAGCGCCTTTTGCTTCGAATTCCGCGGCTTCGAGATCAGCCTGGCTCGACAGTCCTGCTTCCCGCAGCAGCTGCTGACGCCGGTAAGCTGCGCCCTTAGCCTTCAGTTCCGCTGCTTTGTACTGCAAGTTGTTCTGAGTCACCTTCAGATCGTCGCGCGCCTTGATGAGTTCCTGTTGCAGAGTTCGATCGTCAAGCTGCCCAAGAATCTCACCTGTTTTGACCACACTACCTTGGTCTTTGGTTAGGGATGTAACTGTGCCATCGCTTTGCGAGGAGAGATCGACCTGATGTTCTACTGTGAGCACGCTTAGAATATCGCCCGTTTCAGGCCCTTTTGAGGTAGCAGCGGTCGGCGCAGGAGCCTGAGATGGAATCGTGTTGGATGGTTGTAGCGGCGCATCCTTGGGGCTGGACGCCACCGACGACTTGTCGCAGCCATTTCCGGCAATCGCCATCGCGGCGATTATTAAGATCAAAGTGGCGCGTTTCATATTAAAGATTCCTCTTTCTTCACGGCACCCAGGGCCATACCTTCTGCCAAACCCACCTGAACGGCGAGCGCAGGATAACGTACCCTATCGGGTACCATCCGCTTTCGAACCATCCACCGCGCGATCGAATTCTCGCTCGCCCGACCATTCCATTGCGAGCCTTTCCTCCCGCATTTTCGAATATCGCTCGCACCAGAAAATATTGGTCGCCAGAGTCGATCCGAGTCTGTGCGCCGATGCGATCCACAGTTCCCTCGAACGTCGTCGTGGGGAAGGCGTTTAACTTCAGAGACACGTTTTCTCCGGAATTTACGAGCACGAGATCCGTTTCAGGGACGCTCATTTCCGCGGCCAGGCGGTCCTGAGACACTACTTCGCAGAAACTGTCTCCGGATTTAATCATGGACCCGGATTTTTCTTCCACCTTCGGAGTGATTACGATGCCGGCAATCGGCGAGGTCAGGCGCGCGTCATTGATACGCTGCTGCTCCAGCGCGACTTCAGAGGAATATAGCTGGGAGCGTATCTGGGCCTGGCCTGCTGCAGCGGGGTCGTTCCGAAATTCGGCTTCGGCTAATTCACGCCGCACCTGAGACAACGCCGCGTCCGCTTCGATCAGCTTGATGCGATCCTCGCTGTCGTCAAGTTGCGCAAGCAGCTGCCCTGGCTTCACCAAATCGCCTTCGCGCACGAAGACTTGTTTCACCACTCCGCCCTCGATTGCGCTCACCATGCGGCGCTCGAACGGAACCACCGTGGCGTCCGTGCCGACGCGCAAAGGCCAGGGGATAATCGTCAGGAACAGGGCCACAACCCCGGCGCGTTGCGCATATTCCATCATGCGGCTCTGCGGCACAGCCGCCAGGAACTTTTTCTTTCTCTGGGCGAACGGCTGCAGGATATTTGCGAGCGGCACTTGCTGATAAAGCTGCGCGTTGCGGATGGCGACAGTGGTCTGACTGGCCAGGATGGCTAGGGTTTCCAAATGGCTTTCCGAAAGAAAATCGGCTTCCTTGCTTAGAAGAATCATCGCTCCGAGCGTCCCTTGATCGTCGCGCAAAGGTAGGCCGTAAAAGCCTTGATGCCCGTAGGTTTCCAGGTACGAGACAATCTGCGCGCGGGCTTCTTCCGGCTCGGCTTGCCAGCCATCTTCATGCAAATTCGCCGAAACGGGACTTTCCTGCTCGGCCACCCACTCCATGCGTTCGCGCAGCTCGCTCATTTCCCGCGTCTTCGGAACTTCCGTTTCTCCAGAGACGGCGCCCAGGACGAAGCGCCCGCGGTCGTAGAATCCAATGACGCAAGTCTCAAACGGCACGACCGACGCGGACTGCGCCACCACCGTAGTCAAGACGTGATCGAGATCCAGAGTGGACGTAATTTCTTGCGAAATTTTCAACAGAGCATCAAGGGCGTGAACCTTTCGCTCCGATTCCAGCAGGTTTGCGTTGTGCAGGGCCACCGCGGCCTGTTCGCTGATACTGGAGAGGAAAAACAAATCGTCTTCATTGAACAGCGTGCCGTCCGTCTTGTTAATTATCTCGACGACGCCTAAAACCTCGTCGTCTTTTCGAAGCGGCGCTGCCATCCAGGACTGAATCTCGAAATCTCCTCCAGCTTCAACACGCGCGGCGAGTCCGGCTTCCTCGCTCGGGTCTTCGACCAACTTCGGGTTTGCTTGCTGCGCAACTTCGGCCAGCAAACCTTCACTCAATGAGGCGGTGGCATCCTCTTCGATCGTAGGGTCATCGCCGATCTGCTTTGCAAGATTGAGTTCTTGGCCGTCAGGCGAAGCGAGCCATAGGTTGCAGGCGCCAGCGCCTAAAATGTCGCGGATTTTACCCGCCACGATAGGGAGGAGTTCTTCCAATTCGAGAGTTGACGTGAACGTCTGGCCCAGATCGTATAGCGCGGTCAAGCGTTCGAGTGTGGCCAGTTGGGACTGGCGTTCCTGTTCAATCGCGCCCAGATTGGTCAGAGCGCGGCCCGCCAGCACGCATGCTTCCTCCAGAAAGTGAGCGTCTTCGGCGGTAAAGTCTCCGGCCCGCTTGTTGAGAACCTCGACTACGCCTTCCGGCCTTTGCGCTCCCGGCAGAGACGAATACAGCGCAGATTTCACGCGCGTGCGGCTGAATTCATCGAGATGTTCGAGGTCTTCTACTACGATTTCACGCGCGGGCAAGCGCCTAGTGGCAGCCGATCGGTACAATATTGCGAGCGTTCCTCCGGAGACAGGTAGTTCCGTGGGATGCAGACGTTCGCCCGGCTCGGTCCAGCGCATGCGGCATATGAGCTCCTCAGCTGTTCCGTTGCTGGTCCAAACAAGGACAGCGCGCGCTCCGAGTGTGGTACCCACTCGTGCGGCGAAGGTCTTCAGCAGGGTATCTTGATCGCGGCACGCTAAGGATACGCTCGCGAGTTCGAAAAGCGCGGAAGATGTTTCCATTACTCTCCCAACGGTAGGAGATGCTCTTACTCTCCCATTGCGAGTAAAACACCCCGCACGCAACGAAGAGACAGTGGGCCAGAGCCTAACAAATGCAATGGATATGCGTCAAGGAAGACTGCTTTTGGTGTCAGCCATATTTACTAGAAGTTTTTTGCAAGCCCTTGATTGCCGGATATAATTCAGATAGCTTTGCAAGGCGCTGTGAGGCACATGTGAACATTGGCATCCGCAAGGCTGGCCGGGCCACCATTGTAGATCTCGACGGGCCGCTGAAGTTGGGCGACGCTGAGGAATCTTTTCGCAATCAGATTCAGCAGCTCATTGAAGCGGGATCCACGCACGTAGCGGTAAATCTTGCCGGCGTTACGGAGCTCGATAGTTCGGGGATCGGGGCGCTTGTTCGCGCGTTCACCACGCTGAAGCGCGCCGGTGGAAAATGCACGTACTTCGCGCCGAGTAAGCGGGTGGTAATGCTGTTGAAAATGGTCCGGCTCGACACGATTCTCGACCTCGCCGAAGACGAAGCCACCGCCCTTACTCGCATCTAACCCTTTTCCCGCTGGGTTCGCCTGCCCATCATTTATCAGAGGAAGCACTGCGTCCAAGCCTTGGCGTGCGGGCGGCGCACACAGGCTTAACGGCGGTCGAGGGCCGGGTGGCGCACGTCGCGGCCAGCGACGAAGTAAATCACGTCTTCGGCGATGTTTGTAGCGTGGTCCCCGATGCGTTCGATGTTCTTCGCCACCAGAACAAGTTCGAAGGCGGAGAACACCACCGCAGAGTTTTCCATCATATAGGTTAGCAGCTCCCGGAAGAGCTGATCGCGCAAGCGATCCACTTGATCGTCTCGCTGCAGCACGCTATGAGCGAGTTCGATATCCCCTCGCACCAGGGCATTCAAACTATCGCGGACCATCCCTTCGGCTAGCTCGCTCATCCGCGGCAAATCAACGTAGGGCTTAACCTGCGGATGGCGCATAATACGCGTCGCCGATTGCGCGATATTCACCGCCTGGTCTCCGATACGCTCCAGGTCTCCGTTGATACGTGAAACCGCAAGCAAGAATCGCAAGTCGGCGGCCATGGGCTGCTGCAGGGCCAGCAAGCGCAGCACGCGGTCGTCGATTTCAATCTGAATCTCGTTGATTGCGTCTTCTTCAATCAAAACAGTTTCGGCGAGATGCTCTTCCGCATCCAACACAGCGTGGATGGCCTGATGGACGGCTCGCTCGGCGAGGCTTCCCATCCAGAGCAATCGCTGCTTCAGTTCCTCAAGGTCGCGTTCAAAATGTCGTTCCATGTCTCCTCATATCTTTCCGTTGTTGCAGCGCCAAATCCCCGTTAAGCTGCCCGCTTTATCCGAAGCGGCCCGTAATGTAGGCCTCTGTACGCGGATCGGCAGGTGTGGTGAATAGTTTAGATGTCTCACTGTGTTCGATGAGTTTGCCGTCCAGCATGAAAGCTGTGAAATCGCTGGCGCGGGCGGCCTGCTGCATGTTGTGAGTCACGATTGCCATCGTGCAACTATCTTTTAGATGAAACAGTAATTCTTCAATCTTAGCCGTGGTCACAGGATCGAGCGCGGAGCAAGGCTCGTCGAGTAGAAGCACTTCAGGATTCACGGCCAGGGCGCGCGCAATACACAGCCGCTGCTGCTGCCCGCCCGATAGTGCGAAAGCCGACTTGTGAAGGTAATCCTTCACTTCATCCCAAAGTGCCGCGCGGTGCAGGCTGCTTTCCACCAGGTCGTCGAGCCGACCCTTATAACCATTGATGCGAAGTCCGTAGGCCACGTTTTCAAAAATCGATTTCGGAAAGGGGTTTGGCCGTTGAAACACCATTCCGACGAGCCGCCGCAGGCTCACTACGTCCATCGAATGTATCTCTTGGCCATCGAGCAATATTTCGCCTTCCACGCGCGTGTTCCGGATGATTTCGTTCATGCGGTTCAAAGTACGCAGGAATGTCGACTTGCCGCACCCGGAAGGACCGATTAAGGCGGTCACTTTATTCTTCGGAATCTTGAGGTTCAGTCCAAAGATGGCCTGCTTGGGACCGTAAAAAAAATTCAGGTCGGAGATCTGAAAGCGCACCGGCGCCTCCTTTTCTGCAGCCATCGAGCGAGGTTCGTTCATACGCACTTGTGGAGCGAGTCTTGCGGCGGTGGCATTGCTGCTTTGAGAAATCGACGGCATATCACGTGCTCCTGACCGCGCTGCCGCGGTTCAGTAGAAGACGGGCACCTAGATTTGCAACCAGCACCAAGCCCAACAATACCAGCCCCGCGGCCCACGCCTGCCGGTGCCAATCATCATACGGCGCGATCGCATATGTATATATCATTACCGGAAGCGAAGCGGTTGGCTGTTCGAAACCCGGGCTCCAAAAGCGGTTGCCGAAGGCGGTAAAGAGCAGCGGCGCAGTTTCCCCGGCAACGCGCGCGAGCGCCAGCAGCATCCCGGTTAATATGCCGCCGCTTGCGGCGGGCAGCACGACGGTAACGATAGTCTTCCACTTACTGGCTCCGAGCGCCATTGCGCCTTCGCGCAGGCTTCCAGGCACCGACCTCAGAAACTCCTCCGTGCTGCGCACCGTAATCGGGATCACCATTATTCCCAGTGCTACCCCGCCGGCCAGCGCGGAGAAATGTTTCACCGGCAGCACCACCAGCGAGTAAGCGAAAATGCCTATAACGATGGACGGCACGCCGTTCAGCAAATCCGTCGTGTAGCGTATGACAAACGAAAACGTTTTGCCGCCAAACTCTGCAAGATACACGCCGGTAAGCAATCCTACCGGCAAGCCCATCAAAGCTGCCAACATCAGCAGCTTCAGGCTGCCCACAATGGCGTTGGCCATTCCCCCGCCTGTTTCACCCACAGGCTTCGGGAGCTGCGTAAAAAAATTCCAATTCAGCGATTTGCCGCCGTTCCAGATCAAGTATCCGAGGATAAAGAACAGAATCGAAACGACTCCAAGCGCGGCTATCCCGGTCAAGCTCAGCATCACGAAATTCAATGACTTTCGCCAGATAATACGCACATTGCTCATGCGGGCCGGCCTCCTCCGCGTCCGGTGGCGACAATCAAAATCCGGGCCAGACCATTCAGAATAAAGGTGATGAGGAAAAGCACTAATCCCAGCTCAATCAGTGAGCTCAGATACAAGTCTCCAGTCGCCTCGGTAAACTGGCTCGCGATGGTGGAAGCGATGGTATCGCCGGGGGAAAGCAGCGAAGCTGCGATCGTCGGCGCATTGCCTATGACCATGGTGACGGCCATCGTTTCACCCAGCGCGCGGGCTAGTGCAAGGAACACAGAGCCCATGATGCCGGTGCGAGCCCACGGGACCACTACCTTCCAGGTGGACTCCCATCGCGTTGCGCCCATCGCCAGCGCCGCTTCGCGCTGCTCGCGCGGCACCGTCAACAGAACTTCCCGCGAAACAGAAATAATGAACGGCACGACCATAATCGCCAGAACGATCCCAGCAGTTAGAAAGCCGACTCCGTAATTGGGTCCGTGGAATAGCGCCCCGATGTAGGGAACATTACCCAGCGTGTGAATCAGGGCCGGACCTATCGTCGTGCGCATCACTGGCACGACAATAAAAATTCCCAGCAGGCCGTAGATCACGCTGGGGACGGCCGCCAGCAAATCAATCAAAAACGAGATGACGTCGCTGACCTTGCGCGGCGCGAGCTCGGAGAGAAAAATTGCGCTCGCAAGACCCAGCGGAACCGCGAGGCAGAGCGCCACTGCCGACGTAACCAGCGTGCCATAGATGAAGGGTGCGGCACCAAAGTTGTCAAAGTTCGGATCCCACACCCTGGTCCAGAAAAACATCCATCCGAATTTTGCCCGGGAAAGATGTGAATTCGCCCAGAGCTCGTACACCAGCATGGAGGTGATGAGGAGGATAAGGGCTGAAAAGGTGAGGGTAATCAGATGAGCGATTTCGTCACCGCCTCGCAGTCGGCGAAGAAACGCGCGAGGTCCCGCTTGCGGCGGAACTTCGTGCGCGATAGTTGTAGCGGCAGCGGACATTTTACTGAATCAGCGAAATCGCCTTCGTCTCCCTCGCGATTACCTCTTTGGGTAGCTGGGCATAGGTTAAGCCCTCATTGTACTTCTGACCTTCTACCAACATCCATTTCAGAAAGCCCTTGATAGCTTCGCGCTTCGCTGCGTCCTGAATTTGCGCGGGAATCAGCAGCCACGTGAAACTCGAAACGGGGTAAACCTTCGGTCCCGGAGCGTTTGTGATCGAAACGCGGAAGTCGTCCGGAATGTTCTTGGCGTCAGCGGCGGCTGCAGCCGTCACTCCTGCCAAATCCGCCTTCACGAAGTTTCCCGCTGCGTTCTGAACTTTTCCGTATGGAATATTGTTCTGCACGGCGTAGATCAACTCGATGTAGCCAATCGCGTTGGGAGTCTGCTTCACCAGCCCGGTCACGCCCTCGTTGCCTTTGCCGCCCAGCCCCGCCGGCCAATTGACGGATGTGGCGGCGTTCCCCACTTTTTTCTTCCAATCCTCGCTGACCTTGGCCAAAAAATCCGTCCAGATGTAAGTCGTTCCACTACCGTCCGAACGGTGAACTACGACGATATCGGCATTCGGAAGTTTCACGCCCGCATTCGCTTTGGCGATTTCCGGATCGTCCCACTTGGTGATCGTTCCGAGATAAATTCCCGCTAATGCCTTCTGCGTGAAATTTAGTTCTCCGGACACGCCCGCGATATTGTAGGTCGGCACCACCGCGCCGAGCACGGTTGGGAAATGCAGTATCTTGAACTTCGATTGCGAGAGCTGCTCGTCCGTCATGGGTCCATCCGAAGCGCCGAAATCCACGGTGCCGGCTTGAAGTTGACGTATCCCGCCGCCCGATCCGATGGATTGGTAGTTAATCTGAATGTTCGGGTGCGCGGTGTGATAAACGTCAAACCACTTGGAATAAATCGGATAGGGAAAAGTGGCGCCAGCGGAATTTAGCAGCACCGTTCCATTCTGGGCTGCTGTGATGGCTGCCAGACCGAGCGCGAGCGACACAACTAGCAGGCTCTTTTTCATGTTCTCGAATTCTCCTTCTCCCATTTTTTGTCAGAATTGTTACAACCATGTTACATCGGCGAGAATGAGGGGTAAAATGCGGGACATTTCGGCTTGGCGGCCAGGGTCCGGGTTTCAGCCTGGTTCGGAAAGCGTATCTAAGTAGCTTGTATAAAGACGGAATCGAATCCCGCAGCGGCGTGCCAGCGAGCCGTTTACAAGGTTCCTGCCGCTAGGCTGTCCTCGGCCGAAATTTCGATTTGTTTTGCGCGCCCGTGACGGACTTCCAGCCCGCGAACCCAGAACAGGATATCCTCCGCGATATTTGTAGCGTGGTCCGCAATCCGTTCGAGGTGGCGCGAGGCCAGCACGTAGTGCAGATTCGGAGCCGCTAGAGAAGGGTTCTGGGTCATGCCGGACAGCAGCGACTCGAAAAGATGATCCCGGTATTGATCGACCACGTCGTCACTTTCGAGCACCTGGGTTGCGAGTTCCACGTTTTGGTAGATCAACCCGCCCAAGCATTTCGAGACCATCGCCCGCACCGCTGTAGCCATCGGCTCAAGCTCAACTGGAATAGGCACTTCGCCCATCGCCGCCAGTGAAATGGCGCGCTCGCTAAGGTTTACGGCGAGATCGCCCATGCGCTCAAGGTCGTTGTTAATTTTGAGTGTGGCGACAATCAACCGCACTTCGGTATCGGCCAGGTTTCCCTGGCGCAACATGCGGATGGCGTGCTCGTCAATCACGATTTCCATTTCGTTGATACGGGGCTCATTCAGAAAGACCTCGCTGGCAAGCCGCTCATTGCGCTCCAACAGTGCCCAAAGAGCCCGGTTCACAGAGGCCTCCACTGTGCGCGCCTGTGATACCAAGTAGTTCACTAGAACGCTTTGAAAGATTCCGTCCGTGCTGGTTTTCGTAGCCGCCATTCGCCACCTCCTGCCTAAATCACCCGTGTGTAATTAAATGTCTGCATGTACAGGATGGCAGGGAAAGACTGCAACCGAATTAACGGCAGGTGAATGCTATGAGACAACTCGAGGCTTAGCCGGCAAGAGGAATGGAAAAAGAGAACTTCGATCCTTGGCCGACGGCGCTTTCAACCCACAAGCGGCCACCGTGCGCTTCGACGATGTGCTTGGCAATGGATAGTCCCAGGCCGGTGCCGCCGGCTTCGCGCGATCGCGCAGCGTCCACTCGGTAGAAGCGCTCAAAAATCCGTTCCTGGTCGGCAAGTGGTATTCCAATTCCGGAATCCGAGATCGTAATGGTTACCTCGCGAGGACCTGCGGCTGCTCCCACAACTACACGGCCGCCGCGGGGCGTGTACTGAATGGCGTTGTCGAGCAAATTCTGCAATACGTCATGCAGTAGACTTGCGTCGCCGCGTACAGCCGGAAGCCCAGACGGAACTTCCATGCTGAATGAAATTTGCTTGCGGCTGGCTTTCAACAACGTGGTCTCCGCGCACCCTCCGATCAGTTCCTGAATCCCGACGGGGAAAAACTCCAATTCGAGCTTTCCCGCCTCGATCCGAGCTAGTTTCAGCAAATCATCCGTTACCCGAGCCAGCCGTGCGGCGTGGTCGCGAATAATTTCCAGGAATCTGCGGTTGTTCTTAGGATCGTCGATCGCTCCGGCCAATAATGTCTCGGCAAAACCTTGAATGGCTGTCAGGGGAGTCTTGAACTCATGCGAGACATTTCCGACAAAATCCTGGCGCACACGTTCGAGCCGCCGCAATTCAGTCACATCGTGNNTTCACCGGCGCAGCAGTCACCGAAAAACTCAGGGGTTGAACGATTCCTATCTCAATATCGTTCTGCAGGCCTTCTTCTCCTTGCAAAGCTTTGCGAATAAGGCCTATCAATTCCGAGCTTCGAACGACTTCTATCAGCGGACTGCCTTCACTGGTCACCGATTGGACATTCAAAATCTCAGAAAACGCGCGGTTGCAAAACACCAGCCGTTCCTGCGCATCGACCACCGCAACGCCTTCGACCATGCTTCGCAGGATCGCGCTCGAGCGGTTGCGTTCGCTGCTTAGCAAGCGCATCTCGCGGTCAAGATGCGCCGCTGTTTGGTTCATCGAGTCTCCCAGATCGGAAAGTTCGTCACGCGGGCCCACAGCCATCCAAGAGTGAAAGTCTCCCGCGGCGATTCGTTGCGAGAAATCTTTCAGATGCTCGACACGCGCGGCGAAAATACGCGCGAAAATCAGGGATACCGCGATTCCGAAAAGTAAAATGATTAGCGAAGCGACGAGCAGCCGTTGGCGAAGCTCTTTTAGCGACAAATCGATTTGCGCAAGCGGCAATGCCAGGCGGATCACGAAGGGTGAACCGGAAGCGGGTTGAAAACGCTGAGCCCGGCACACGAGTTCGCGGACGGAATCAACTGAGCGCCCGCTGCCGTTAGCTAGGGCTTGCTGGACTTCCGGCCAATCGGCGGGTTTTTCAACGTCGCTCGCGCTATTTGCCGAGTCTGCGAACACCTGGCCGGAAGCGTCAATTATGGTGACACGCGCTCCGCTTTTCGCCATCCAGTCGGTCCATGCGCGCAGCTCCGGCTCGTGGCCGACGTCGGGCGGGCGGGACTCTGCGAGATGCATCAACGAAACGAGATGATCGTTTGCAGAGCGTACCGAGTGGCTGCGAACGACGCGGGCAGAATAGGAATCAACGGCGATTAAAACGCCGGCCAGAAGGACTAAGTACGTCAGTCCCAGCCGCCACAAAAGCCTAGCTCGCACGGGTAGTTTCGAAGAGGTAACCGGCTCCGCGAATTGTTTTCATGAACCCCGGATGCTGTGGGTCGGCTTCAATTTTCTCGCGCAGTCGCCGCACATATACATCCACGCTGCGCGGAGTGACAAATCGTTCCGTCCCCCAAACCGCATCGAGTAATTGATCGCGTGTGAACACCCGGTTAGGACGAGCCGCCAAAAAATAAAGCAGCCGGAACTCGAGTGTGCTCATCTGCACGGGTTTTCCTGCGCGCGTCACACGATACGCCGCCGGATCGATCTTCAAAGCGCCAATCTCGAGCGGTTTCTCGGAGGGTGCTCCAGGCTCAGCGCGCCGCAAGAGCGCCTTCACGCGCGCAACAAGCTCGCGGGGACTGAATGGTTTCGTGACGTAATCATCCGCGCCAAGTTCCAGTCCTACCACGCGGTCCGCTTCTTCGCCCTTGGCGGTGAGAATCAGAATCGGCAGCCGGTTCAGTGTGACGTCCTTGCGAACCTCTTTGCAGATCTCAAGTCCCGAAAGTTTCGGCAACATCAGGTCGAGGATCAGCAGGTCGGGCGCGGCTTTTCGAATCTGCGCGAGACCAGTCGAGCCATCCCCACTTGCCGCCACCTGATAACCGTCCTTCTCCAGGTTGTAGCGCACCAATTCAACGATATCTTTGTCGTCTTCTATCACCAATACGCGTTTCATCGGCTCTCTTTCTGATGAGTTCACCACACAATAGGGGAATCCTACCTTGGAAGCAAGCTGGCGCGGATCGCTTGCCGTTTTTTAACATGGTGTTAACACTGTGCCACCTCGGCACGCGGCGTCCTTCCTGAAACATTTCCCCCGGCGAATGTTCGCGCTATGAAACTCTCGCAATGGAGTAGGCCACTGATTCTATGCGTCTTGCGTATCTTTGACGACCGTCGGTTTGGCCTCCTGTCTGCTCCCTCCTCAGCCGTTCCGTTCGCCACAGTGATGGCCACCGAACAACGTTCCATTGGCTCAGTCCTCTTGGGAAGAAGGAAGGGGGAATGCGCAAGTGCAATAACCGAATAGAGAGGAGTCAATTCCTCGCGTGGATCACTTCGCGCACTCTCGTCCATTTCGCCATGCTGGGATTTCTGGCGTTACCGGCATGGCCGCAACAGAGTTCAACAGACCTGACGACTAAGAGTCTGGAAGACCTGATGAATGTCGAGGTCACTTCCGTCTCGAAAAGCGAACAGAAGCTTTCGCGTACAGCTTCAGCAATTTTCGTGATTACGGCCGAGGATATTAGCCGCTCCGGCGCAACGAACATTCCCGATCTTCTGAGAATGGTGCCGGGGATGGATGTGGCTCAAATCAACGCCAACACCTGGGCCGTCAGCGCTCGCGGATTTAACGGTGAGTTCAGCAACGAATTGTTGGTGCTGGTAGACGGCCGCACGGTATATGTGCCCACCTTCGGCGGAGTCTTCTGGGACGTGCTGGATATGCCGCTTGAGGATATCGAAAGGATCGAAGTGATCCGCGGTCCCGGCGGAACCATTTGGGGGGCAAACGCCGTCAATGGCGTGGTCAACATCATCACCAAGAAGGCTGCTGATACGCACGGAGGGTTGATTGTTGCCGGCGGAGGAAGCCTCGACCAGGGATTTGGAGTAACCCAATACGGGGGCACCCTGGGCAAGAATACCGATTATCGTATCTACACAAAGTATCTGAACCAAGCCGAGCTGCCAGGTCTGAGCGGCCGAAACGGAGGTGATGGCTGGCACCTTCTCAGCGGTGGTTTTCGGGTGGATAGCACTCTTTCACCCAAGGATGCGCTGACAATCCAAGGGAACCTTTACGCAGGTCGGGAAGGCAACCCGAACCTCACTCTGCAGTCCGTTACATCGCCAGGTCCTGAAGAGGTTGACCCCCGAGTGGATTTGTCCGGCGGCTTTCTTCAGTTAGCGTGGAATCATACTTTCTCCGCCCGATCAGATACCTCCGTTCAGATTTCCTATGATGAATTCAAGCGCGTCGACGTTCTCGATGAAGGGCGATACACATTAAATTTTGATTTCCAACATCACTTCATTTGGGGCCAGCGGCAAAGCATTGTTTGGGGCTTGGACTATCGCTATTCGTCTTCGCATACCAACGGAGATCTCACCATATCTTTGAACCCCGCTGACCTCAACACTCAAATCGCCGGTTCATTCATCCAGGATGAAATTGCTCTCTCGCCCGACCGAGTCTACCTGACGGTGGGTACAAAGCTGGAACACGATTACTACACTGGGTTTGTGCTGCTGCCGAGCGCCCGCTTAACGTGGCAGCCGAACGGGCATCAAATGTTCTGGGCGGCGATATCGCGAGCTGCTCGCACGCCGGCCAGCACAGATACCGCTGAACGGTTGAACTTCGCTGGATTTCCCGGCCCCAACGGAACGCCAGTCCTGATCGGACAAGTCGGCAATCCTCACTTTAAGAACGAAGACTTGACCGCCTATGAGGTCGGCACTCGAATCACTGCGCTCAAGCATCTGTCCATCGACATCGCGGCTTTTTACGGCGACTACACTCAACAGCGAACAGTTGAACCAGCCCCACCCGTTTTCGAAACGACGCCGGCTCCTCCTCATTTATTCATACCCACGACTTTCGAAAACCTGATGCACGGAGAATCTCAAGGACTGGAGATTGCCGCTAACTGGAAGGTAACCGATCGTTGGACGCTCAGTCCCGGATATGCTTTCGAACAAATTCATATGCACTTAGATCCGTCGAGCCAGGACACCACGTCGGTTTCCGCTGCGGAGGGAAGCAGCCCGGTGAACTCAGCTCAGCTTCGATCACACTTCATTTTTCCTCATAACATGTCGTGGGACACCTCAGCATATTTCGTGGGACGTCTCGACAATCCGAAGATTCCCTCTTACACCAGAGTCGATACATCGCTTTCCTGGCATTACCGGGAAGGATTGTCCATCAGCTTGGTCGGGCAAAATCTTGTAAGGGATCAACACCTCGAGTTCATAGAATCGACTGGAGCTTCCACGTCCACTCTGATCAAACGCAGTGCCTATGCCAAGGTCACGTGGCGATTCTGATGGCGGAGCCCAGAATTTGAACCTGCGTCGCACAAGCCCGAGCCATTTATCATCCGGCGCTGCCGCCGGCCGTCGCGGAAATTCTAAGCTCCCTCTACGTTTGTTTTTTTTACAAATGATTCTTTTTTCCTCGGCCTATAATTTCCCAACGGCGTTGCCGGCGCAGGTGAGGCCGCCAAGCGAATATGAGTTAAAGGCCGCCTTTCTTTTCAATTTCGCGAAGTTCGTGGATTGGCCTCCGAATGCGTTTGCCAGCCCTGAGTCTCCTTTCTTGGTCTGCGTTCTCGGGACCGATCCTTTTGGCATCACGCTCGATAATGCTTTGCGAGAGAAGGTAATTGCGGACCATCCGGCAAGTGTCGCACGCGTAAAACGTGTTGCGGACATTAGCGGCTGCCAAATCCTGTTCGTCCCGGCTTCTGAGAGTCATCTGCTGCCTGAGGTCCTGGCCAAGCTCCGTGGCCAGTGTGTCCTTGTAATCGGCGAAACAAATGATTTCGCATCTTCCGGAGGCGTGATCCAGTTTACTCTGGAGGACAACCGCGTCCGTTTCTTCATAAATCCCGATGCCGCGGACCGCGCCGGTCTGAAGATTAGTTCGAAGCTTCTAGCCTTGGCAAAAATAGTGCGCGACGCTCCCCCTGGAAGAAGCTGATATGCATCGCCTGCGCAATTTCTCCCCCCGTGGCAAGTTGACTTCCATCATCATGACCGGCTGTCCCGTCGCCGTTCTAGTTGCCTGCCCTGTCTTCGCTGTCTATGTCGATCGCCTGTACACCGAACTCTTTACTCTGCAGCGGACGGTGTGCCCTTGAGAGTCTTGTCCCAGGTTGAATTGGGCAAAGACGCTTCGATCGCGGGCGCGTGGCGCGCTTTCTTCACGCCGACATGCAATCCATGGAGGATAGTCATTGGCGTCGCTTTCGTTGCGCTCCATCTATTGTTAGACCGCGCGACCGTCGTCTCTCACAGTTGGATTGGAACGGAACTGTGGTATCCACCCGCGGGGCTTGAATTGGCTCTCCTGCTGGGATTGGGTGTTTCTTACACACCGCTAATCCTCGTGGCGGGATTTCTTACGTCAGTTATCAATTACCGCTTGCCGCCGCTTGGCGGGAACATCTGGTACATCAATACTTTGATCGCGGTTTGGTATGGCGGAGTAGCCGTCGTGCTGCGGCGTTATTTCCGAGTAGAAGGCGCATTTAGCTCGCTCCAAGAAGTATCCCGATACATTTTCGTGGTACTCGGTTCGACGCTCGGTTTGGCGTTTTGCGGCGCGCTCAGCTTCCTCTGGAGCAAGCAAATCCCGGCTAGTAGCTACGGCAGTTCGGTTTTGAACTGGTGGATAGGCGACTCGGTAGCACTGTTTTGTCTCACTCCGTTTCTTCTCGTTTACATAATGCCCTGGCTCCAAGTGCACACCGCGCGCAGTACACCTGAAGCGGCGCGGACTATTCGGCCGGAAACAGACCCGTGGTCGAGAACTTCGAATTCACGCGATCTCCTTGAGCTTCTGGCGCAGGGTGCCAGTATCTTTGCGTCGCTTTACATTGCGTTCGGATCGAGTTTCGCTCCTGGATATGAACTGTTCTATCTGTTCTTTTTGCCCGTCATTTGGATTGCGGTGCGGCGCGGCGTGCGCGGAGCGACCGCCGCAACATTGTTGCTCAACTTCGGCGCAATACTGATGTTGCGTATTTTCCCTCAGGATTTTGGCCGGCTGATCTCCCTGCAAGTTCTGATGCTCATCGTGTCCGTAACCGGGCTATGCCTGGGAACGCTTATAACCGAACGGAATCAGGCGGATCAGGAATTGCGCGAAAGCGAAGGACGCATGCAGGCTCTCATCGGTACGATCGATGAAGTCGTGTTCGAACTCGACGCGAACGGAACGTACAAGAATATTTGGACGATTGATGAGTCCCTGTTAGTTCGGCCCAAGGCCGAATTGCTTGGACGCCGCGCGACTGAATTCCTGGGCCCGGACCTGATGGATCCGGTCCTAAAAATCTTCAAGCGTGTTTTGAAGACAGGCAAAGTGGAAAGCATTGAATACTCCTTGCCCTTACCGGTAAAAACGTGGTTTCTCGCGCGCGTAAGCGCTATTCCTTCGCCGGACGGAAAACCCACGGCGATTTGCATGACGGCGCGCGACATCACCGCGCGGAAACTAGCCGAAGAGGAATTACGGAGAACGAGTGAAGCTGCGGAGTCCGCCAGCCGTGCGAAAAGTGAACTCCTCGCCAACATAAGCCACGAGATTCGCACTCCGATGAACGGCATTCTCGGATTGACGGATCTCATGCTCGAAACCGCAGTAACTTCCGAGCAGAAGGAATACTTGGAACTGGTAAAGATGTCCGGCGATTCGCTGATGGAATTGTTGAACGCTATCTTGGACCTGTCAAAAATTGAAGCCGGAAAGCTGGAGCTCGAGCCAATCGAGTTTTCATTGCTGACACGCTTGGCTGAAACGCTGAAAATGATGCAATTCCGGGCGAAACAAAAAGATCTGGAGCTGGATTGGCATTCCGAATCTGACGTTCCCGAGTCCGTCGTGGGAGATCCGACGCGGCTTCGCCAGGTTTTGGTAAATCTTGTGGGGAATGCAATTAAGTTCACCGACCAAGGCCGGATCGTCGTCGATGTTCAGACGCAGGAGATTTCGCAGGAAAGCGTCGAGTTGCATTTTAGCGTTCAGGACAGTGGCATCGGCATCCCGAACGACAAGCAAAAAATGATCTTTGAAGCGTTTACGCAGGCCGATAGCTCCACCACTCGAAAATATGGCGGCACCGGCCTGGGCCTTTCCATAACCAGCCGCTTGGTAGAATTGATGGGGGGAAGAATCTGGGTCGAAAGCGTACCGGGTAAGGGCAGCACATTTCATTTCATGGCAAAGTTCGGATTGCCGCACGGTCTGGCCGTGGACGCAACGCATTGGCAACACAGCGGAGGCGCGTTGTGAACGAAGAAAAAGATTTGAAGAAGAAAATCTTGATTGCTGAAGACGATCCTATTTCCCGACGATTGCTGGAGGTATTTCTCACCCGCTGGGGATATCAAGTCTCTGTTGCCGCCAGTGGAATCGAAGCCCTGGAGCTGCTTGAGAAAGCAGACGCTCCTCGCCTCGCCGTGCTGGACTGGATGATGCCTGGTCTCGAAGGCGTTCAAGTGTGCCGGAAAATTCGCGAACGCAAGGATCGCCCTTACATCTACATTTTGTTGCTTTCCGCGCGCACGCAGAAAGAAGACTTGCTGCTCGGCTTGGAATCGGGCGCCGATGATTATTTGACCAAGCCTTTTGACGCCCAGGAGCTTCGCGCGCGTCTTCACGTAGGCCAGCGAATTTTGCAGTTGCAGGACGGCCTGATGGTAGCGGGAGCCGAGCTCCTCTTTCGCGCCACGCACGATTCGCTGACCGGTATAGCCAATCGCGACGTGATTCTCGATTCCCTGCGCCGGGAACATTCCCGTCAAGTGCGCGAAGGAGGCTCATTCGGTATTGTTCTCTTGGACGTCGATCATTTCAAGTCGGTAAACGACACCTTTGGCCACTTGTGCGGAGACGCTGTACTGCAGGAAGTCGTTCGAAGAGTTACATCAACAGTGCGAGCCTATGACACCGTGGGACGCTATGGCGGCGAGGAGTTTCTGATCGTTGCTCCTTCCTCCGGCGCGGAGGGTATTCTCCGACTGTCTGAAAGAGTCCGGTTGGCGATCGAGACAGAACCGATCAAGACAGATGGTGGAGAAATCTCGGTTACTCTAAGTTTAGGTCTGGCTGTCAGCAGCGAAGCCACGCCTCTTGATCCAAAAATCATGCTCAGCACCGCAGACGAAGCCCTCTACCGCGCCAAAGCAGAGGGCCGGAACCGCTCCGAAATGGGTATCTTGGAAGATTCGGGCTCTGCTACTATTGTCGAAATTGCGCCTGTCAAAATCGGCTCCCAATAGTCATACTCGCCATTTCTCGCGTCTCGCTGGACCGCATGCCGGAGGGACTGACTTCGAAGCTATGCCGAGCGATGTTCAGTTCGTCGCCCAGTCTCGGATTGACGCGCCCGCAGAGGTTGTTTTTCGCTGGCACGCGGAGCCGGACGCGCTTGACCGATTAACACCACCCTGGGAGCCCGTTGAAATCGTACAGCGGGCACCGGGAATCCACGACGGCGATCGCGGAATTCTGCGCGTCCATGTGGGCCCATTCAGGATTCGGTGGGTGTTCGAGCACTGCAATTACATCGAAGGACGGCAGTTCCGGGACGTCCAGATTTCGGGCCCGTTTCGACGTTGGGATCACACGCATAAAATGGAGCCGCAAGGCGCCAGCGCTTGCATCCTGACTGACTGCATCCGATATGAGCTGCCCCTCGGCTCTGTGGGGAAGCTTTTTGCAGGCTGGTTCGTACACCGAAAGCTTACTCGTCTGTTCAAATACCGCCATCAAGTGACAGCCGAGGCCATGCGCGCAAGGCGCGAATCCTGAAAGGCGATGATTTTCGCGTGGCATCAACTGAACTGCGTGTCTCGCGCATGATTTGAATCTCCATACGGTAGCGTATGGAAGGTCTTTGCGCCTCTCTCGATATTCGTGCTAAAACCCATTCCTCGCGCAACATGCTTTGGTGTACATTGGTAGCTAGAGCTCAGCTCTTTGCCTTGATTTGCTGAGTCTTGAGAGGGTCAGGCTATGAGCTCGACCAAACCCGAATCTGTTATCAACGTTAAAACTCCCTCCGCGACCGGCCGGGAGACTCTAAGCATCACCGACAACCGCACCGGACGGCAATACGAAGTTCCCATCAAGAACGAGACGATTCGCGCGCTCGACCTCCGTCCGATGAAGGTAAACACCGAAGATTTCGGATTGATGGGTTACGACCCGGCGTTCACAAACACGGCTTCGTGCTCCAGCAAAATCACTTTCATCGACGGTGATAAAGGAATCCTGCGCTACCGCGGATATTCCATCGAGGAGTTAGCGGAGAAAAGTACCTACATCGAAACCGCCTACCTTATTCTTTACGGCGAACTCCCCAACAAATCCGAGCTGGCGGACTGGTCCTACAACGTCACACATCACACTTTTATTCACGAAAGCATCAAGAAATTTCTCGATGGTTTTCATTACGACGCCCATCCCATGGGAATGTTGATTTCGACGGTTGCCGCGCTTTCCACGTTCTATCCGGATGCAAAAGATATCTTTAACCCGGAATCGCGCCGCAAACAGACCTATCGCTTGATTGGCAAGATGCCTACGCTCGCCGCCTTTGCCTATCGTCACAGCCTGGGAATGCCGTTCGCGTACCCGGACAACGATCTAAGCTACTGCGGAAATTTCTTGAACATGCTGTTTCGCACCACCGAACTGAAATACCGCCCGAATCCGACGCTCGAGCGCGCTCTGGACATCCTTTTCATCCTGCACGCGGATCACGAGCAGAATTGCTCCTCCACAGCGATGCGCTGCGTGGGAAGTTCGCATGTGGATCCGTATTGTGCAACTGCTGCGGCCACTGCCGCACTCTATGGTCCGCTTCACGGCGGAGCCAATGAAGCCGTCCTTCGAATGCTTGTCGAGATTGGTTCTGTAAACAACGTCCCCGCCTACATCAAGCGTGTGAAATCCGGCGAGAAGCTGCTGATGGGATTTGGTCATCGCGTCTATAAGAACTACGACCCTCGCGCCCGAATTGTGAAGCACATTGCCTACGAAGTTTTCGACGTAATGGGTAAGAACCCTCTAATCGAAATCGCTTTGGAGTGTGAACGCATTGCGCTCGAGGATGATTACTTCGTGTCCCGCCGGCTGTACCCCAACGTCGACTTCTACACCGGCCTCATCTACCAATCAATGGGTTTCCCGATGACCATGTTTCCCGTGCTCTTCGCCATTCCTCGCACGTCAGGATGGATCGCACAGTGGGAAGAGATGCTTCTGGATCCTGAGCAGAAGATCTCGCGACCTCGTCAGGTTTACCTGGGACACGAATTGCGTGACTACACGCCCCTAGACCGCCGCGATTAGCCCATACCTCCAGCCGTCCTGGTACCCCCGAAAAGAGATTGCATCTGGACCCAATCTCTGGCAAAACACTGTGTCGTCCTGCGGGGGCCACTCTTAAATGGACATCTCTACGCGCCAATCTGGTACAGCTACTATTGTCGATGTTGTCGGCGACATTACGCTCTATAACTCGCCTGAGGTTCGCAAAGTGTTGCTGAATCTCCTGAAAGAAAAAAAATCCCCTCGCGTTATCGTCAACATGCTCAGTGTGAAATACATCGATAGCGCGGGTGTGGCGTCCCTAGTTGAAGGACTGAAGCTTTCGCGCGATTTGAAGAGTACCTTTGCTCTGTTCGGACTGAGCCGCACTGCGCAGGAAGTGTTCGAGCTTACTCGGCTTGTAAGAGTTTTTGAAATCTACACCAACGAAGAGGATGCCCTGCGCGGCGGCAGCCCGAACACGAACGCTGCTCCGGTTAGGTAAATTTCGACCGGTCTTCGCGATTCACCGCGAATTCTAGCGGATTCGGATTCAACCATGGCAATTACAGAAACGATCGGCTCAGCCACCATTAATGGACTCGCATATATAGGCGGCTTGGCGCGCCTGGCCGGTAGCTCCGTGCGGACCATTTTCATCGAGCCCATCCGCGGGAAAAAATTCCATTTCGGCCGTGCCGTCCATCAAGCCATGGCCGTTGGCGTGGAAGCTCTCCCTATTGTTTCCCTCATATCGTTTTTTATCGGCACCATCCTGGCGTTGAACGCTGCTTACGAGCTCCGCAAGTTCGGCGCTATGCAAGTTGTTGCCAGTGCCGTTGCGATTTCCATGACACGCGAGCTCGGGCCGCTGATGACTGCTGTCGTCGTGATTGGCCGGTCGGGTTCCGCATTCGCCGCCGAGATCGGGACGATGAAGGTAAACGAAGAAATTGACGCGCTGGAGACCATGGCCCTTGAGCCGGTTGACTTCCTCGTCGCGCCGAAGTTCCTCGCCATGCTGCTGATGGTTCCTTGCCTCACAGTATGGGCCGATTTTATGGGTGTGCTCGGAGGCGGTGTGTTCGGCGTGTCGGCAGCGAGTTTTACCTGGGGAAGTTACATTAGCGCCACGCTCGACGCTTTGCAGTCCCGCGATATCACTAACGGTCTGATCAAAGCCGCCATGTTTGGTCTCGTAATCACTGCCGTCGGCTGCCAGGAAGGCTTTTCCACAGGATTGGGTTCCGAGCAAGTTGGGCGTTCAACAACGTCTGCCGTGGTTAAATCCATTTTCATGGTCGTCGTTGTGGACTTGATATTTACGGCGATCTTTTACCTAACGGCCCCGAGATAAGCGGAACATGGCATCCATCCCCACATCGAAAGGTGACAATCCGCAAGCTCCCACCGGCGCGGCCATCTCCGTGCGCAACCTGCGCGTGAACTATGGCTCGAGAGAAATTCTGCACGGAATTAATTTTGAAGTACCCGCGGGCGAGACCTTGGTCATCCTGGGCGGTTCGGGCTCGGGCAAGAGCACGCTTCTGCGCACGCTGGTGGGTTTGGAAACGCCGAGCGGCGGGGAAATTTGGATGCGCGGCAAGAATTTTGCCGCTATGTCTGAGGAAGATCGCGACGAACTCCGCAAGAAAATGGGCATGTCCTTTCAAGGCGGGGCGCTATTCGGCTCGATGACCGTGGGCGAAAATGTTGCGCTGGCGCTGCAGGAACATACCGAACTGGACGAATCCACGATCGAGATCATGGTCCGCCTGAAACTTGACCAGGTCGGTCTCTCCGGTTTTGAAAATTACATGCCCGCGCAATTGAGCGGTGGAATGAAAAAACGCGCCGCCATTGCCCGCGCGCTTTCCATGGACCCTGAAATCTTGTTTTTCGACGAACCTTCCGCAGGCCTCGATCCCATCATCGCCGCCGGAATCGATGACTTGATCTTGAAATTAAAGAAAGCATTCCGAATCACGATCGTAGTGGTCACCCACGAGCTGGCCAGCGCGTTTCTGATTGCCGACCGCATGATTCTGCTCGACAAAGGCGTCATCGTCGCCAATGGCACAACCAAGGAGCTGCAGGCCAGCTCGCAGCCTCGTGTGCGGCAGTTCCTTGACCGCATACCTGAACCTGAATTGACAGGCGAAATTGATTATTTGCAAATGTTGACGGGAGACGTTCCGCCGATTCGGCAATGAATCTGGCTAAGTAAGTTCGTCGTGATATACTCCCCGGCGCCTAAGCTGCCGTGCGGTAGTAATCGAGGAAACAGATGGAAGCGAAGCATGAACAGGCTCTCGTCGGATTATTTGTACTAGTTGCAGGCGGTCTGCTCATCGCCACCCTTTTTATTCTCTCCGGTGTGCTGACATCGGGCGACACCAACTTCCACGCCTATTTCAAAAACGCGGGAGGACTGCAAGCGGGCTCGGAAGTTCGTTATGCCGGCGGCCCGCCCATAGGCCGAGTCAAGAAGGTTCAAGTCGATCCTCAAGATGCCACTCGCATGAAGGTTGATTTTGCGGTGCATCCGGATATCCCGGTAAAGACGGACAGCAAGGTCGAGGTTACAAGTAACAGCCCGTTAGGTGAGAATTTCCTGGGGATCCTCGCTGGAACCAATCCGGCTCCTCGCGCCCCTGCGGACGCCACCCTCAAGTCAATTGAACCCGTGAGCTTTGCCGACATAACCGGCAAGATTAATGATCTGGCTCCGGCCGTGAACGAATTGATCGTTAATTTGAATTCTCGCGTGGTCGAACTGAAGGAAACTCTAAATCGCGTGAACGATCTCCTGAACGATCGAAATCGCGCGAACGTCGGCGAGAGTCTTGCCAGCGTCCGCGGAATGCTCCAGGAAGATAGGCCGCTGGTTCATTCCACGCTGGAACACATAAACACCGCGAGCGCCAAGCTCACTCCGCTCATCGACGATTTCCACAAGACAACCCTGGAAGCCAACCAGACTCTCGATCGTCTCGATTCTATGCTCAAGGATAACCGTCCGGACATTCGCGAATCGGTGAAGAAATTGCGTTCGTCGCTGACCAAAGCTGATTCGATCGTGTCGCAGCTCGATAACACAATCGCAAACAATTCCGAGAACCTTGACGAAATTATCGATAACATCCGGCGTATAACAGAGAACATGAACGCCTTTACCGAAACGATTAGAGCCCGGCCATATTTGTTGATTCGGAGTTCTGAACCCAAGTCTCACGAGCCTGGCCAGGCACCGCCGCAATAGGCGAAAAGGAGCAGGGGAGTGTCTAGGCGTCGAACCCAGCTTGCTGGAATCATCTTCCTAATTGCTTGTCTTTCGGGATGCGGAGCGACACGCCCGATGAAGTATTACGTCCTAGATCCCGGACCGGTTCCAGCCGCGTCAGGGAGCGCACAGTATCCTGTCACTCTCTTGGTCGGACGCATCACTGCCTCGCATCTCTATCGCGACGATCGTCTCGTCTACGGTTCTGGACCAGTACAACTGGGTGTTTATTCGTATGACCGTTGGGCCGAGCCCCCCGCCGACATGATTCAGGACTTGCTCGTCTCAAGCTTAAGGTCAACCGGACAATATCGCGCTGTATCCACTCTCAGTAGCAATATTCGCGGCGATTATGTAGTTCGTGGACACCTGTGGGCCATTTCCGAAGTTGACAAACCTGAGCTGATGGCGCGCTTCTCTCTACAACTCGAATTGTTTGACCCCAGCACTCGCACCACGGTTTGGTCCAGCAGATATGAGCATGACGAGCCGGC
>PKWH01000333.1 GCA_003131985.1 Acidobacteriota bacterium | reverse complement strand
AGCGCAAGCCGCGCGCGAACGTTAGTCCCTTCTTTTCATTCACCGGAATTTGCGTGATGCCGCGCACCTGATACTCCACCGGATCTTCAATGGTGATGATCTTATCTTCGTCGTTCTTGATTTCATTGATCGCGGCGTAGAGAGTCGTGGTTTTTCCCGATCCGGTCGGCCCGGTGACGAGCACCATGCCGTAAGGTTCATGAATGTAACGGCGGAATCGCGTCATGTCCTGCTGGTCGAAGCCGACGACATCGAGCGTGAGGTTATGGAATTTTTCGCTGAGAGTTTCCTTGTCTAGCACGCGAAGGACAGCGTCTTCCCCATGCACCGACGGCATGATGGAAACGCGGAAATCGATGAAGCGGCCTTTGTAACGCACACGGAATCGGCCGTCCTGCGGCACGCGGCGCTCAGCGATATCGAGTTCGCTCATGACCTTGATACGCGAAAGAATTGTGGCGTGCCATTCTTTCGCCAGCGGCTGCATGGCGTATTGTAGAACGCCGTCTATTCGGTATTTGACGGCCACTTCGGTGTTGCGCGTTTCGATATGAATATCACTGGCGCGGCGCTCGAGCGCAGTAAAGATGACGGTGTCCACGAGCCTCACGACCGGGCTAACGCCGGTATCAGCGCGCGTGAGCTTGTCCATCGAGATGTTCTCGTCGCTGTCCTCGTCGTCGCCCACTACCTGGAGCGTAAAACCTTCAGTGGCTTGATCCAGCACTCGCTGCGATTGCTCCGTGCGTTTCAGAAGATCGTCAATCTGCGAAGTGGTGGCCACCTTTATCTGAAGGCGCTTCCCGAGCAAAAGAGAAAGCTCATCGGTCAGCTGCAATTGACTCGGGTCCGCCATGGCTACCGTCAATGTAGTTTCACGCGATTCGAGAGGGACAAACTTGTATCGAAACATCAGCTCGGCGGGAATGCTGCGGAAGAGCTCAGGATCGATGCGCTGTTCGCGAAGGTCGACAAACGGACACCGATAGCGTTCTGCCAAGCGACGAGCCTGATCACGCTCCCCTTCATTGGGCGCATTGCCGGTCACGGGATTGTTGTTAAGAGTAGCCATAGAATATTTAACCTCCCGATCCTATCTGCATAGAGAAGAGAGGCATATAAAGAGAGATCAAGATAAAGCCCACCACTACCGCCATGACCACCAAAATCGCAGGGGTGATCCATATGAGTGTGCGCTGCAAACGCGTGCTCACTTCCTCTTCGTAGAATTCCGCGACGCTAGTCAACATTGCCGAGAGCGCACCAGATGCTTCGCCGACTTCGATCATTTCCAAAGCCAGAGGTGGAATCAGCCGGGTCTCCGCCAGGCTCTCGCTCAAAGTTTTCCCTTCGCGAACTCGCTCGGAAGCTTCTGCGACCGAAGTCGCGATGAGACGGCTGCCAATCGCAGCCGAGGACGTTTTCAACCCAGAAACGAGTGGGGTTCCACCGGCAAGAAGAGTAGCGAGTGTCCGTAAAAACTGCGCGATTTCTCCTTTTAGCCAGATATCACCCACGATCGGAACTTTGGGCTTCAAGCGGTCGATCGCCAAGGCTCCCGCCAAGGTCCGCGTCCACAGGAAGAGACCACCGCCAACAACAACAAAAAAGATAGCGAACACGAAAAAATAATTCCGCAGCGGTACAGCCATATCCAACATAAGTTGTGTAATACGGGGCAAAGGCACACCTAGGTCCTGGTAGAGTTTCGCAAATTGGGGCATAGCATAAGTCAGCAGGTAACTGAGAACCAGGATCACGGTGATCACCAGAATCGCCGGATAAATTAATGCTGTCGCCAATGCGCGGCGGAATCCGGTGCTCACTCGCAGATATGCGATATATTGGTCGATGACTCCGGTCAGATTCCCGCTTCGCTCACCCGCCGCAATCACCGTGACGTACACAGCCGGGAAGGAGCCTTGGGCCGCCAGCGCTTCCGAGAGCAATGCTCCATCGCGGACGCGTTGCCGCACGTCCTGCAGAACGGGCCTCAAACGGGGCGCTGCAGCCCGCTCGGCGAGGAGGTCGAGCGCCTTCAAAATCGGAAGGCCCGCCTTGATTAGGGTGCTGAATTGTTGGTTAAAGATCAGAAAATCGGCAGGACGGATCTTCTGGGCGCGGCTGGCTCCGCCGAACTGAGAAAGTAAATCGAAGTGCATGCGCACCGAAAAGACGAAGAATCCCCGGTCAGCGAGTTTTTGCCTCGCCTCGGCCTCCGATTGCGCCGTCTCCATGTGCTGGAAGACTCGGCCAGTAGTATCCCCGACTTTGCAGACAAATTCGGTCATTTAGGACTTAGACGTCTCGCCCAGTGAGACGTTTGACTTCTAGTTTACCATACCCGTTACAAGGCGAGTCCAATGCGCAATAGCCCTGCATTACTATGATGTTACATAGGGCAAACCGACTGGCCATATCAGGAAATGGGGGATAGAGATTTCGCGCCCCTCAAACTCACCAGGCTGGAGAATTGGAATTTAGGTAGGACAATTGTCGCGTTTACTAAAATATCGCCTCAGGGCTGGTGTAAAGCGCTAGCGAGGGTTGATTCATCAACTATGGCTACGCCTGGCGGAGGGTCAAAGTGAAATTTCGTCTCCGCAATCGGCAGGTTTTCTTCCCAGTTTCCGAATCGAAATTCCGTCTCAAGGTTTCCGGCCTGGCGAATTACGACGCGAACCAGACGTCCACCGGGATCGGACTCAAGCAGAACTTCTCTAATGCGCTCGCCAGGATCGGCCGCGTTGTCACGAGGAGTGCAACGCAACACTGTATTCTCGGGCCCGGTGGCGCGGTCGTCAGGATTGGCGCTCGGTGCAGTTGTGGTGTCCACAACCTCAAGGCTGCGGCAGAGCCGGCCCAGGTCGGTCTTTCCGGTGAGGAAGGCCAACGGCGTTCGCCAGTCCGAGCTCTCGGCCATCTTTGCCCGGCTCGCCGTGCGGTCGGCCGGAACGTAAAACCACACGTTCGTGCCATCAACGATAAATAGCTTTCGTTCGGGCGATTCATACTCCCAGCGCATCCGTCCGGGCTTCGAAAAATAGACAGTTCCCGATTCGGCGACGCCGCCGCCGTTACCGGAGGAAAATCGCTCGTAGAACGTAGCTTTGAGCGTGTGGGCGCCGCGATAGCGGGCTTCGATTCCGCGGCGAATGGCCGCTGCGTCGGGAGCAGCGGGACCCGGACCGGATACGAACACCAGCGCGGTGCAAAGAAGCAGGCGGAGCATCGGCAGAATTCTAACAGAAGCGGCAGCTGCAACGAGCTTCGCGGCTAAAAATGCTGCGTACTCTTACTGAATCGGAGGGTCGTTGATGGTAGCGGGGGCGATTGTGTTGACGTGAATTATCGAAGGCTCGTCCGTAAAGTAATGGTTATTTCCGGACAAGCCGCCAGCCTGAGGATCGGCGTTCAAGGCGTAATCCTGGTAGGCGCCGTTAGAATCAATGCTGAGGGGGACGTAGGTGAAAATGTAGCCACTTCTGTTACCCGTCGAGAGCACGTCATCTATCAATTGGGCGTTCGTGACGGTTGGCGTGCCGGCGACCGGGCCACCCAACACATTCAGTGACGGGGCGAAACCAACACCATACGTGGTGTAGTAGATGATTTCCGCAGTTGCGATGGTTCGGCAATTTTCGACCGCCCCAGCTTGGTTGGCGGCAATTCTCGCGCGAATAAGATTGGGGATGGCAATGGCCGCGATGACGAGAATAATCGCGACTACGATCAGAAGTTCAATCAGAGAGAAGCCGGAGCTTGCTTTTCTCCGCTTGGAAGCTGCGCGAATTGGATTGAGCTTTCTCACGTGACTGGCTCCGTCTGCACTCTTTGAACAAAAAGAAGGGGAAGGCTTTCGCCTTCCCCTAGGTTGTGGTTCCGAACGACTACTGGAGCGGCGGCGAAGCCACCGTCGCAGGTACGCCCGCAGCGGCGCGGATCACGCCCGTCTGGTCCGTGAAGAAAC
Organism: Acidobacteriota bacterium; assembly: GCA_003131985.1. Lineage (GTDB taxonomy): Bacteria > Acidobacteriota > Terriglobia > Acidiferrales > UBA7541 > Palsa-295. The sequence continues at coordinate 2,192 of PKWH01000333.1, read as the reverse complement.
CACGGTTGCCGGTGCCGCCGAACGAAACCGGAGTAGCGGTAATCGTAAAGCTCACGACTGAAGCACACGGCCCGCCGTTTGCGGCAGTGTCGCCAGGGTCAGCCAAACCTCCAACATAGGTGAAGGTATAACCGGTCTTGGTTGCAGGATCCTGGGCCATTACGTTGTCGAGCAGGTTCGCTGCCGTGCAAGGTGCCACAGCGCCTGCAGCCGGGGCAGCTCCGCCCAGAGCCGCGAGGTTCGGAGAAAAACTGTGCCCGTAGACCGAAAGGAACGTAGCATTGGCCGTATTGATGGTACGGAGCGAGCCGACAGCGGCTGATTCATTGGCTGCCATGCGCGCGCGAAGCAGGTTCGGAATTGCGATGGCCGCGATGATCAAAATGATCGCCACGACGATCAACAATTCGATAAGTGAAAAACCCTTCTGTTTCCTATTCATGTCTTCTCTCTCCTTAAAGTAAAATGCTCAAACTCTTTAGTACTCCCTGGCGGGGTACACCCCAGTAAAGGCAAGCTGTGTTCCACATTGGCTCACCACGTGTACCGACACGACACAGCTAATTATACCGCTCATTATCAGCAGGATGGGAGTGAGTTCTCGAGGCGAGCTAATCGAATCGGGGCAGGATGTCTTCTTTTACCCGTGCTTTTTGACTATTTTTGTCTATTAAAAACGCCCTGAAAGGTCTTAGTGGCTTCGGTATAGGGATTTAGAGGTTCGAGGATCACTACTGTTCAGGGGGTGGTCAGTGAGGCTCTTCGCTATCGACTTATGTTCCTACCAAAAAAAACGGGGAGGAAGTCAAGCTTCCTCCCCGCTCGAAACACAACTCAACTGCTGACTACTGAAGAACAGTTACGACAGCAGCGCAGTTGCCGNNCAGAACGCACGCGTACCGGTCGAAACTGATAGCGGCGTGGCGTTCACTTCGAAAGTCTGGAACGGAGAAAGCACCGAGCCAGCGCCCGTGGCCGCTACTGCGGCAACGACGTAACCAGTTTTGGTTCCGGCAGTCAGAACCGGATCGATCAAACAAGCAGTCGCGGCTGCCGCGACACAAGCCGCCGGACCACCTAAGCTAGCCAACGGTGCGAAGCCGGTACCGTACGTGGAACTGTACGTTACTTCAGCGGTATTAAGTGTACGAACCGAACCTACTGCCGAAGCCTCATTGGCCGCGATACGTGCGCGAAGCAAGTTCGGAATTGCGATTGCCGCGATGATCAAAATGATCGCAACGACGATCAACAATTCGATTAGCGAAAATCCCTTCTCTTTCTGGTTCTTAATCATGAGCGTGTTTCTCCTTGGCCGAACTACGAGATTCAATCTTTGTTTGTAGCCCCTGGCGGGGTACAGCACTACTAGAGCACGCCCAACGCCGTTCGGGGACACTCGTAAATCTGAAGAAAACACGCTGTAAGTCCAGCGTTAGCACGGTACACCACACTTATAATTTTCAAGTAGGTACTAGAAAATCGCTTTTGTTTTAAATCGGGAATGAAAAAGGCCGATAAAGGTCGAGTGCAAAGACGTTAAGAGCCTGCACCGAAGTGAACCACTTTCAAACGCCGTGTTTTTTTGCGTAGTGGCGGAACGAGCGGTAGGTCATCTTGAGCATTTCTGCAGCGCGGATGCGAACGCCTCCGGAGGATTCCAGAGCGGCGAGTAAATAAGCTCTTTCGGTGGACCCAATAAGTTTCTCCAGATCCATTCCAACATCGGGGATGAGCAAGGCTTTGCTTTCAGAATGTCCGTTGGAACGAGACTCCTGATAGAAGCTCGTAACGCGCTCCGGCAGGTTCTCCACCGATACGCGTTTGGTGGTTTCAAGCGCTACCGCGCGCTCGATAGTATTTTCCAGTTCGCGCACGTTGCCGGGCCAGTCGTAGGTCACCAGGCAGGCCAGGGCCTCACGGGAAATTGGCCGGGGCTTCACTTTGCAGCGTTTCGCATGTTTCTGCACAAAATGGCGCACCAGCATCGGGATATCGTCGCGGCGGTCCCGCAGCGTTGGCATCGTGATCTTCAACACCGCCAAACGGTAATACAAATCCTGGCGAAACCCGCCCTCGCGTACAGCCTGCTCCAGGTTACAGTTGGTCGCGGCAATCAAGCGAATATCCACCTTGATGGGATGAGTCCCGCCGACCCGTTCGAACTCGCGCTCCTGCAGCACGCGCAGCAG
>PKWH01000338.1:1648-7002 GCA_003131985.1 Acidobacteriota bacterium | reverse complement strand
TTCTTGGCGGCTGCTGCGATGCTCTTGGGGTCCTCGATGTTCAGTTCGATGGACTGGATTCCTGGGTTGGATTTGATCACCTCGGCGAGATGAGTTTTGCGGCGGCCGGATACAATCACTTGGTTGCCGCGCTTGTGTAGAGCCTCGGCTAGGTTGCGTCCAATTCCAGAAGTGCTGCCGGTGATGAAGATCGTGTTGCCCGTGAGTTTCATTTTTTCTCCCTTTGGTTCGGGCGGCTATCGCTGCGTTGGCATCGGTGGGTACATTCTAATGGATGCTGTGCCGCAATGGGAGGGTGCTAGGGCGGCATGAAGAGATTGCCTCAGGGGTCGCCTCGGCGACCAGGGTTAAAACCCCTTCGGCTCCGACGGTGGTATGGCACTGCTGAAGCCGTGCCCGACGATTCGAGCGGCTGTTGGCCGATTCTGGAAGGTGTCGCCAAGAATTTTTGAGGGCGCAGCGAGCAGCGCCCCTACGGGATATTGCTACGGCAGTACGTTTGGGCGCAGAAAGCGGGAGCAAGCTCCCGCACTCGACATAATCGCGGCGACGCTTGATTTGGAGTGCGGCGGCTTGCCGCCGCTTTCGCGAGCGCTTCAGGGGCTGACCCTTCTCATTGGCTTGCGTTATGTCGCCCCTAAAGGGGCGACCCAGAAAGATTAACATCACCTCAGTTGCAACATTGGCGGTGTAGAACTGGGCGGCGTGCCAGTTGCGCTCCAGGCGACCCACAAAGATATTCGAGACTAAACTTCGGAGGCCGCGGAGAATCAACTTAGTTGCAATGATCCCAATCAGTACCAGTGTAAAACTGAGCGGCGTACCAGTTGCGCTCCAGACGAAGTACAAGAACGACTTTGCAGGGCAATCCATTAAATTTGCCCGGTTGATGGCTTTTGGCCGCCGCCGAGAGTGAGTCTGTCGGATCGAAAACGAGATACACTTCGGTGTTCTCTCCACCCCAGCCCCAGCCATCCCAATCGAGATGTTTTACATTTCCATTCGCCGGGATCGGTTGCGCCGTGACCTTGGCTTTGAAATCGGTCGACCATATCAACCATCTGGCGGAGCTGCGGACTGCTGAGTAATTTTGAAATAGCGGCACAGAAAGAAGCCAAAAGATGGCCAGCATCGATAGTATCGCGAGGCAACGGCGCTTTTTCTTGGCAATTGCGCTAACCACCGCCAGTACGACCAGGAAAATACTGATGATTGGGACCACGAAGAACAGGTAGATGAGTGATTCCGGCTGGAAGATCGCGAATATAAGGAAGATGACAGTCGTACTTAGCAACGCGACTAACGGCAGCCGCCAGTTATATGTATCTGCTTCAGACGCTTTCTCGATCATCGATTCGATCTCCCAAGTTAATTCATGCGGTCCCGTCAAGAATTTGCCGAGGACCAGAGAGCGTGTCGTTTTTACTTACGTTTTGCTCTGCTGTAACATCGCACGCGTGAAGACTATGGAGTTGCTCGGGCAGGCGGTTTCTCGAGACGGAACCGTGCTGAAGCTGATGCGCCGCGGCGACGAGTACATCATACTCGCAAACGGGAAAAGCCTTATGTCGAGCCGGATGCACGGGTCGGAGGAGGCGCTGGCGACGTTTGCATGCCGACGCGCGGTTACGTTGGAGCGGCCTAGCGTGCTGATTGGGGGCCTCGGAATGGGTTTCACGTTGCGCGCGACGCTCGATCTGCTCCCACCGGGCGCGACGGTGGTGGTGGCCGAGATTGTGCCCGCGGTAGTTGAGTGGAATCGTGGCGCGCTTGGGCCGCTGGCTGCGCATCCGCTCGCGGATAAGCGCGTGCGAGTGGAGATCGATGATGTTGCCGTGACGCTCGCTTCACAGCGCGGGCAGTTCGATGCCGTGCTGCTTGACGTGGACAACGGGCCATCCGCTTTCAGCGGCTCGAACAATGACGGGCTTTATGATGACCGAGGAATCGCCGCCGTCTTCGCGGCTCTCAGGATGGACGGGGTGCTGGCCGTCTGGTCTGCCAGCGAGAACCGGAAATTCGAGCAACGCTTGCGCCACGGCAGGTTCGACGTCGAAGTGGAGCACGTGCGCGGCCGCCTGAAAAAGGGCGGTCCGCGGCACACGATCTTTCTGGGTTACAAATCCAGCAAAAGGTGAGCGTGCGGTTGAATCGTTTTCTCCTTGGTTGTCCCGGACGATTGCATAGTTAGGTGGTTAGAGGTATGGTCTGGCAACTTGGGAATCAAAACGGGAATTGTTTTGAGAGAGGAGGACGAGGTGACGCCAAGATATTTTAGCCGGGCGGGTATGGTCGTCGTTCTGAGTGTGGCGCTGAGTGTGGTTCCTATCGCGACTGCCGGAGCGCAATCAGGAATGAAACCGACCAGACCGGTGCCCGAAGGTTCCCTTCCCAGTAACGGCCAGCTTCATGCCGCGCTCTATGGGGCCATTGCGGCCGCGGTGGTGGCGGTCATCGTTGTGATTTTGCTGATTCGCAGATCGCACCGGTCGGACAAATCGCGGACGATTACGGGCTGCGTGAGCGCGACAGACAACGGGATGAGCTTGACGGATGAAGGCGACAAACGAATTTACGCGCTCTCCGGCAACACTGCCGGCATCAAGACTGGCGAACGAATAACCTTGTACGGCAAAAAGATAAACTCGGACGACGGCAGCAAGCCACTCGGTTGGAAAACGGACACGATCTTCAAAGACTTCGGCGCGTGCCAGCCATAGGATCTTTAGTTCAGGAGCGCGGGAGCGCAAGACCGGTGCTTGTTAATCATTCGCCTGTGCTTTCCCTGCCCGGGCTTCTCTCGTGGAGCTTTTTGACCCGGCGCATCGAAGGACGCGGCTCGCAGGTGATCTATTGCTGGCTGATGAGCGCGTGCGTGCGTTCGCGTGTCATACGGATGTGGCACCTTAGCGGATCCGGACCGACTCTGCAGGTATCGTCTCGAACGCGTATCCACGCGACTTGGTCGTCACCGGCGATCATCCACGCCGTCCCATTTGTTGCGTGGTGAGTTTGCTCCAGATAGTAGGCAGCGTTCAGGTCGATGTCGGCGGCGTCCGCATTCATCTGCTCGCAATCGCCTTCAGCAGGCGCCCTGGTGGGATCCGCTGGCGCGCAATAATCTTCGTTGTGCTCCAACAGGATTTTTTTGTTGTTGCCGGTGATGGTATACCGCGAGGTAACAGGCGCGACGTTGGATTCAGCGGACCACTGGCTCAGATCCTCGGCAAAAGCCGGGGGAAGCTGGCTCATCTTCAGCGATGCTTCCTTCAACTGCCTGGAGAAAATCGTGACGGTCGGCGTGGGTTCGCCATTCGTGGGACGGAAATAGAATCCGCCCAGAGCGACGCCATCCTGCATGTCAATCCACACGAATCCGCGGCCCGCAAGATACGGTCCGCTCCGGCCGGAGACCATCACGTAGCGCCCTTCGCGGATTTGGACCGGCAGCGGCGAACCTGCGAGCACTTTATCGAGCGCGTCGGGAAGCATCATGTCTCGCCCGTAATGAAACATGCAATCGGGAATCACGTTGTGCATTAATTTGCGGAATTGCTTGTCTCGAATGACGTCGTTGGTTGGCGAGCCCGCGAACTGGTTCAGAAACGCGAGCTGACCGCTTGGAATCGGTTTCTGAAAGATGGTCTTATCGTAGCTCGACGCCGAGGTTTGGGGCTCTTGGGATTGCGGTTCAGCGGACTGCGGCGGTGGCCCGCTTTCTTGCGCGTTTTCCGATTTATTCCCGGCAGCATTAAGCCGGAGAATGCTGGCGGAGATCAAGAATAGCGCCGCGAACGCCACAAGGTATGCAACGTTGATTTTAACGAAGGACGCGCGAGAGGGACGCATGTTACACCTCTTGGCCCTTATCCAAGTCGGAACTGCCGATCTGAACCTACGGCTTCGGCCATAATACAATTCTTCCGTTCCCATCTCAATGTGTTTTGATTCAGCCTGCAATGGAGAGGAAGCGTTCTCCATTATAAATCCACTTCGGCGCCAGGGGCGTGTGGCGTAACTTTCTGACGCCGGCCGCCGTATCTCAAACTGGACTCTCTCGAGGGAGGACAAATGAGCTTCATCAAGAACCCGGGCAGATTCGCGGGCTTGCTGTACGTGCTCGTTTCAATACCGGGCGTCTTTGCGCTCATCTATGTTCCCAACAAGCTGATCGCGCACGGAAACGCAACGGCGACGGCCAACAACATCGCTGCGTCCGAGACTCTCTTTCGCCTTGGCATCGCGGCCCAACTCATCTCGCAAATTCTTTTTATGTGGGTGGCGCTGGCTCTGTACGATCTGCTGAAGGGCGTCAACCGGCGGCACGCCGCGGTGATGTTGACTTTGATTGTGGTCTCTATTCCGATAGCTTTGCTGAACGAGCTGAACGCGATCGCTGCCCTGATCCTGGTGCGCGGGGCTGATTTCCTATCCATTTTTGATAAGGCGCAGCGGGATGCACTGGCTATGCTGTTCCTGAATCTGCATAGCCACGGGTTTGGTATCACTGGAATATTTTGGGGACTTTGGCTAGTTCCCCTCGGGCTGCTGGTGTACCGGTCGGGCTTTCTTCCTCGTGTCCTCGGGGTCTTGTTGATGGCTAATTGCTTTTCTTATGTGGTGAACAGTTTTACGTACTTAATTTTGCCGCAGTACGCAGCCATTGTCGGACGATGGATGATGCCGCTCGGTTTTGGGGAGCTGTTGTTTATGTTTTGGCTTCTAATCATGGGTGCAAAGCCAAAGCAATTAGCGGGGGCAGAGGCGGCAACGGCGGTTCGTTAGGCGCGCCAGAGCAGCTCCCGCTGTGCGCGCGTCAGATTGAACGGCGGTTTCGCCTGTCATACGCTACGCCAAGAGCGGCTCCAATGGCGATTCCGAAGAGGATGCTATGCATCATCAATCCGATCACACCGCCCATGCACATGCCAATGCCGATTGCTAGCAGGTGGTTTTTCATCGTGCCTCCAATGCCGGTTTTGCGACGGGCGTTTCGGGATGCACATCGTATTCTGGATGCGCAACGCCCATCATCCATTTATCGAACCAAGCGATGATGTGGTCGAGGCGCTCGATGCGATGCCAGGGCTCGCCCGAACGCGAGAGTTCGTGAGTTTCGCGCGGGAAGACGACCATGGCGGTCGGGCGCTTCATATATTTGAGGGCGCGGAACAATTGTTCGCCGCCGGAATCCTGCGGAGTGCGGTAGTCGGATTCGCCCAGCACAAACAGAACGGGGGTGTGGATGTCTTTCACAAAAGTAATCGCGGAGCGGTTTGCGTAGTCCTGCGGATCTTCGAAAGGCGGGGCTTTGAACCACTGCGGGGTGAACAGAGTGAAATCGGCGGTGTACC
>PKWH01000338.1:1138-1643 GCA_003131985.1 Acidobacteriota bacterium | reverse complement strand
ACTTCGTCCACGCCGATCATCAGGTCGCGGTAATCGTCGCCGGGGTAGTGATACTGAATGATGTTGCCGAAATCCTGGCCGTAGCTGGTGGATCCGCGCGGGTTGACGTAGAGGACCACATATCCCTTGGCCGCCATGAATTGAAATTCGTGATCGAACACCCAGCCGTAAGCAGCGTGCGGCCCGCCGTGGATATTCAGAATTAGCGGATACCTTTTCTTCGCGTCAAAGTCGGGNNCGGATTCGCCCAGCACAAACAGGACGGGCGTGTGAATGTCTTTCACAAAAGTAATCGCGGAGCGGTTTGCGTAATCCTGTGGGTCTTCGAAAGGCGGCGCTTTGAACCATTGCGGCGTGAAAAGAGTGAAATCGGCGGTGTACCACCAGGAGGCCCAGTTGGAAATATCGCGTTGGGAGACGGCTGCGGCGAAACGATTCGTATGGGTGATGACCCAGTCGGTGAGCACGCCACCGCCGCTGCCGCCGGTGACCCCGAGTTTTTTCG
>PKWH01000338.1:0-1037 GCA_003131985.1 Acidobacteriota bacterium | reverse complement strand
TTTTCTTCGCGTCAAAGTCGGGCGGCTTCTGAATCCAGCCTTGAATACGCTTGCCGTCGAAGCTCGTGTAATTAATTTCTTCCGGAGCGGTGAGGTCGAGCTGCGACCAGAGTTTTTGATTGAAATTGGTGATGCGCGTTTGCGCGCCATTGGCCGAAAGCGTGAAGAGATCGCCGATCATCACGGGCGATGAAATCAGAGCGACCATGTTGCGTGCGTCGGGGGTGACGGAGAAGTCGAACACCGCCTGATCGCCTTGCGAGATTTCGGTGACGGCGCCGGATTGCGCATCCACTCGAACTACAGGTGTGCGTCCTTGTTTGGCGACGGTGTCGAACAGCCAGCGGCCGTCGGGCGACCAGTAGAGCCCGCGTCCACTTCCGCCGCGCGGAGCGGCGTTGTCACCAAAAACCGAGCTGCCCATATCGAAGTCGTAGTCGGCGGTGAGGTTTTTCGGCTGCGCGTTGGGCGTCACGTCCATTACCCAAAGATCGGGCTGCGAATAGGAGCGAACCGGCTGAGTGACNNTCCCATTGGAATGGTGGCAAGCTTCTCGGCGGCGCCGCCCGCTGCGGGAACGGAATAAATATCCGTGGTCGGTGGCTCGTAATACGGTTCGTCGATATGCCGGGTGAGGAAATAGATGCGCGAATTATCGCGGGACCAGACGAGCTGGCCTTCGTCGTAATCGCCGGTGGTGAGCTGCACGGGCTTGGGGATTTCGTCGGAAGTTGTCGGCAGGTCGAGAATCCAAATGTGCTCGTGGCGCTTGGGATCGAGATAGCCCTCGTCATTGTCGCGATAGACGGCGCGGCTGATGATGTGGACGTCGGACTCGTGCTCGCTGGGCTTCGCGGCATCGTCGCTCTTGGCGGAATCTTTTTTGTGCTTGGACTTGTCGATGTCTTCCGGAGTGGTGGTGCTTACGAATGCGATGCGCTTTCCGTCCGGGGACCACAGGGGACTTGAAGCGCCTTTCGGCAGGTCGGTGATGATCCACGCTTCCCCGCCTGCGAGCGAAAGCATCGCGATTTGCG
>PKWH01000313.1:1292-4330 GCA_003131985.1 Acidobacteriota bacterium | reverse complement strand
CCGCCGCAGCGTGATCGAGCGCCTTCAATGATCGGGAAAAGTTGTCTGCCCGATTCAAACCTTTCACCTTCAAGACCGTGCCCGGCACTCCAATCCGTTCAATGCTGCCCGTCAGATTTCGTCGGAGCGAGCCGACAGCATCGAATATCGCGAATTTGATACTGGACGAACCGCCGTTGATCGTCAGGATCTGTGCGTTCGGTGGTTTCATAAAACCTGCCTCAACTCAGTCGCCGTTACCGACCGCTTGCTTGCCTTCGCTTGCTATCCGCTGACGGGATCGTAGGCCCTTGGTGGCCTTTGCTCTGCGCGGGCGCCGGGGCGGCCGTCAAAGCGTCGCTGACGATCGTCTGGGCTTCCTTCAGAATGCGACGCAAGTGCTCTGCTCCCTGGAAGCTCTCGGCATAAATCTTGTAGATGTTTTCGGTGCCCGACGGACGAGCGGCGAACCATCCGCTCTCCGCCGCTACTTTTAACCCACCGATGGGAGCACCGTTGCCCGGGGCGGCAGTGAGGACACTCTGGATTTTTTCGCCTGCCAGTTCGGTAAGCTTGACCTGCTTGGCGGAGAGTTTTGCCAAAAGTTTCTTTTGATCCGGTGTGGCTGGGGCCTCCACGCGGTCATAGACAGGCTCGCCCAGTTCAATCGTAAGTTTGCCGTAGATTTCGCCGGGATCGCGGCCTATCCGGGCTGTGATCTCTGCCGCGAGCAGAGCCGGTACAATTCCATCCTTGTCCGTTGTCCAAACAGTGCCGTCTAGCCGAGCAAAGCTCGCCCCCGCGCTCTCTTCTCCACCGAAGCCGAGCGTACCGTCGAGTAAACCATCCACGAACCACTTGAAGCCGACCGGCACCTCGTAAAGCCTTCGGCCGAGCTTCGCCGTGACACGATCAATCATCTGGCTGCTCACCACGGTTTTGCCCACGGCCGCTTCCTTGCGCCACTTCGGCCGATGTTGAAACAGGTAGAAGATAGCGACGGAGAGATAATGGTTGGGCGGCAGCAGCCCTGCACTTTTGGTCACGATACCGTGACGGTCGTGGTCCGTATCACAGGCGAAGCAAAGATCAAAGCGGTCCTTCATCGCGATCAAAGGCTGCATCGCGTAAACCGAAGAAGGGTCCATCCGAATCTGGCCATCCCAATCCACGGTCATGAAACTAAATGTCGGGTCGACCACCTCATTGACAACCGTGAGGTTCAACCCGTACCGCTCCGCAATCGGCCCCCAGTAGTGAACTCCAGCGCCCCCCAGAGGATCAACACCGATGTGGAGTTTTGCGCCGCGAATTGCGTCCATGCTGACCACGTTCACGAGATCCGCAATGTAAGTATTAAGGTAGTCGTGCCGGTGGGTCGTGGAAGCGTGAAGAGCTTTCTCGAAAGGAATCCGTTTCACGCCCTGTAGCTTGGCTTCGAGAAATTCGTTTGATCTCGCCTGAATCCAATCCGTGACCGCCTCCTCTGCGGGCCCGCCGTTTGGCGGGTTGTACTTGAAGCCGCCGTCACGGGGCGGATTGTGCGAAGGCGTGATAACGATACCGTCGGCGAGTCCGGTCTTGCGCCCGTGATTGTATGTGAGAATCGCGTGGGAAATAACTGGGGTAGGGGTATATTCGTCTCCTTCCGCGAGCATCACTTCCACTCCATTGGCTGCCAGCACCTCAAGCGCGCTCGCCAACGCCGGCACGGACAGCGCATGCGTATCCATGCCAAGAAACAGCGGGCCATTAATCTGGTGCAGCTTTCGGTACAGACAAATCGCTTGGCTGATAGCTAGGATGTGCCACTCATTAAAGGCCTTGTCGAACGCGGAACCCCGATGTCCTGAGGTGCCGAAAGCGACTCTTTGGGCGGGAACGGAAGGGTCGGGCTGTTCGGTATAGTAGGCCGTGACAAGCCTGGGCACATTCACCAGGATCGATGCTGGGGCAGGCTTTCCCGCAAGCGGACTTATCTTCATGACGCTTTCGCCAAATGTGGTGATGACCGTTGCGCTAGTGTCTCCATGAGCTTGTCGAACGGCTCGTTGAACTTCGCAACTCCCTCGTCCTCAAGCTGCCGCGTCACATCGTCGATGCCGATCCCCAGCTCCGGGAGTCGCTCCAAAACCGAGCGGGATTCCTCAACCTCTTGTTCGAGCCGGGCTTTCGGATCTCCACGATCGCGGTATGCATCGAGGGTTTCCATCGGGCTCCTCAAGTACTCGGTATCAGGCCATCAAGTAAAGTTCCAACATAACTATCGCATTGCACTAATAAGGAAAATGTTCGATTTAGCACAGTCCACGTTCGATATCGGTTGCAGTCGCTTTCACAATGCGATGACCCCGCATCGCGATCCGCACGACGCTTCTACGTTGCTGGGATTTGCTGCGGGCCGTGGGGCACAACGCCGCCAGCCGTCTGACTGGCCGCTTCGGATATTGCGGGGCTTGATTTCAACCAACGGCTGCCCACACACGGAAGCGCCACTGCTCACGAGGCAGGCGGGCTGTATCCTTAATAAATATATTAATATTGGCGCGAAGACTCTGCTCCCGCAGGTGAATTACTCAAGACTCCTGCGCTAATTCGAGCGTGGCAGTTTCTTTGCTCGTCTCAGGTGTGTATTCAGAAGATATGGAATATATGGAGGTTTGGAATCCTCAGCAAAAAGAGCGCACCTGCTTTTCGGGCAAGCAGCGCTCCTCTCAACGGTTCTCATCGTGAAATGCATTTCTTTTTTTTCAATGGTTTGGGCCACGGACAATTGTGCACAGTGACTAAAATGCGAGCGATATTTGCACAGTTCGTGCACAGTCGCTNNCGTAGCGCAGCCTGGTAGCGCGCCTGCCTTGGGCGCAGGAGGCCTGGAGTTCAAATCTCCACGCCCCGACCATTCTCCTCAAACTGATCCAGGCGTCTGCAAACCACGTGTTGGGAGGTGACAAAATGTCCATCCTGGGCGCCAAGACCCAAGAGTTTGCGCCGTCGACCACGAACGACAACGCGGCGATTGCCTCGCTCAAATCCGCATTCACCGCGCAACGCGCCGC
>PKWH01000313.1:0-1200 GCA_003131985.1 Acidobacteriota bacterium | reverse complement strand
GCAATGATGGGCACCGCGCAAGCCTACCTCCAAAGTCAACCGAAGGGCGTCGTCGGCAATATCGTGCCCTGGAATTTCCCTTTCGACCTCTCCGTCGGGCCCATGATCGAAATGCTCGCCGCTGGAAATCGCGTGATCGTCAAGCCCTCCGAATTCACGCCCGCCTCGGCAGATCTCCTTCGCGAAATGGTGGAGAAGACCTTTGACCCCACGCTCGTCTACGTCGCCGTCGGCGGCCTCGATCTCGCGCGCGCGTTCTCCGATCTCCCGTGGGACCACCTCCTCTATACCGGAAGCGCAAACGTCGGCCGCCAAGTGATGCAGGCAGCCGCACGAAATTTAACTCCCGTCACGCTGGAGCTCGGCGGAAAGTGTCCGGCGCTCCTCACTCCGGGCTCGGTCACCGCGACCAACGTCGAATCCATCATCGGCACGAAGACCGTCAAGAACGGACAAATGTGCATTTCCGTGGACTACACTCTGGTGCCTCGCGCCGAGGTGGATGCGTTCGTGAAGCTGTCGCTCGACTTCATGCACCGAGTCGCCTCCGACTATTCGCGAAGCCCTGATTGCACCGGCATCATTTCCCTTCGCCATCTCGACCGCCTCTCCGCGATGCTGCAAGAGGCGCGCGATCAGAAAACTGTAATCGTCGAGCTTGAGCCGAAAGGCCGCACCGACCGTGAGACGCGCCGCATGCCCATTTCGCTGGTCGTCGATCCGTCGCCCGATCTGCGCATCATGAAGGAAGAGATCTTCGGTCCCATCCTGCCGGTNNCCTCTCGGACTGTACGTCTTCGGCGATGACCGCGCGGAAACTGATCGCATCCTTAATCAAGTCACTTCCGGCGGCGCGGCCGTGAATACCTGCGCAATCCAGGGCGCTCTCCCGTCGCTTGCGTTCGGCGGCGTCGGCATGAGCGGAATGGGTTGCCACCACGGAATCGAGGGCTTTCGCGAATTTTCCAACCAGCGCGGCGTAGTGGTCCGCGGTGCGGGAGATCACTTCGACGCCTTCTTCGCGCCCTATGCAAAAGCTGCGGCAATCGTGAAAGCNNGCTCCATCACTCTCGCGGGGGAAGGTCAAAAAAATATGGCGTTGAAAGATCTGAAGGGAAAATGGGTGCTCGTAACAGGTGCCGCGTCGGGAATCGGTCACGAGACCGCGCTCGCATTCGCCCGCGAGGGCGCCAACATCCT
>PKWH01000112.1 GCA_003131985.1 Acidobacteriota bacterium | reverse complement strand
AGCGTCCACGCGTCCCAGGGATCATTCCCGGCAGGCTCCCCTTTTAAGAGTGACCACAAGAGATTGACGACAAACACCAGCACTCCGGCAATCTGAAAGAACACGCCGATCGTGATGATCAGGTTCCAGATATCCCACCCGCGCCCAGGCTCGTAGGTGTAGATCCGGCGGGGCATCCCCAACATTCCTGGGATGTGCATGAAATCAAAAGTCAGATGAAAACCGATCAAGAAGAGCCAGAAATGCCATTTGGCGAGCGCCTCGTTGTACATGCGNNTCCGGTTAAGCCTGCGATCAGGAATTGGAACAAGAAACCAATGCAGAAAAGCATGGGAGCCCTGAACTGAATCTTGCCGCCCCACATCGTCCCGATCCAGTTGAAAATCTTGATCCCGGTGGGAACAGCGATGACCATCGTAGTTGCCGTAAAGAAAGCGTTTCCGTAGGAGGACATCCCGACTGTGAACATGTGGTGAGCCCAGACGCTCATGCTTATAAACCCGATGGCGATAGTGGCACCCACCATCACTGGATATCCGAAGATGGGCTTGCGGGAAAAAACCGGAATAATTTCGGAAGCAAACGCGAAGCACGGAATGATTAGGACATAGACCTCCGGGTGACCGAAAATCCAGAAGAAGTGCATCCACAGCACGGCGGCTCCCCCGGCCTGCGTGTCGAAGAAGTGGCCGCCCAGGAAGCGATCGATTGAAAGCATGATCTGGGCTGCGGTGAGCGGCGATACGGCCAGGATCACCAATCCACCCGTGACCAAGTTTAGCCACGCTAGCAAAGGCATTTTCCCCAGAGTCATCCCCGGGCAGCGCATGCACAAAATGGTTGTGATGAAGTTGACCGCGGTTCCGATGCTACCGATACCAGAGACAAGAATGGCCAGCGTCCAGAAATCGGTGCTATGCCCGGGCGAGAATGCACGGGAAGTGAGCGGCGCGTAGGCGAACCATCCTACGTCGGGCGCATTGCCGGCGCCGTAAAGTCCGTTCCCACCGATAAAGCTGAAGTACAAAAGCAAACCGCCGAAAGCGGTCATCCAAAAACTGAAGGCATTCAACCGTGGAAACGCCATATCGCGAGTACCAATCATCAACGGAATTAAGTAGGTGCCGAAGCCGAACAGGATCGGCATGGCCACAAAAAAGATCATCGTGGTGCCGTGCATCGTGAACATGCGGTTGAAAACCTGCGGGGAAACGAAATGGTTATGCGGAACCATGAGCTGTATGCGCATGATCGTCGCTTCGACGCCGCCAATGACGAGGAACAACAGCGAGTAGAGGATGTAAAGAATTCCAAGCTTCTTGTGATCTACGGTGACAACCCAGTCGTGGAGTCTCTCGCCGATCGGCCGCGCGCCTTGGTCGGCAATCCCGAGCGCGATTGTGTCTGAGGCCATGGCTATTTCCTCGATCTCATCGCAGCGTCACGAGATACGCGGTGAGCGCGTCCAGATCTTTTTCATTCAACTTCATTGCGGGCATCAACGAGCCCGGCTTGATTGAGTCTGGGTTTTGAATCCACATCTTGAGTTGTTCGGGAGTGTTCGCCGCAGCGCCCGATGCGATGGTGGCGCGACTCATCAGATGAGTGAGATCAGGACCGAAATGTCCGTCCGCCACTGTTCCGGACACGGCATGGCAATTCAAGCAAGCGGTGGTCTCAAATATCCGGCGGCCTTCGCCCACTTCATCGTTAACAACGGCCGGTTTTTTTTCGTCCTGCACCCATCGATCGAACTGTTCGCGCGAATCAACGTACACACGCAAGAGCATTTTGGCATGCTGCGTGCCGCAGTACTGCGCGCATTGGCCGAGATAAAGCCCTGTCTCGTGGGGATCGATCCAGGTGTGGTTCTCGCGGTTTGGAATCAAGTCCGTCTTTCCTGCAAGCCGTGGCACCCAAAAGCTGTGGTCCGTATCTGCGGAAAGCAACGTGAGGAAAGTGGGCGAAGGATGCGATGGATCGCTTACCGGAACATGCAGTTCATTCGCGGTGACTACGCCGAGAGCGGGATAGCGAAATTCCCACCAAAACTGATGGCCAATGGCGATCACTTCTATCGTCCCAGGAGGCTTGGGAGCATCCTGAATGGAATGGATCACGCGCGCCGTCGCGAAGAAGAGCACCAGCACGACAAGCACGGGAATCACAGTCCAGGCGAGCTCCACCTGATTGCTGCCATAAACCTGCGGAGGCTCGCGGCCATCGTCACCGCCGCGCTTGCGGTACTTCACGACGGCATATACAAGCAAGCTGAAAACAATTATAAAAATAAGACCGGTAATCGTCAGGACTAGCAACGACAAACGGAAGATCGTGTCCGCAGGCGTGGACTGCGGTTTGAAGATGCTGGGAACTTGGGCAGAACTCGCGGGGGCGCCAAAGCAGAGCGTTGCAGCCAGCAAGCCCCCCGCAACCAACACAGCAATACCCGCTATCTTTCTCCCAAGGCTGCGAGTTCGCTCATTGCATTTCATTTGGTTCGAGCCGCTGTTCCGGCGGCCGCCGCAGCCGTCTGCTCGGCCTTCTCGCCCTTTGCGCGGGTGGCGAGCAACTCTATTAGCATGCTGTCCCGCTCCAGTTCAAGTTCTTCTATCGAGCGATCACCCGGCTCCGCCAAAACTCCATTTTTTTTGCTCTTCCGATCCGCCAAGATAGATGGAACCCATCGCCAGGCCATCACCTCTTTCGTTGGGCTCTCCATTTTAGTGTTCCTCGCAGCTTCGAATCTCACTTGCGACACTGGTTCAAAGCACCTCATTACCCAAATGCTTATCCATCTAGATCTCTGAAAAAAGGTGCCTTACCCGTGCGGCGCGAACCTCTCCCGAATGCTTGGCGTCAGCATCCTTGCAACTGCGTACATGTTGACATCGGCGCGAGGAAACAGAACGCTCGCCCAGACGCAGACTCAGCGAGGTTGGACGCACGACTCCGAGAATGCGCACTTCGATCTGGAATCGCACGGCAGGCAGGGCGACTTGCGGGCGTTCTTGTGAGAGGCAGGGTCGAAGGGAACTAACTCACGTGAGCCACGACCGGATGTTGATTTTCGATTCCAGCGTTCGATGGACCGGGCACTTTTCTGCGATTTCGAGCAACTTCGATCGCTGCTCGCTTGAAGCGGGCCTGTGAGCTCGAGTTCCACCAAGGCGATACCGAAGCAGCTCGCCGGTTGGGCGGTTTCGGATGATGTTTTTGCGCCGGCGATTACTTCGACCGAAGGAATCACATGCGGGGGGTCGGAAGGATGGTCAATTACGCAACGTTCGGGATGCTAACAGGCATACTGCGCGATGCCCGGTCAATCCGAGGAACTCGAGACAACGGTCGAATCTGGGGGGCGTCACTGCGTCTATCGATTGTCTCCGCCTAGATAAGTTTGGCACTCTATTATCCGGGCGTCACGGTTCCATTCGCGGCAATCTGCTTTTGATAAAGGGCTGTGCTTGGTGAGCTATCCTCCACCCTGACGTTGTTCGAATAGGCTGGCGCGCCCGGAGGGATTCGAACCCCCGACCCTCTGCTTAGAAGGCAGACGCTCTTTCCAACTGAGCTACGGGCGCGTAAGTCGGAACTAAGCCAGTTTACGGCGCTTGTACGTTGTTCCGCAACGGACAACTCGTGCGCATCGTTCTTTGTCTCGATTCCGAACTTACAGCGGCTAGCTAGGGAACTCTTTCAGAAAACATCCCTTTAAACGCCAAGAGCCGAGCGGGAAGCAATCCGGAAAAATTCAGCTTATTTAGAAAGGCTCACGAAGAGGCCTGTAAACTGGTTCTTTGCCATTCCCTTCCGTACTCACGAAACGCGGATTCATCTTATAGATTCTTCCAGGCTACGTTGGCGGCGCCGATCAGTGGTAAATCTTCGTTCAGAATCACGTGTATCGGAATTTGGGCTAGAAAATCGGCGAGCTTTTCTTTGTGTTTTACGGCCGCGGCAAAGCGGCCATTTTTCAGCTTGGGCAGAACTTTGACGGCGATTCCTCCGGCGATGTAAATTCCGCCGCGCGCGACATTGCGGAGAGCCAAGTTCCCTGCCTCGGAGCCGTAGATTTCAACCCACAAATCCAACGTTGCGACGCACACAGGGCATTCCGCAGAAAGGCCGCGGCGAGTAATTTCAGGCGCTGGATCCACGGTGTGATCGTCAAAACCGGGATGGCGCACGGAAGGATTCAGAAATTCGTGCACGCGTAAAAAACCTCGACCGGACAAGATGGCTTCAGCGCTTACGAATTCTTCGCTCTGCTTGATAAATTTCCACAGATCGGCGTGCTGAGCGGTATTCGGGGAGTAGTCGGAATGGCCGGATTCGGTCGCCATCGGCAAGTACCGCTTGCCATCCCAGAACAATACACCCTCGCCCAGACCTGTTCCTGCGGCGATGATCACTTGAGTGGCTTGAGGAGTGGAAACTCCCGCGTGGATGGTTTCGCTGTCCTGTGGCTCGAGAACTTCAATGCCGTAGGCCGACGCTTCGAGATCATTCAACAAGCGCACGTGACCGAGGCCCAGATGTTTCGCCACGGAAGCGCCGTCAACTACCCATGGCAAGTTCGTGCCCCGCACTCGGTTGTTCACCACCGGACCGGCGATTCCGAACGAGGCCTGCGTGATTTTCGCGTTGGCGCCGCTCAAAAAAAGAGTCATGATTTCTTCCAGGCCGGAATGCTCGCTGCTGGCAAAGCGTTTGCGGACCACACAGACGAGTTTCTCGCGCTGCACATCGAACAGCCCGAGGTTTGACTTGGTTCCTCCCAAGTCTCCCGCAAGAATCATCGAACCCCTCCACCGCGTTCTATGAAAGCCGAATCTATATCGAACTGATGGTGAAACGCATGAGAATTCTGCTCGTAAAAAAGCCTACAAAGGTCGCCAGTGCCGTCCTTCGGAAACTGCCAAGTCATCCGCGGCCCGCGGACCTTCGCTGCCGGCAGGATAATTCGGAAAAGGCGGCGCGGAAGCACCTTGCCAAGCTTTCAAAATCGGATCGACGAGCGCCCAGGCTGCCTCAACGCTGTCAGCGCGGTCGAAAAGCGTGGCGTCTCCTCGGATGCAATCATTAATCAGCGTGGAGTAAGCTTCGCGAGAGACCCCGCCGAAAGTGGCCCGATACTGAAAATCCATTGTTACTGGCGAAATGTGCATTTGGCCGCCGGGCGCTTTCGCTCCAAAAGAAAGCGAAATCCCCTCGTCCGGCTGGATATTGAGGACGATGGAATTGAGTTCGGTGCTCTCGCCGCGGAAAACCTTGTGCGGGGCCGGCTTGAATCGGATGACGATCTCGCTGATCCCTTTCTTCAAGCGTTTTCCGGTGCGCAAATAAAAAGGAACGCCGCTCCAGCGCCAGTTATCCACCAGAAGTTTCATCGCGACGAAAGTCTCCGTCGGGGAATCCGGCTTGACTCCCGGTTCCTGCCGATAACCCACCACCGGTTTTCCATCTTCCTGCCCAGCCGAGTACTGGCCTCGCACCACGTATTTCCAAATTGCGTCGGCAGTGAAAGGCCGAATCGATTGCAGCACCTTAATTTTTTCGTTGCGCACGGAAGTTGCGTCAAATGTGGCCGGCGATTCCATGGCAACGAGAGATGTGAGCTGGAGGACGTGGCTCTGGATCATGTCGCGCATTGCTCCGGCAGATTCGTAAAACGCCGCGCGGCGTTCGACTCCCAAGGATTCAGCGGCTGTGATCTGCACGTGATCGATGTAATTGCGGTTCCACAAAGGCTCGAAGATTCCGTTACCAAAACGGAAGACCAACAAGTTCTGCACCGTCTCTTTCCCCAGGTAATGATCGATGCGGTAGACCTGAGACTCATCGAACACGCTGAGAAGCTTCTCGTTAAGCGCGCGCGCGGAATCTTGATCGCGTCCAAACGGCTTTTCGATGATGACGCGCGTCCACGATTTGTCGGACTTGGGACGCGCGAGACCGGCTTTTCCAAGCTGCTCGATAATTTTTAGATAGATTTCCGGAGGAGTGGCTAGATAAAAAAGACGATTGCCGCCGAGTTGAGCTTCGTTGTCGAGCGCGTTCAGGCGCTCCGCAAGACGGCGGAAAGCTTCCGGATCGTCATAGTCCCCGGTGAAGTACTGGAGATGCTCTAGGAATTCACCGCGCCTGTTATCGTTAGCCTCCGGCGCCTTAGCTTTTGAGAGTGCCTCAGCCGACTTGCGCCGGAATTCGGCATCGTCCATTTTGGTGCGCGAAAATCCCACCAGGCGGAATCGCGGCGCGAGGCAGGCATGGAAAGCAAGATCGTAAAGCGCGGGCAAAAGCTTCCGCTGCGCCAGATCGCCGGACGCGCCGAACATTACAATGGCGCAAGGCTGAGAAGGCACCTCACAGTAATACGCGTCGGTTTTGGGCTTTTCGGCAGTTTCTGATGCTTGGGCGTCCGACATAAGTCTCCCGAGGATCTAGCGCTCGCAACCTGGCGCGAGCTTTTCTATTTTCTCAAACCCAAACTTTCCAAGAGAGCCTATCATAATTATTGGTACGCGCTGCTTTCAACTAGCAGTTGTCCGGCAAAGCGTGCTGCGTTAGCTGGAATTTCTCGCGCCGTTGAAGTATCTTCAATTAGGCGACATTAGAGGAGGTTTCATGGCAGACGAGAAGCGTTCAGCCAACGTGGGGGCAGCCGCCCAGTCCGCGACGCAAGGCGTGCACATGGTGAAGTGCGTTAAATTCGGCAAAGAGATGCCGGGACTTGACCGTGTCCCTTGGAAAGGCCCAATCGGAAAGCGCGTTTACGACAACGTTTCGAAGGAAGCGTGGAAGCTGTGGGTGGAGCATTCCAAAATGATCATGAACGAATTCCGCTTAAATCCGCTCGATCCCAACGGAATGAAGGTGATGGAAGAACAGATGGAAATGTTTTTCTTCGGGGAAGGCTCGAAGCTGCCCGAAAGTTACGTGCCGCCGAAACATTAGGCTCAATATTTCTGCGAATCGGCCGCTCACACAGTGGGGATACGCTAAAATGGGAACCGAATCCATAACAGGAGAACTTATTCGCGCATGAGCCGCACATCGAAGAATTCTTTTTCCGCACGCTCGGCTTTGCGCTCCGGTGACGAATCGTTTGAGATTTATCGTTTGAACGCTCTCGAACGCACCGGTGTGGGAAATGTCGCGCGCCTGCCATTCTCTCTGAAAGTCCTGCTGGAAAATTTGCTGCGGCATGAGGACGAGCGATTCGTCCTCGCCGATGACGTTCGCGCGCTGGCGGGCTGGGATCCTTCCGGCGCGGAAGGCGCCACGGAAAAGGAAATTTCCTTTATGCCCGCGCGAGTTCTGCTGCAGGATTTTACCGGCGTACCTGCCGTGGTCGACCTGGCAGCCATGCGCGAGGCCATGTGCACACTCGGCGGTGATCCCAAAAAAATTAATCCGTTGCTTCCCGCTGAGCTGGTGATCGATCACTCCGTGCAAGTGGATAAGTTCGGCACGACGGGCGCTTTCGCGTTCAACGCCGATCTGGAGATGCAGCGCAACATCGAGCGCTATGCCTTTCTCCGCTGGGGCCAGAAAGGATTCCGGAATTTCAAGGTTGTTCCGCCGGACACGGGCATCTGCCACCAGGTGAATCTAGAATATCTCGCGCGCGTTGTTTTTCGAGAAAAGCAGGATGGCGCTTGGATCGCTTTTCCGGACTCGCTGGTCGGCACCGACTCGCATACCACGATGGTGAATGGGCTTGGAGTTTTTGGGTGGGGCGTCGGAGGAATCGAAGCGGAGGCCGCGATGTTGGGCCAGCCGCTCTCCATGCTGATTCCCGCCGTGATCGGTTTCAAACTGTACGGTCGTTTGCCAGAAGGTGCAACAGCTACGGACCTTGTCCTTACCGTGACGCACATGTTGCGCAAAAAAGGTGTGGTCGGAAAATTTGTGGAGTTCTACGGGACTGGCCTTTCCAGCCTCACGCTTCCCGACCGCGCTACGATCGCCAACATGGCGCCCGAATATGGCGCGACGATGGGATTCTTTCCCGTGGATGCGGAGACGGTCGCTTACTTGCGGTTTACCGCGCGGAGTGAGGAACAGGTAAAGCTGGTCGAAGCCTATACGAAGGAGCAGGGCCTTTTCCGCACCGACGCGACGCCGGACCCCATCTTTTCCGATCGGCTGGAACTTAATCTCGCGACTGTGGTTCCTACCATGGCCGGCCCGAAGCGGCCGCAAGATAGCGTCTTTCTGACCGATGCGAAGAGCTCGTTCGCAAAATCGTTGAGCGCCGCTCCCAAGTCGGTTAGCGTGCAGAACAATGGAGACCGTTTCGAGTTGGGAGATGGTTCGGTAGTGATCGCGGCGATCACGAGTTGCACCAACACTTCGAATCCCTCGCTGATGCTCGGGGCAGGCCTGCTCGCGAAAAAAGCAGTGGAGCGCGGGCTGACTTCCAAGCCCTGGGTGAAAACTAGTTTTGCTCCGGGATCTAAAGTTGTCACTGATTACCTGGACAAGGCCGGATTAACGCCCTTTCTCGAATCGCTGCGCTTCAACTTGGTTGGCTACGGATGCACAACATGCATCGGGAATAGCGGCCCCCTTTCTGATCCGATCAGCAAAGCGATCAAGGACAATAATCTGCACGCAGTTTCCGTGTTGAGCGGAAACCGCAATTTCGAAGGCCGCATCAACCCTCTTTGCCGCGCGAATTATCTGGCATCACCGCCTCTGGTTGTAGCCTATGCGCTCGCAGGACGAATGGATTTCGACATCGTGAACGAGTCACTCGGCAAGGACAAGGGAGGCAAGCCGGTCTATCTGCGTGATATTTGGCCGACGCCCGCGGAAGTTGAGGCGACGATGCGTTCATCCGTTTCCAGTGACATGTTCCGAAAAGAATATGCTGACGTGTTCACCGGTGACGAGCATTGGCGAGCGCTGCCAATTCCGGAAGGCGATCTTTACGCCTGGGATTCGAAATCTACCTACATCAATCATCCTCCATTTTTTCAAGACATGCCGCGGAACCCTGTAGCGCTGAAAGATTTGACCGGTCTGCGCGCCCTCGCAGTGCTGGGTGATAGCGTGACTACCGATCATATTTCTCCCGCCGGCTCGATTCCCGCCGACACTCCCGCCGGAAAATACTTAATTTCGCGCGGCGTCCAGCCGAAGGATTTTAATTCGTATGGCGCGCGACGCGGCAACCACGAAGTAATGATGCGCGGGACGTTCGCGAATATCCGCCTACGCAATCTGCTGGCTCCGGGCACCGAAGGCGGGTGGACGATTCATCAGCCAGGCGACGAAAAAATGTCCATCTATGACGCGGCGATGAAATACCACGATGAACGCGTGCCGCTCATCGTCTTCGCTGGGAAGGAATATGGCTCCGGTTCCTCGCGCGACTGGGCCGCCAAAGGAACTGCGTTGCTGGGCGTTCGCGCCGTTCTGGCGGAAAGCTTCGAACGCATTCACCGCAGCAATCTGGTTGGCATGGGAATCCTTCCCCTTGAATTTTTGCCCGATCAGAATCTAAACACTTTGGGACTCACGGGACTCGAAATTTTTGACATTGAAGGTCTGGCGCACAAGTTCGAGCCGCGAAAGAAAATGAAAGTGCGCGCTCGAGCCGCTGACGGCGCTGAAAAGACATTTACGGCAATCACTCGCGTGGATACGCCCTTCGAACTCGCCTACTACCAACACGGCGGCATCCTGCAGTACGTTCTCCGCCAAATGTTGTAGTCCCGCAATAGCCGCATCGTAGCCGCAAACACCGCGAACGCCGCTGTCACGGGCAATCACGCAATAAATTTAAATCGAATTACATCCAGAAGGCGCCAAAATTCCGCTAGGTTCAACGCTCGAAACATGCTATTGTTGGTTTGCGTTTGTTGCTCTTGTAACACCTTTAGATTCGATTGAAGGGGCTGCAAGTTCAAACTTGCAGCCTCTTTTGCTTTACGGCTGGAGGCGGTCGAGAAGCACAAATAGCTTAAAAAGAAGGAAGTACATCAGTGAGAGAACAAGGAACAGTAAAGTGGTTCAATGCCAGCAAGGGTTTTGGATTCATCCAGCGCCAGTCCGGCGAGGACGTTTTCGTCCATTTTTCCGCGATTCAGGCGGAAGGATATAAGTCGCTGAACGAAGGCCAAGCGGTTGAGTTCGAAGTGACCCGTGGACCGAAGGGTCTGCAGGCAGCGAACGTTACCAGCCTCTAGTCGAATGGGGCGAGCCGGCTTTGGCCGGTTCGCCCTTTTTTTTCGCACCAAAAGTTTCCCGAGCATTTTCCCGGCCACTGTTAAATCGCACTTATCGCTTGGAATGAGGAGCCCCTGTTGAAAGCACTTCCCGAAGGCCAGTACATCAAGCACTTCCAGTACGGTTTGGGCGTGGTCACTGAATCCGATAACGACCGGACCTCGATCGACTTCGACCTGCACGGCCCCAAGAAATTTGTCACCAGCATCATGGTGGTGGAAATGGCGGAAGGAACTCCCCCCAAGCGCAAGCGC
>PKWH01000117.1:8438-11609 GCA_003131985.1 Acidobacteriota bacterium | reverse complement strand
CGTGTGTGTGAGCATAACTCTGCGATGCGGTGCTATTCCCCGTTTTGGGAATGAGGTCAAGTTCGAGACGAAAGATTGAAGCCCAACGTCAAAACCCGCGTCCTACAAGAACCGAAGGCCTGAGGCGCCCGCAAATTTCATCCATGCCTTCGGTGAACTCCGGCGTGGCGCGAAAGGGTCGCCCCATCCACATCAATGAGACTCGTCCGTTCGGATGAGCCGGTAGCGCTGTAGCGCTCGATTTAGTGTTTGGAGGAAGGAACGAGGATCGTCCATATCGAGGTAGTATCCTTTTCTCCAATTTTGATGAGTACAATCGACACGGATGATTTCTCGTATCCCACGCAGGACGCGAATCTGGCCAAGGCCATACTTTGGATACCGTGGATCGAAAAAGATCCTGAGCTCAGTCCATAAAACCTGTGGGGTCGGCCGGTGCCGAAAGGAGATCACTTGAACACCCGTGATCCGCTCGAAGGGAATGTTAATAACTCGCGTTTTGCTCCGTATCCTAATCCGATCCGGGTAGACCAGAAATGACCATCGCGTAGTCAAGAACACAAAGCCGCCAAAAACAATGAGGAAAGATCCTAGGCACAAGGCGAGGTACTTTTCAATTTGAAACTGAGTACCGTCAACGCGGCTGGCGTGCCAGCCGACCGCACACATCCACGCCAACGAAAGTGCGCCTACGACTGCAAAAGTCTTCCATTTGTTACGTAGCCCGGGGCGATCCTGGTGCAACATCTGCAGTGCCGTCTCACCCCGCTCATAAAGCTGCGCAGCCGCACTGACACTAGTGGTGCCCTGCGCCTTGTCTCCGGCCAAGCGGTAGCATTCAAAAGCTCGCTTGTACTCTGCCGCTTTTTCATAGTGCTGCGCCAGCACAGAATAATAGCGGTCCAAGCTGTCTTTGTAGACTTGTTCGATCGCTGCAGCCACCCGCCGATGCATTTCCTTCCGTCTCTGAATGAGGATGCTGTTGTAGGTGGCCTCCTGCGTAAGATAGTGCTTAAAGAGGTAAAGCAGCTCTGGGGTGATTTCTTTCTCATAGATAAATTCGAGTTCACGCAAACTGCGGAGTTGTGATTCGATCTGTTCCGAGTTTGCAACAGATCGAAGCAGGCGTTCGGGGAACTCCCGGCCAATGACGGATGCCAATTCCAAGATTTGCCGCGATTGTTGCTCCAGGCGATCGATGCGCTCCAGAATCACGCCCTCAATTGTGGCTGGGAGCTTCGCATCTCCGCGCTGGGCCGCGGATTGTGCCAATTCTGTCAGATAGAACGGGTTGCCTTCCGCACGTGCCACCACTTCCACTTCGTTAAATATTGCGCCCCCCTTCAGTAGTTCTCGCACCAGAACGGTACTGTCTTCGGCAGGCAGCGGACGCAGCGTGATTTGATGGTAATAAGAACGGCTCGCCCAACTATTCTGAAATTCGTGTCGTGCAAGACAGCAAAAGACAACGGCATGGCTGGGAATAAAGTCAATGATCTGATCGATCAGTGGCATAGAGAACGGATCGGCCCATTGCAAATCGTCTAGCACCAGCAGCAGCGGCGATTCCGCCTCCAGCGCGTGCAGAACTGTATTCCATCCTCTGGTGACGGAATTGAAGCGTGCGGCTTCGTCCAATAGCTCAAAGTCGGACGTCGGCAATCCAACAGTTGCTCGAAGAACAGCCTCTTGCGCCGCATACGCCGCGTTCGATTGCAGAAAGATCTTAAACGCAGCTTCTACCTCGCCAGGACTCATCCCTGGTGCTACGCCAATTAGCTCCGCTAATATCTGAGCCCATAAGCTATAAGGATCAATAGTTGCGAGCGGCTGCGCCGCAGCGGAAAGAATCCGGTATCCGTTCGCAGTAGCCCATTTCGAGATCTCCGATGACAACCTGCTCTTCCCCAGTCCAGGGTCGCCCGTGATATACAGTAGTGCCCCGTGTCTATTTCGGGCGTCGGTCAGTAAATCCTTCGCCAGTGCAATCTCTCTAGCGCGGCCGACCATTGCCGGCTGCGTGCGCTTTTGATCTCGGCCGCCCTTTTGCGAATGCCCCCGAAGGAAAAAGACGGAAACCTTCTCTGGTTTGCCCTTGATGGAGCGGAGTTCTTTTGGAGCGAAGTCGAAGTCTTGCGTCACCAGAGTCCACGTGCTTTCCCCCACGGCAATCTGGCCGTTCTCAGCCTCATGGCACAGGCGCGATGCCAAGTTGACCGCATCTCCCATTACGGTGAACTGAGCGCTGTCGCCACTTCCCATTGGAGCGGCCACCACTAGCCCAGTGTTGATACCGATGTGCACTTCGGGAGGCTGGGCCTCGTTGCCGAAGCTGGATGCCAGATCGCGCACGGCCAACTGCATGTCTAGAGCGGCACGGCAAGCGCGTTCCGCATCATTCTCGTGAGTGGCGGGCACACCAAATACCGCCATCAAACAGTCGCCAATATACTTGTCGATGAAGCCTTCATACCGTCGCACCGCTGTCGACAGTGCTTCAAAATAGCGATTAACGATATCTCGAACCTCTTCCGGATCGAGATTCGTGGACATGGCGGTGAATCCGGAAAGATCGGCAAAGAGTACCGTAGCGTTCTTGCGTTGCGAGGTGGGGAGCTGGTTTATGTCTGGCATCTCAGATGACGAGAATTGATGCTCTATTGCGAATTGATAAATGGTGGCAACGTCGGAGTCTCGCGAGCACGCACGGCGCATTCTCGTCGACGGAATGAACTCTGTCAAGCGCGCGGTACTGGCTTCTTTCTGAACATTCCGCTCAGCGCTTGCGCGCCAGACTATTTCTGATGCTCCTGCGACGCTGAGGTAGTATTACGCTCAGGTCGATCTAGAGTCGCAAAGAGAATGACGGTTCGGCGGCGGCGACCGCAGCATAAAAACGAAGGTTACGCGAGCAAGAGCAATTTGGTTCACACGATAGGGGCTCGGGTGTATAAGGGTGCTCGTCCGTGTCAGACGGCGAGAAGCAACGGATTCGGGAGTTCGCTCGCACGGGCAACGGAGTGGCGTCATCACAGAAAGCTGCAAGGCAGGAAGGGTGGAGAGCCGCGGGGCTCGCGCTGATTTCCGGGTATGTGGACTCCTATGCGCTGGTGAAGTTCGGGGTTTACGCGTCGTTCATGACGGGCAACACGACATCTGCGGGGGTGCACG
>PKWH01000117.1:8149-8420 GCA_003131985.1 Acidobacteriota bacterium | reverse complement strand
TAGCAGGGACACTGCTGACGCATGGCGATCGACGGCGTGCATTGCCTCGGCTTTCTGCGTTGGTAGCGGCGATGCTCACCGTTGGCGTCGCTGCGGCTTACTTCGCGTGGCCCGAGCCGCTAAGCATCGTGATACTGAGCTTCGCGATGGGCATGATGAACACAGCCATCCTGCAAGTAGGGGGACAGACAGTGGGCATTGGCTACATGACGGGAGACTTGAACAACTTGGCGCAGCACGTCGCGATGGGGATTAAGAGTGCGCCGGTGGC
>PKWH01000117.1:0-8110 GCA_003131985.1 Acidobacteriota bacterium | reverse complement strand
CGGGACATGGTGATTTTGAGAAGTGGAAATCGTGAAGTGGAAGATTCACGATTTCGGGCGCGGAAACTCTTCTACGTGAAACTCGCCCTTGCGGCCGAAGTAAATTACTTTTTTGCCGGTTAAGAAAGCCCAATAGCCGATGGTGCCCGCGGCTGTGACCTGCTTCACAAACTCCGGGTAGCGGATCTGGTCGGCTTGCGCGGCACGGATGGCGGCGACGACTCCAGGCTGCGAGAAATCGGCGGCGATCTTCGCGGGCGGAAGTGTCATCTGCTCACGGTGCGTTTCGCCATCGGTGGTGTAAAAAGTTTCCTCGCCGCGAAGCAAGTCGGCGAAGTACGATTCGACGCCCGAGCTGATGAGCATGCCCACCACTTCAGGAAAAGTGAGCTTTCCGGCCTGCGAACCAGCCAAAGCCTTGTGCATCGCTTCTGTATTCATCGCCTCGCCTCGTTTCATGAGAACCAGTCCGGGCCATTAACCTAGGCAGGCATTTTGATTTAGACCCTTATCGCGCCGAAATCAAATTACAAGAACAGAGCTCTCGCGTGAGCCGCGCCCTTCCCGCGTCAGGTCAAGCGGGATGACGATCCTTATCGCGCCGTCACTTCTTTGGGCGGGATTCGGGCGGCACTTGATTGTTGGCGCGGTAGTAGGCGACGAGCAAGCCGTAGTGTTCTCCCATATGCTCGACGTAGCCGATCCAGTAATCGAGATGCTTGAGGACGCCCGCGTCGCCTTCCTTTTGAATCAGTGCGGCGCCGTCGGTGACGGATTTTTTCAGGTATGCGACGGTCTCGGCTTTGGTTTTGTAACTGGCGACTGCGGGATCGTTTGCAGCTTCACCCAGCTTCGAGCCGGCGACGTGGTTTAAGAAATCGTAATTCGAGCCAGCAACGTGCAGGAGCACTTGCTGGAAAGTGCGGACATCGGGAGTGAGCTTGTATGTGTATTTATCTTCGGGCCAATCTTGGGCCATGGTGATGAGGCGGTTGCCGACGTCGTTCCAGGATTCGAGGACGGCTTCGCTTGGAGTTTTGGTTTTTTTCGCGGCGGCGTCTTGCGCGCGGACTGTGGTTGCGCTTGCGCCGGAGAACACGACCAGCGCGACGAGGAAGAGTATGGAGCGAGAAATGTTTCTCATGATGGAACTCCTTCGGTGGATTGTCCCCGCTGTGCGCCCCGGGTGCCCGGTAGCGTACCTAGGAATTTGAGGCAAGTCCAGCGCGACGGAAGAGCGCGCAGGCGTCTCCAGACGTGGGTTCTGCAGACGAAAGCTTGCTGCGGGTGAGGCTGCGCAGAGGGTGCGCGCTGCGCGCGCGTCGTTTACGTCGCGAGAAATCTCCGCGCTTCCAGGATAGAGGCGCGGGGTTTGGCGCGGCGAGAGCGCTCCGGTAAGATGGTGATGCGAATTGTGCAGCGGATTCAAGAAGGCGCGGAAGAAGAAATACAGGGTACTGCATATCCGATTCGCGGCGACACGAACGAAAAATAGAAAAAAGCGCACGGCATGGACGAAAAAAACAAACAAGGGGACGGAGTGAAGACTGCTGGCGCGAACTTGCGCGAGGAGATTGAGCGGATTGTGCGCGGCGAGGACTCGGATGCGTCGCTGATTCTGGGGCCGCACTGGATCGAGCGCGACGGGAAACGCGTGCTGGTGATTCGCGCGTTCCGGCCTGGAGCGACGGAAGCGAGGCTGTTGTGGCGCGGAAATCCGGAGCCGCAGGCGATGACGCAGATTCATCCTGACGGCGTGTTTGAGGCGCTGGCAATTCCTATCCCCGTAAGCACGCTTGAAGGCGACGCTGTGGCTGATTCGAGTGGCGCTATCTCTCGCAAGGACGAGGCGGCTTCGGCTTCCGGCGTCGCTGGTTTGCGGAACGGCAAGGCTTCAAGTGGCGTAGCATTGCGCGGGGGTGAAGCGCTTGCGCCGAATGCGTATCGATTGCGATTTCGATTTGCTGATGGAAATACTTGGGAGGATTACGATCCTTATGCGTTCCCGCCGCTGCTGACCGACTATGACTTGTATCTTTCGGGCGAAGGCACGCATTACCTGAAGTACGAAAAGCAGGGCGCGCATGTGCGGGAGATTGACGGCGTGCGAGGCGTGCATTTCGGAGTGTGGGCGCCGAACGCGCAGCGAGTGAGCGTCGTCGGGGATTTCAATTATTGGGACGGGCGCGTTCACACCATGCGCAACCGGGGCGCGAGCGGGATCTGGGAGCTTTTCATTCCCGGCCTCGGCGAAGGCGCGCTGTATAAATTCGAGATACGTTCGCGCAACGGAAATCTTGTGCGGCTGAAAGCTGACCCGTATGGATTCGCGGCGGAGTTGCGGCCGAAAAGCGCCTCGGTGGTTTGCAATATCGAGAACTATGAATGGAAAGATGCGGCATGGATGAAAGCGCGCGCGGGACGAGACTGGCTGCATGCGCCGATGACGGTGTACGAGCTGCACGCGGGATCGTGGCGGCGGAAAACTTTGGAAGGAAACCGCTGGCTTACGTATCGCGAGCTGGCGGAAGAACTGATTCCCTACGTGAAGCGGCTGGGCTACACGCACATTGAACTGATGCCGATCATGGAGCATCCCTACGACGCTTCGTGGGGCTATCAGACGGTTGGGTATTACGCGGTGACGCGGCGGTACGGTTCGCCGGCGGATTTTATGTATTTTGTGGATTGCTGCCATCGCGAAGGAATCGGCGTTTTTCTGGATTGGACGCCGGCGCATTTTCCGCGGGATGCGCACGGGCTGGCGTTTTTTGACGGCACACATCTTTACGAGCATGCGGACCCGCGGCGGGGATCTCATCCGGACTGGGGCACGCTGGTTTTCAATTACGGACGCAATGAAGTGCAGAATTACTTGATCTCAAACGGGCTTTTCTGGCTGGACAAATATCACATCGATGGGCTGCGAGTGGATGCGGTGGCGTCGATGCTGTATCTGGATTATTCGCGCAAGCCGGGTGAGTGGATACCGAATCCTTACGGCGGGCGAGAGAATTTGGAGGCCATTGATTTCATCAAGCGGCTCAACGAGGTGGTTCACAAGCGGCATGCGGGAGCGTTGATGATTGCGGAGGAATCCACGTCGTGGCCGGCGGTGTCGCGTCCAACGTATGACGGCGGACTGGGCTTCGATCTGAAATGGAACATGGGATGGATGAACGACACGCTGCGTTATTTTGCGTACGACCCAATTCACCGGCAGCATCACCACAACGAGCTGACGTTTTCGATGATCTATGCGTTCAACGAAAACTTCGTTCTGCCGCTTTCGCACGACGAAGTGGTGCACGGCAAACGCACGCTGCTGGAAAAAATGCCGGGCGACGATTGGCAGAAGTTTGCAAATTTGCGGCTGCTCTACGGCTACATGTACGCGCATCCGGGGAAAAAGCTTTTGTTCATGGGATGCGAGCTGGCGCAGCGGAATGAATGGTCGGAGACCGGAGCGCTCGATTGGCGGCTGGAGGAATCGCCGCCGCACCGAGGAGTCCAGCGGCTGGTTACGGATTTAAACCACCTTCACACCACCGAGGCCGCGCTGCATGAGGTTGATTTTGAATGGCCGGGATTTGAATGGCTGGAGGCCAACGACGCCGCAGCGAGCATTCTTTCGTTTTTACGGCGCGCCCGGGACTTGCACGATTTCGTCGTTGTGGTGTGCAATTTCACGCCGGTGGTGCGTGAAAATTACCGCGTGGGCGTGCCGGAAGAAGGATTTTACGGCGAGATACTGAACACCGATTCGGCGTACTACGAAGGAAGCGACAACGGGAATTCCGGCGGAGTGCCCGCGGAGCCTGTTCCGTGGAATGGCCGTCCTTACTCTTTGAAGATTCGCGTCCCGCCGCTGGCTGCTGTTTATTTCAAACTTCAACGCAAATAATTCCTCCTGCGCGGTGCAGCCCGAAAAGTTTGTGGGCGGCAGCAAACGGGAACTTCAGCGGCTAAAGCCGCCCAATCCTGCAGCTTCTATGTCGTGGCTGAAGCCACGACCCACAAAGATTTCCGGAGGTACCACGGAACATTTGCGGGGGCTGCGCCGTACATAGGAGCAGGAAGAGCAGGGGAGGCTTCCCAAAAATGAGAAAACGACTTTGCGGGATCGTGATGGTTTGCATTCTGGCAGCGATGGTGGGGGCTGCGCCGGCAGCTATGGCTGCCACAGCCGAGCGATACCTTCACATCACAGTGAACGATGCGACGAAGGGCGAAAGCGTGAACGTGAACGTGCCGCTCTCGATGGCCGAAAAGATTTTGCCGACTTTGAATAAAGGCAATCTGCATAACGGGCATGTGACCATCGGGTCCACGGAAATGAACGATGTGGATATTCGTGCGTTGCTGGACGCGCTGCGGACATCGCCAGACAACGAGTTCGTCACGGTGAAGGAAAAAGATCAAGACGTGCGCGTCGCAAAGTCGAATGGAAACCTGGTGGTGCACGTTCGCGACGGAGCGAAAGGCGGCGAGAAGGTAGATATCACGATTCCGATGAAGGTGGTGGATGCGCTGCTTTCCAATACAAAAAATAACGAGCTCGACATTTCCGCGGCGATTCGGGCGCTGAGCGATGCGGGCGATGCGCTGCTGATAACCGTCGAGGATGCATCGCAACATGTACGCATTTGGGTTGACTCGAAAAACGCTTCAGAGTAGCCGGCCAATATCCCGGCGGAGGTGATTTGTGATCCTGTTCGGTAAAATTGCGCTAGGAATTGTGGGAACGGCGGTAGCGGGAGTTGGAGTGCTCTGCAGCGAAGGAATGATCGAAGTGAAGGTTGTGGAGCGGCAGCCGGAAGTACATCACGTTTACGTGATCGCTCCGGCGATGCTGGTGCCGATCGGCATGCATTTCGCGCCACAAAGGGATTTGTCGCGCGTCGCGACCCAGATTCGGCCCTGGATGCCGACTATTCGCGCGGCGCTGGACCAACTGCGCGATAGCGACGACGTGACGCTTGTTGAGGTGAAAGAACCCGGCGAACACGTTCGCGTGGCGAAAGAAGGCGGCTCGATCGTGGTGGATGTGCAAGATGAAAACGAAACCGTGCACGTTTCTACTCCGATCCGCGCGATTTCGAGCACGATTGAACAGCTTGCTGCTTCGGGCCCGACGATTTAAGGCGGGTCCCCAGCGGGAATCCGTCACTGGCGGGCGGCGCAACGCCCCTTGCACGCCCGTCAGCGGCGGAGAGTCTTCGGCGGAATCCAATACACTTCTTCTTTCAGGGACTCTTTCGCAAATCCGCGACGAAGCAAAATTCCCTTCCCGAGTTCGATCATTTGCGGATGACCGCAGAGATAACCCGTCGTGTCTGAACCCGTCAGATTCCACTCGTCCGTGTATTTGCGGATGAGGTCTTCCACGCGGCCTGTCTCGCCGCACCATTTGGTGTCTTCGTGCGAACGGCTTACGGTTGGAATGTAAGTGAGCCAGGGTACTTTCGTTGCCAGCTGCTCAAGTTCTTCGTGATAGCCGAATTCCCAGGAGCGGCTTGCGGCGTTAAGCAAGAACAAATGAATATCAGCAGGAGGGCGGTTATCGCTCCAATCTTTGTAGAGCGTGCGGATATAGGAGATGTATGGAGCTACGCCAGTGACCGTGCTGAGCAAGAGATGATTCTTGTGACCGCTCTTCAGATCCAGGGTGAAACGGCCCTTGGCGAGTTTTCGCAAGGACATATAAGCGCCCACCGGAAGCGCGTGCAATAGCGGAGTCAGCTCGCCAGCGGGAACGAGCTCGACGAAAAGCTCAAGCTCACGTTCGTAGGGCGACGAAACGATGGAGTAAGCCCGCTCGATGAGTTTTTGTGAAGTCTGCACGCCGAGAGTCGCAAACTGGCCTGCTACAAACTGGAATTCCCCGCCGGGATCGAGATGAAACTTCCATAGACCGGGCGAGAACTCGTCACGGGTGGTGATCCGGGCACGATAGAATTTTTCTTCGGCAGTGCGCATGGACGCTGAGCTCCGAGAAATGCACGCCACGGAACCAAAAATCACTGCAAAAAACTAAGAGGCGCCCCGACGGGATCGCGGGACGCCTCTTTCTAATTTCTGAAAGCGATTAGCGCTCGGACATCATCGCTACTGGGGCTATTGGGGCTGTTGCTGCTGTTGCATCATCATTTGCGGGTTGAAGGGCTGAGGCGTACCGGTGATCTGGTCCTTCGCGCCGGTGATGATCTTGGTCAGCTCCATGGAAGTATCATTCGACTTGGATTTCACCAGGCCGTAAGGAGAAACCTTCTGCGAGACCCAAACTTCGCCGCCGCTTTTCGTTTTGTAATGCTGGCAGGTGAAAGTGCCGGCAGGGACGGTGATTGTTTCGCTCCCCAAATCCTCGCCGCCAGTCCGAACGTCTGCGGTTTGCGGCGCGCGATCCTGATGCATCATTTGCGTGGGCATCTCCATCGGGGGACGGCCAGGCATTTGCATGATCATGCGCGAGATTTGAGTATCGGAACCATTCAGAACCATCAACTGCTTCATGACCATCTGACCGTTTCCGTGATTAAAGGACATCTCGTACCAATATGCGTCTTTTCCGTCGACTGACTCTTTGCCGACGATTGTAATTTGCATATTGGACTTGTCGCCCTTCGCGGATTGCATTTCGTACTCCGCCCCTGCGCCTACGACGGGATTCCAAAATCCCATGACGTGCGGGGAAGAGAAACGGCCCATCTGAGCACCTGCAGCCGTTGCCACCAGAGCCAGCAGGAATGCGGTTGCGTAACGCCAAGAATTTTTCATGAAAACTCCTCGAACGGCTGAGATGATCTTCTCGTGCTTACAGCTTAGAGGTCACGTCCCTGGGCGTCCTGCATTTTTGAAATATCGAAACTGACGTGGATTTTTGCCCCGCCGACGAAACAATTAAAATCAACGCCCTTTTCGTCGTCCGCTATGGTCGGCTCGCCGTTGGCTGCCTTCTTGAGGAAAGTGAACGCTACGGCTTGCACTTTGGTTCCGTCCGGTGACCGGGTGATTTCAACCTTGTAGGGCGAAATTTTCTGCTTTGTTTTCTTTTCAATTAAATCAGCGCTGGTTTTGAGGACATCTTCGTCCGCCGATTGAAACGGCTTCATATCGGGACCGAAAACGACGAGTTCATAAACATCAAAGGTTTTTGCCAGCTCTTTTTCTGCGTCCTCCGGTTTCATCGTGCCGGCTAGTTCCGCTTTGCGGTACACAGCCTTCTCAACCGTCTTTGATGATACCCAGCGAACGAGAAAAGATGCTTCGCCAGACGAGCTCCCGGAATCTCCGGCGACAGGAGTGTTAGCGGCAGGCGCAGCAGGCGACGATCCGCCGCCCATCATCTTTCCGCCGCCGCCCCCCGTAGGCCCCTGTTGGTTTGCGGCAGGAGCCGGAGCGCCCATATCTCCGCTTGAGCTATCTTTCCCAGCCTTCCAAGTAACATCGACCTGGACAATCTTAGCCCAGGGAGAATCTTCCAGGATTCTCTTAACGTCTTTGTCATCCCACTGTTGATAGGGCTTTGATTTCCAAGGATCGCCACCGGCGAAAACCAGAGCGGCTGCAATCAGTACTGCGGAACTTACTAAAATAGCTTTGCGCATGAGATTTTTCCTTACCGGAATTTGTACGCCATTGCCGAGCGTATAGGCCGTACTCTAACGACTGAGAGGCTTGGCCGCAAGCGCATTTTTATCGGCACGAAGGGGAGCTTCCGGCGATTGCGACGCCCCGAAGACACGTTCCAGGCGATACACCGGGTTTTCGCGCGATTCGAAGTGCGTACGCATGAGCAACTCACCGACCAGCCCAACCGCAAGCAGTTGAACCCCGAATAAACATAACATCATTCCCAAAACGAGAAGAGGTCCGTGCTGAATGAAAATTGAGACGCCCCAGAAGATCTTCTGAAGAAGCAGTACGAACAGAATTGCCGCGCCCAAAAACATTCCCAGCAGACCGGTCGGACCGAAAAAGTGCAGGGGACGCGTCATGTAACGCATAAGAAACCGGATGGTTATGATGTCGAAGAAGACGCGCAACGTACGCGAAATGCCGTAATGTGACTTGCCGCCGGGACGAACGATATTTTTTATGGGGACTTCGA
>PKWH01000047.1 GCA_003131985.1 Acidobacteriota bacterium | reverse complement strand
CGCCAGCGCGCCGAAGCTCTCCTGCGCATCGCACGCGAAAAAAACGAGCCCTGGAAATATTTCGTCGGTTTGGAAGGGGGTCTGGATGTCGTGAGCGATGGCAGCACACGTTGTGTTTTTCTCGAGAACTGGGCCTACGTAACGGATGGCCGCGGCAAGGGCTTTTTCGGCCAATCGGGAGGTATCGTCCTTCCCGAAGGGCTCGTAAACCGCGTGGTTGACGATGGCGTGGAGCTGTCTGAAGCGATTGATATCTTTGCCGGAGGCCACGGCATTCGCGACGCACAAGGCGCCTGGGGCGTCCTAACGCGCAATCTCATCACGCGCCAAGACGCTTTTCGAGTTGCCGTCATCAACGCTTTTGCGCCCTTTTTTAATAGTGCGATCTACTGACCATTTGCGGAGCGAGACGCGGCGGTCCAACTATCAATTTTCACCGCACTGTGTGCTAGCCTGTAAGCAGAAGGGGGAAGCGTGGATATCGTCAAGGGCAACATGGGCTGGATCGAGGTCGTCGTCGGGCCGATGTTTTCCGGCAAGAGCGAGGAGCTCATTCGCCGTCTGCGACGCGCGGAAATTGCGAAACAGCGCGTTCAGATTTTTAAGCCGGTAATCGATCAGCGCTACTCCAAGAACGGAATCGTCTCCCACTCCGGCTTGGAGCTGGATTCAGAGTTGGTGACAACCGGCGAAGACATTCTCTCTAAAGTCGCGCCGCGCACGGAAGTTGTCGGCATAGACGAAGCGCAATTTCTTGGCGAAAGCCTGGTCGAGAGCTGCGTAAAGCTGGCCGATCTGGGCAAGCGCGTGATCGTCGCGGGTCTTGATACGGATTTCATGGGGCGTCCCTTCGAGCCCATGCCGCGACTTCTGGCTGTCGCGGAAGAAATTACGAAACTGCTGGCGATTTGCATGCGCTGCGGCAATCCTGCCGTGCACACGCAAAGGCTCGTCGCGTCGGAAGAGTTGATTGTCGTTGGCGCGGGCGGAATGTACGAAGCGCGNNCCGAAAGCTCGTGCGGCGGTCACTTAAGTTCGACCGATCGTTTCGCTCGTCCGCGGCGCGAATTTCGCCCGAAATGCTATTCCCTCGATCGAAGCCCCATTCCTGCAACCATCTGGTCCCCTAAAGAATCCATATTCACCTGACGGGCAAAAAGCCATAAAATAGGTCCCGGTCAGGCTGCCATGTATATCCGCCACATTCTGGTGCTCGGGGCCGCGCTCGCTGTCAGCGCGGATCGCGCAGACATAAATCGTTATCGCACGCCTGTGCTTCCGGACGGCCCGGACCCGAATTCTTTGCCCGCCTCCACTCGNNGAATTTGCGAAGGTCGTGTCGCCGATTCCGGCCGGAAGAAAAGGCTTCCGAATCCCAGTCGGACAGAAACTAGATGACAAAGAACTCAGAAATGCGCTGCGTCACGACGGCGCCGCTGTAAACGCCGGCGAAACCGTGCAAGTGACGAACATCGAATTCCGCGCGAAAGAGATTGTCGTGCAGGTGAATGGCGGAGGGAAAAGACATTTCAATCTGCGCGAGCACGTTCAGATCAGCGCCGGAGGTTCGGACTCACCTCTTCCCTCTGGCCCGCAACAAAGGCCCGGTGGGACGCTGATTCTGGATTACGGCAAGCCTGTGCCGGATATGAGCGCAGACGACGTGATGACTGCGCTGCAAGCGTTCCTGAGTTTCTCCAAGGAACAATCCGCCGCAGTGAACTGGGTTGACACATTGCCCGCGCAGTTTAAAGACGCCATTAGAGATCAGAGAGCCATTGCGGGCATGGACCACGAAATGGTGCTCGCGGCGCTCGGACGACCGGACCACAAGGTGCGCGAGCGCGATCCGGACGGCACGGAAACCGAGGACTGGATTTACGGCAATCCGCCCGCACGGACAACTTTTGTCACCTTTACCGGAGATAAGGTAATCCGTGTAAAGGAATTCGACTGACCGCGTTGACTTTTTTCGTTGTGCACCCTAGCATCACGTTCGGTAAATTCGTGCGCATAGTTCCGTCGTTGTCCGCGTCTATCGCTTCTGCCGGGAGGGCGAATGTCGATCAAGGTTGGAATTAACGGCTTCGGACGTATCGGTCGCAATATTTTTCGTGCGGCGCTGGAAGACCCTTCCATAGAAATTGTAGCGGTCAACGATATCACCGACTCAAAAACGCTTGCGCATCTGCTTAAGTACGATTCGATCCTGGGCAACCTTCCCAATAAAGTCACGCACACCGAAGACACAATCGCGGTGGACGGGAAAGCATTCAAGGTTTTTCGCGTGAAGGATCCCGCGGAAATTGACTGGAACTCCGTGGGCGCATCGATCGTGGTCGAATCCACAGGGCTTTTCACCGCAGGCGCCAACGCCCGCAAGCACATCCGCGGCTCGGTGAAAAAAGTAATTATTTCCGCTCCCGCTACCGATCCCGACGCCACCTTCGTTCTCGGAGTGAACGACAAACTCTACGATCCGGCCAAGCATCACGTTATTTCCAACGCTTCCTGCACCACAAACTGCCTCGCCCCGGTTGCAAAAGTAATTCACGATACATTCGGAATCAACGTCGGAACGATGACCACCATTCATTCTTACACGAATGACCAGAAGCTTCTCGACCTGCCGCATCCGGATCTCCGCCGAGCGCGGGCGGCAGCTCTTTCCATGATTCCCACATCCACCGGCGCTGCGAAAGCGCTTCAC
This sequence comes from Acidobacteriota bacterium, assembly GCA_003131985.1. Classification (GTDB taxonomy): domain Bacteria; phylum Acidobacteriota; class Terriglobia; order Acidiferrales; family UBA7541; genus Palsa-295. The sequence continues at coordinate 24,488 of PKWH01000047.1, read as the reverse complement.
CTGGTGATTCCAGAGCTGAAAGGAAAACTGGACGGTTTTTCGCTTCGCGTGCCGACGCCCAACGTTAGCGTGGTGGATTTGACCGTGATGACGGATAAGCCCGCGACGGTGGAGAGTGTAAACGCGGCACTGAAGAAGGCGGCTGACGGCCCGATGAAGGGCATCCTGGCATACACCGAAGAAGAATTGGTCTCCATCGACTTCCGCGGCAATCCGCACTCTTCGATTGTGGATTCCGGCTACACGCGCGTGGTAGGCACGAACTGCGTCAAGATTCTCGCGTGGTATGACAACGAGTGGGGCTACTCAAGCCGCTGCCGCGATTTGATTAAACTTGTCGCGGCGCGTTTCTAGTTCTCCTGATAAGTTAGACCGCGTGCCGTCATCAGCACTACCGATATGAATAAGCTATCCATCCGCGATCTTGAAATGTCCGGCAAACGCGTGTTCATCCGCGTGGACTTCAATGTCCCAATGGACGGAGCGGAAATAGAGGACGATACACGCATCCGCGAAACGCTTCCTACTTTGCGCCTCGCAATCGACCGCGGCGCGCGGCTTGTCCTCGCTTCCCATCTCGGCCGCCCCAAAGGCAAAATCGACCTGAAGTACACTCTCGCGCCTGTCGCAGTGCGGTTGAGCAAACTCCTGGGCCAACCAGTCGCGTTCGCTGCCGATTGTGTGGGCGCTGATGCCGAAGCGAAAAGCAAAGCGTTGCGTGATGGAGAAGTCCTGCTTCTCGAGAATGTTCGGTTTCATCCGCAGGAAGAGGCCAATGACCCGGAATTTTCGCGCCAGCTCGCGCAATTGTGCGACCAGCTTTTTGTTTGCGATGCATTTGGTTCTTCGCACCGCGCGCACGCCTCTGTAGTCGGCATCACGAAATTTGTTCGCCAGTCCGCCGCCGGCCTGCTGATGGAAAAAGAACTCACCTATCTCGGAAAAGCGGTGTCCAACCCGGACCGACCGTTCGTTGCCATTCTCGGCGGCGCAAAAGTTTCCGACAAAATTGAAGTCGTGCAGAATCTGATGAAACTCTCGGACGCCATATTGATCGGCGGCGCCATGGCTTACACTTTTCTGAAGTCACAAGGGCTGCCAGTAGGGAAGTCCCTGGTCGAAAACGACAAGCTTGATCTTGCGAGGGATCTTCTCGAAGAAGGGCGCCGGCGCCAATTCCGCTTCGTTCTGCCTGTAGATCATGTTCTCGCTGAATCGCCTGACTCGGCATCAACACGCGTCACGGATATCGCGCAGACTCCGGAAAACCTGATGGGTCTCGACATCGGCCCTAAAACCATCGCCTTGTTCAATCAGGAAATTGCCGCCGCTCGCACGATTGTATGGAATGGTCCGGTGGGCATGTTCGAGAAACCCGCATTCGCGCAAGGCACTCTGGCCATCGCGCGCGCAGTAGCTGCGGCGTCCGCCGCAGGCGCAACTTCGATCGTTGGCGGCGGCGATTCTGTCGCGGCGGTCGAACGGTCCGGACTCGCTTCAAAAATTTCGCACATCTCGACAGGCGGCGGCGCTTCGCTCGAATTTCTCGCCGGCAAAAAACTCCCCGGTGTCGAAGCGCTTACAAACAAATCCGACAGCCGGAAGGAAAAATAAATGTCTCGCCGCCCGGTCATTGCCGGCAATTGGAAGATGTACAAGACTCAGGCGGACACGCGCCAGTTCTTTGCCGCATTCAAACCGCTCGTCGCCCACTCCCGGCATTGCGACATCATCATTGCCCCTCCGTTCACTGCGCTTTCCGTGGCCGTAGAGGCCGCAGCCGGCACCCCAATTGCCATTGCAGCGCAAAACGCGCATTGGGCACGCGAAGGCGCTTTCACCGGGGAGATATCCATGCCCATGCTTGTGGAAGCAGGCTGCCGCGGCGTAATTATCGGCCATTCAGAGCGCCGGCAATACTTCGGAGAAACTGACGAATCCGTAAATCGTAAGCTAGGCGCCGCTCTCCATGCTGGTCTCACTCCCATCATTTGCGTCGGGGAATTGGCTGCCGAGCGCGACGCAAATCTGACCCACGCCGTGCTCAAACGCCAGTTTGAGGGCGGCTTGCACGCGTTGACCGATGCGGACTTCTCGCGTATTCTCTTAGCTTACGAACCGATCTGGGCCATTGGTACGGGGCGGACTGCGACGCCGGAAATTGCGGCCGCTGTTCACCGCTTTTTGCGCGAACTCGCCGCCAAGCAGTTTTCGCCGGAATGTGCCTCCGCACTTCGTATCCTCTACGGCGGAAGCGTCAAGCCTGACAACATAAAAGGGTTGATGGCGCAGGAGGAGATTGACGGCGCGCTGGTCGGTGGTGCGAGCCTGGATGCAAAGTCGTTCGCCGCAATCGTGAATTTTTAATCGCCGCTAGTCACTCGGAATTCGCGGCCGCATTTACTAGGAGTTGGAAATGTCATCGTGGACGAAATGGGGTTTGTCACTAATAGTCGCCATCGCCTTGATCTGGGTAGGTTGGCGCATGACGTTTATTCTCGTGACTCTGCACGTAGCCGTTTGTTTTATATTGGTCATTGTCATCATGTTGCAGAGCGGCTCGGCTGCGGATTTAGCGGGGGCCTTCGGCGGAGCGGGCAGTCAGACCGCGTTTGGTCCGCGCGGAGCGGCGACGTTTCTTTCACGCGCGACTACCTGGTGTGCCATCGTTTTCATGATGACCTCGCTCACGTTGTCAGTGAAGCGCGCTCCTTCGGAAGGAGCCGGCATTAATTCGATCATCGAAGATACGGAACACCCGGCGTCAAAACCGGACAAGCCTGCGGCTCCTAAGGGCGGCCAGATTCCGTTGACCCCGCCTGAGCAGACGCCGGCGCAGCCCGCAGCGCCTCCGAAGAAGTAAATTCTACAGATTCAAGTCTCTATCTTCGGGAGAGAACTGCTAGAGTATTGTAGATTTCAGACGTAGCCCCCAATGCGGCTGTGGCGGAATTGGCAGACGCACCAGCTTGAGGGGCTGGCGGTCGCAAGACCGTGGTGGTTCGAATCCACTCAGCCGCACCAAAACTTCACGCCTTGGCTTTTTAGCCCTTCTGTACAACCTCAAATAATTTTCTCTGTAGGATGCGAACTACGGGCTTGGATTGTGTTTATCGCGGACGTATACGGCGGTTAAATGCTGAGGTTAGTCCCAGAAATCGTCACGGTCTAGAAGCTCGACGCCGATTTGTCTTCGGCCATCGCCATCGTACCGGCAGTAAACCACTCGTGCTTGGACCCGGCTCCCTTTGTCTCTTCGGCAAAGCACCACCGTTCCGCCCGCTTCGACCGGGTGGCGGCACACGAGCCCCGCGCCGTGCCGGCTAACGGTAACTGTCCAGGTTTCTTCTTCCCACGTGCGGCTGGGATCTTCGCGCCGCAGCCACACAGGTACGGTTGAAGAAAGCCGCGGGCTGCGCCGCAAGCGCTTGCTCAGTTGGGAAGCGCGAAGAAGAAACTCGAGGAGTTGGCTTTTCGTTTGCGAATCGGTGAATCGGTCGCACTCAGAGAGCTTTTGAACCTGTTCCACGCTGGCGTTCAAAAATTTTCTCAAGGAGTCAGTTTCGGGATCGGCATTACTTTTCAACCTTTCATTTCGCGCTTCAAGTTCCTGGAAGCAGACAACCAGAAAATGCTCCATGCAAAGGCGCCGGGCGTCGAACTCTGCAACCGCCGGTTCACCGCAGGCCTCGGAGCTGCAAAAATTTCCTTGAACCGCCTGTGGCGCGTCTGGCAATTCCATTTGATTTTCCATCATATGCCTTAGCCGAGCGTGGACTTATATCTTACTTGCCTTTAGGCCCTTTCCCTATTCCCCTTGCAAGTTCGGAAATCGACCCGCCGACGAATTCCAGATGGCTTTGGCTATAACCGGCCAGTTCATTTGCAAAGTGTTGTGATGTCTCCGCGGCCTTTTCTTTGAGCGCGCTTAGAGCTTTGTCCACGATGGGCTGGAACGACTCACGGAAGAGACGCTCCGCTTCCGCCGAATGCTTCTGCCCGGACACGCGCAGGTTGTTAAACGCGAGCTGCGCCACTTCCTTGCTCTGAATTTCCAATTCTTCACGAGCAGTATCGAGTCTCTCTCGAATCACCATTTCAAACTGCTTTTCAAAACGAATGTAAGTCTCTTCGATCCGCGCCGCTGATTTTTCTATGGATTGTTCCAGAGCCTTCTCGAGCTCGTCTTTGCGCTTCGACATATCCGAGGTCACCTTCAGCGCATTATCGATACTCGGGGCCATTTGCTCTTTCAAGCGGGTGACGATCCGGCTCACGCCTTCCTTGCGGGACGATTCGAGAACTCCTTGGATGCGTTCTCCGGCTTTGGCTGCCAGCGCTTGAGAAGACTCCTCGAGTTTCCGGTTTTGCTGCTCCACTCGCTCCAGCGCTTCCTGCACATCTGTCTCGAGTTTCTTTTTCCACTGGGCGTAAAGGATTCGCGCGCTTTCCTGGCTGGCCTTGTTCAATTGCTTGATGGACTGTTCGATCCACGGGCCTGCTTGCGAAGCGCTCGTTTCCGCCAAAACGCTTTTCGCTTCTTCGCGAAGCGTGGCCCGCAGCTCAACCAATATCGACGCGGCTCGGTCGCGAACGGCAGAGCCGGCCGCTTCCGCGAGCATCCCTTCCATCTGCTGCTGGAAATCGCCCATTAATTGTCCCATTGGCCGCGCCGCTAAGGACGGCGGCGGAGTCGACAAGGCCTGACGAGTGCTGATGCCTTTCACGCGTTTGTCTTCTGCCGCAGCCGCGGGCGTTTCCGGACGCGGAACGGCGAAAGGCTTCGACTTCGATGTATCCAGTCCCAAATTGCGGGCGCCGGTAAAGGGCAGCCAATCCTGCGGCGGAGTCTCAATGCCCCAGATATTGCCCGGGGATTCCAGCTCTACCGCCGTCAAAAAAAGACCACTCGGGTCCTGAGGCCTTTCGACCCATTTCACGCGTCCCCGCGCGCAAAGTGCAGCGGAGTTCGGCTTTTTATCCTGGAGTTCAAGAAAAACCATGGCGTTCGTCAATACCTGGTGTTTTGAGAGGTATTTGAAGCCGTGGCAACTGATGGTTTGAGTAGAAACCTCTTCACTGTAAGGGCCCCGAAAGGAATCAACTCCTTCCACTTTCAGGGGAATGGCCTGTTCTACACGCGTGCTGCGCCGCGACGGCCGATGTGCAGCCGAACTATTCGACATAGGAGTCTCTCAGGGACTGGAAGCTTAGGATAAGTCTTAGAGCAGGGGAAACGCTCGCAAATCGGCGTTACGATTTTCTAAGAGTTACTATCAGATACTTCGCAGCTTGTTCGCCGCCCATTCGAAGTGTTTCTTTCTTGTTGGACTCTGATCTACAGGTCTCGTCGAGCCCTATGTCTCACACAACCGTCTTATTTTCCTCACAATCACCCTTGATATTCGGCACCGCTTGTATATGATGCCGTTTGAAAATTAAGACGCAATCCCATCGGGCGCTCCACGCGCGCGAGGCAACGGGAGCCAGAGTGATGCGACTCAGTAATCGCAACAGCATGAGCGGTTCTGCAGCGCCGGCAGCCATGCTGGCGCTGCTCATTGTGATCATGGTTGTGGTCACCGTCTACGTTTTCGTCGCAAACCCGTTCCCATCGCGGCCGCCTGCTCCCATTACGACCGTGGGCCAGCTGGTCGACCATCAGTACTTCCTCACGTTGTGCGTCACCGGCGTGGTTTTCATTCTCTCCCAACTCGGCCTTGCCTATGCCATTTGGCGTTTCCGCGATCGCGGCCAGACTGCGCATTTCACGCGCGGAAGCAACACCTTGGAGATGATCTGGACCACCGCGACAATCGTCCTCTTCCTTGGACTTGGTTTAATGGGACGCAAAGCCTGGGCCGAAGTGCGATTCACGCCTGCTGAACCGAACGCCCTTCAAGTGGAAGTCACCACCAACCAGTTTGTATTCAATTTCCGTTATCCCGGCCCGGATGGAAAATTCGGCAAGCTCGATCCCGCGCAGGTGAGCGCTTCCACCGGCAATCCCCTCGGCCTCGACTCCAAGGACCCCGACGGAAAAGACGACATCGTCGTGCCCACTCTAACTGTGCCGGTCGATCGCCAAGTCGAGTTGCTGATTCGCTCGCAGGACGTGATCCACAACTTCTACGTCCGCGAATTGAGGCTTCAGCAGGACGCCGTTCCCGGAATGGTCATCCCAATTCACTTTACGGCGAACCAAACTGGGCGTTACGAAATTGTTTGCACGCAACTATGCGGGCTGGGTCATTACCGCATGCGCAGCTTCCTGGACGTCGTGTCCGACGTCGATTATCAAAATTTCCTCAAACAACAGGCTGCCACCCAGTGAACCCGATACATATTTCAGGAGGCCATGCATGAGTTCGCACGCGCAAACAGGGCACGCGGTCGTAGTGGAGCCCAGCGGGTTCATTCGCAAATATATTTTCAGCATCGACCACAAAGTGATTGGCATTCAATATTTCCTGCTCGCGCTGACGGCCGTCTGCGTCGGAATCGTTCTCTCTCTCTTGATGCGTTTTCATCTTGTGTATCCCGGAGCTCATCTTCCCTTTGTAAGCGGCGGGATCATGACTCCCGAACAATATATGGCGCTTGTGACCATGCACGGCACGATCATGGTTTTCTTCGTTCTAACCACTGCTCCGCAAGGTGGTTTCGGCAATTATTTCCTTCCGATTCAAATCGGCGCGCCGGACATGGCCTTCCCGCGGTTGAACATGCTCTCCTTTTGGGTCACGTTTTTAGCCTTTGTCGCGATTCTTGCCGCGTTCGTTGTCCCCGGCGGCGCACCCATCAGCGGGTGGACCGGTTACACGCCGCTTAGCGGCATGGGCGAGGTCACTGGCCCTGGCGAAGGTATGGGGCAGACGCTTTGGATCGTCAGCATTTCGCTGTTCTGCCTCGCGTCGCTTCTGGGCGCTCTGAACTTCATCGCCACCACGATTGATTTGCGTGCCCCCGGCATGACTCTTTTCCGTATGCCGCTCACCGTATGGGGCTGGTTCGTGACCGCAATTCTCGGCTTGCTCGCTTTCGGCGTCCTGCTGGCTGGCGGCGTTCTGCTGCTTCTCGACCGTTCGGCGGGCACGAGCTTCTTCCTTCCTGCAGGCATGGTGGTAAACGATCAGTTGCAGCCTCACAGCGGCGGTTCCCCGCTGCTCTGGCAGCACCTCTTCTGGTTTTTCGGGCATCCCGAGGTTTACATCGCGATTTTGCCCGGAATGGGCGTGGCTTCGCACGTGCTCTCCACTTTTTCGCGTAAACCGGTATATGGGTACCGCGCAATGGCCATGGCAATCTGTGCCATCGGTTTCCTGGGCTTCATGGTTTGGGGACATCACATGTTCCTCAGCGGCATGAGCCCCTATTCCGGTTTTGCCTTCTCCGTGTTGACCATGTCCATCGGCGTTCCTTCCGCCATCAAAACTTTTAACTGGATTGGTACTTTGTGGGGCGGCAAGATTCAATTCAAGTCGCCCATGCTGTTTGCGCTTGGTTTCGTTTCGCTTTTCGTCAGCGGCGGACTCTCCGGCTTGTTTCTGGCCCAGCCGGCTGTGGACAACATGCTCCACGGCGGTTACTACGTTGTCGCGCACTTTCATTTGGTCATGGGCGTCGCCGCCATCTTCGGAATCTTTGCCGCTACGTATTTCTGGTTCCCGAAAATGTTCGGCCGCATGATGAGCGAGCCTTTGGGCAAGCTTCACTTCTGGTTCACGTTCGCCGGGGCCTACTGCATCTTCATGCCCATGCATTTCGTCGGACTCGCAGGCGGCATACGCCGCTACGCGGATGCCACCGGCACTAATTACGGCGCAGCTCTTCAACCCGCTCACATGTTTATGACCTACGCGGCGTTCATCACCGGTGCCGCGCAGCTCGTCTTCCTTTTCAACTTTTTCTGGAGCCTGAAGCACGGCCCGGTCGCAGGTAAAAATCCTTGGAACGCCACTACGCTCGAATGGATTACGGATTCGCCTCCGCCCATCGACAATTTCGGCGGCCATTATCCCAGCGTCTATCGCGGCCCCTATGAATTCAGTGTTCCGGGATACCGGCAGGATTTCATCCCGCAAAACCTGACGCCCGATCAAGCGGCGCTTCTGAAATAGCAGTTAGTCGATGCAGGAGTGATGATGCCAAGCAGTACCGTAACAGATGAAATCGAGCTAGTCGGCACCGGCAAAGGTGGCGGCGGATCTTCCTTCGGAGACGACGGAAACTCTGGCGGAGGCGGCGACGAGTGGAAAGGTCCATCCGGCTCCGGTCGCGTGCCGCAGCGCGCCTACGTCACCGGAATGACGATCGCGCTCGGTGGCGTCCTGATGTTTTTCATGGCGCTGGTAAGCGCCTATATCGTCCGCAAGGACATGCCCAACAGCGCATGGGTGCCATTCAACATCCCGCGGATCCTTTGGCTGAATACCGCCATTCTAATCGCCAGCAGTTTCACGCTCGCTCGCTCCAGGTCGCGGTTTCTCGCAGACGACGACGCGGGTTTTCGTCATTGGTGGGGTGTCACCACGATTCTCGGAATCTTCTTTCTGATTGGCCAGGTGATCGCCTGGCGCCAACTCGCAGCGGCGGGCGTTTTTCTCGCAACCAACCCGGCCAGCAGCTTTTTCTATGTCTTCACCGCCGCGCACGGCCTGCACCTTATCGGCGGAGTCCTCGCGCTCCTGTATGTCGCTTTCAGGCCTACCCATCGGCTGACGAAGGGTACGGCCACCGAAGTGGTTTCAATGTACTGGCATTTCATGGACGGGCTTTGGGTTTTTCTGTTTTTACTTCTCCTTCTGGGACGGTGAAAAGTGAGTGAAGCGGAATTCGAAGGCATAGTTGAATCGCGCTGGTCGGGAGGCGCCTCTCCCTTTGCGATCAACTCCAAGAAGCTGGGGATGTGGCTTTTCATCGTTTCCGATTCGCTTACCTTTTCGGCCCTGCTCATCAGTTACGCCTACGTTCGCCTCGAAACTCCCAATTGGCCCCGGCCGTTTGAAATCTGGCCGGCCATCGCGAAATCTTCATTCATGACCTTCGTCCTCCTCTCCAGCAGCTTGACCATGGTCCTGGGCGTAAACGCCGCCTTCAAAGGCGACCGCAAGAAAACCGTCCGCTACCTGATCGCAACGATCATCTGCGGAATCGCTTTTGTCCTGATTCACGCCACCGAATGGGTGACGTTATTCGGCGAGGGCGTCACACCCTGGGGAAATCCCTGGGGAACCCCGCTGTTTGGCGGCACTTTTTTCGGCCTTACCGGTCTTCACATGCTCCACGTTACGATCGGTGTCGCGTATCTCGCAATCATCGCCTGGGGATTTGGAAAAGGGAAGTACACCGCCGAGCACGTCGAAGTGAGCGGCCTTTATTGGCACTTCGTTGACCTCGTCTGGATGTTTATTTTCCCGATGGTTTATTTGCTGAGCGTGAATCCGAAGTAACAAGGAGAGCACTTCATAATGAGCGCGCACGGACACGCCGAACTTTCTCACGAGCATTCTGTAGGCACCACGAGACTCTTCTCTATCGTCTGGGTCTGGTTGCTGCTGCTGACCGCCGTCGAAGTGTTTCTCGCCTACGAACGCCTTGAAGTTCACCTGATGATCACGATTTTGGTCGGCCTCTCGCTGATCAAAGCGGCTCTGATCATGTCCTACTTCATGCACTTGCGCTTCGAACGCCTGGGACTATTTCTGCTCCTCGTCCCAGCCATGGTATTCTGCATTTGCATGATGCTGATCATGTTCTTCCCGGATAGCATCCGGCTGATGAACCTGCGACCGCACTAAGGCAGCGCGGCCTGAAACAGTGAGATGTTTTCTTGCTTCTGGTTTGTTATGGAAATGAACGTTCACCTCACAATTCGGTCCGCTGTATTTGTAGCTCTCGGCCTTTCCTTGTTGCTGGTGTCTCTCGCTCCGTCCGCAGCTGCCCAAGGCTGCGCGATGTGCTACCAGAGCGCTTCCGCCTCCGGCCCCCAGGGCGCGCAGGCGCTGCGTCACGGCATCCTGATCCTCATGCTTCCCACGCTGACTCTTTTCACCGGCATTTTCGCCCTCATCTACCGCCGCCGGAACGTCGCGCGCTGAGCCGCGCGAAATGTTTGCCGGCCGCACGAACTGGAATCTAAACTCCAATCGCTTGAGCGAAGCTCTGGCCAAGCATCGTGCCGCAGGGAAACCGTTGCTTGACCTGAGCGCCTCAAACCCCACCGAGTGCGGTTTCGAATACGACGGTCAGGCGATCCTGAAAGCTCTATCAAATCCGGAGTCTTTGTCCTACGATCCTGACGCGAAGGGCCTACTCTCCGCCCGCCGCGCAGTCGCCGAGTATTATTCAGCCCTCGAAATTAGCGTCCCAGTGGAAGACATAATCCTTACCACCAGCACGAGCGAAGCATACTCGTTCGCCTTTCGCGTTCTTTGCAATCCGGGCGACGAACTTCTAATCCCTGAACCCAGTTATCCGCTGTTTAGTTTTCTGGCGGACATTCACGACGTAAAACTCGTCGGTTATCCGTTGCTGTACGATCACGGATGGCAGATCGACTTTCACGCTCTGCAACAGGCCATCACCGCGCGCACGCGCGGAGTCATCGTCGTCAATCCGAATAATCCCACGGGACATTTCTGCAAGTCCCGCGAGATGGAAAAACTCAACGAAATTTGCTCGTCTCGCCAATTGGCCATCATCGCCGACGAAGTCTTTCTGGATTTTCACTTCGCCGCAACCCGGCCGTGCAGTTTCGCGGCAAATACCGGAAGCCTTACTTTCACGATGAGCGGCCTCTCCAAAATCTCAGGCCTGCCTCAAATGAAAGCCGCCTGGCTGATCGCAAGCGGTCCCCAGGAATTGAAATCCGAAGCGCTCGCGCGACTCGAAGTGATTGCCGACACCTTCCTTTCCTTGAACGCCCCAGTGCAGCGAGCCATGCCTGTATTTTTAGAGCTCCGTCACGGTTTTCAAAAACAAGTACTGGCGCGCGTGCGCAAAAACCTGGCCGAACTCGACAAACAATTGTCCGCACAAAGTTCCTGCGCGCGCTTGGACATGGAGGGAGGCTGGTATGCCGTAGTTCGCGTTCCAGCAACCCGCTCGGACGAGGATGTAGCCATAGAGCTTCTGAACGTGCAGGGAGTTTACGTACATCCCGGACACTTCTACGATTTCCCAACCGATGGTTATTTGATTGTCAGCTTGATCGCGCCGGAGCGCGATTTCAACGAGGGAATAAAACGCTTGCTGTCGATGTTTTAACGCAAGCGCCCCGGCGGGTCCGCCGTTTCAGGAGTCTCGAGCTTCAATTCCGGTCCTTCATGGTCCGGCAACTTCGAAGGCGGCAACTGTGGAATTCCGACTCCCCGGTTCATCTCCAAATGTTCTTTTGCGCAGCGGGGGCAATATCCTTTTCCCGTCTCTTCATCGCGTTGGCTGGCAAGTTCGTAGCAATCGCAAATGCAGTCGCAGTAGCCGGTGGTCGAAGCAGTCTTGATTGGAACCAGTCCCATCTGCAATTCCTCCGTCGCAGGATACTACAGGGGTGCGTTTCGCAGCGCAAGGTAGGAACGTCCAGTAGAATCTCGCGGCTTGCGCGAAAACGCTTCTAAACGTGTTCGAGTTGGGCCAGCCGGAACGGATCGCCCACTTTATGGTGAAGTTCCAGCCAGACGCTGTCCGGTTGCGACAAAAACACTTCCACCACGCGCGGATCGAATTGGCGGCCCGCATATCGTCGAATTTCTTCTCGGGCGGCCGAAATTGGCATCGCTTTGCGATACGGACGATCGGAAATCATCGCGTCGAGCGTATCCGCCACCGCGAATATTCTAGCGCCCAGCGGAATCTGTTCACCTTTTAGCCCCCGAGGGTATCCCGTGCCGTCGAAACATTCCTGGTGCGTCAGTACGATCTCGGCTGCATCCTTCAAGAAGGGAATTCGCTTCAGCACCGAAAATCCTATATCGCAGTGTGTGCGCATGATTTCGCGCTCTTCATTTGTCAGCGGACCCGGTTTTCGGAGAATGCTGTCAGGAATCCCCATCTTGCCGATATCGTGCAGGAACGCGCCGCGCGCGATGTGCCGCAGCAGCGCTTTGTCCACGCCCATGATTCGAGCCATGGTGATCGTGAACGCCGTCACGCGCTGGCAGTGGCCTTCCGTTTCCGCGTCCTTCGCGTCCAACGCGCCGCCCAGCGCTTCCAGCGTGTAATCGTACGATTGTTCCAGGTCTTGCAGCGCAATCGATAGCTGCTGCGTGCGCTCCGCCACCAAATGCTCCAAATCGCTCTGGTAAGTCCGGTTTTCGAGCACGAGCTGCCGGTGTTCCAGCGCTCGCCGGACGCTCAGGTGAAGCTGGTCCTTCTCAAACGGTTTCAGAATGTAGTCGTACGCCCCGGCGCGTATCGCTTCCAGTGCGATGGAGATATCGTGCATCGCAGTGACCATGATCACCGGCACGTCCGGATCTTCGGCGCGCAACTCGGAAAGCAGGCGTATGCCGTCCATTTCCGGCATCACGATGTCGCTCAATACCAGGTCGAACGAATCGTTCCCGAAAGCCTCCAACGCGATCACACCGTTCGGGCACACGGTGCACTTATATCCTTGCGAATCGAGCAGAGTCGAGACGACCTCTCGAATTGCCTCTTCGTCATCCACTACTAGGATTTTTTCTCGCTCCACTGTCGGCTCCGAAGCGTGCCCATCATAAGTATAAGCTTGGCCACATTCCGGCGTGGACGCCTTGTTTCGACCGCGTGCTAGTTTGCACAATGCCTGTCACGTGACTCGGAATTCCTCCCATGACGCCGCCCGAAGCCGTTACATCCCTTTCAAGAATCGCGGATTTGGAGAAAAAACACGGTGCTGCTGATTCAATTTTAGGCCTCTCAGATGCACAAACTCCTCAGTCCAGCCGGCGTATATTCTTGCGTGTTGAGCAGAACCGCGGGGAAACCTGTTATTCTTCATAGACATCCAAATCTAGTGAGTGCTGTCGTCGAGTTCTTCGGAGGTAGCGATGAAGCGGTTTGCGGTTTTGTTACTCGCGTTTTCGTTGAGCATGGTAGCGGCCGCTCATCAGTCCGCTTCGCCGAAAATAGAAGCTCCTGCGCGAACGCCGGCGTCCGCGCAAGTTCCCTCAGCGTCCAATCCCGAATTCTTAAAAGCAGCCGACGAGGTCCTTGCGCAAATGAGCCAAATCCTGGCCCTCCCCATTAAGGAGCCGCTTAAAAAGAGCCTGCGCTCGAAACAGGAAATCCGCGAGTATCTGGTTGTCGAGGAAAAAGAAGACAGAACCGACGCCCAGCGCCACGCCGACACCAAGACCCTCGAAGCCTTTGGTTTGATCCCCAAGGACTTTCCGCTCGATTCTTTCATGCTCGACGTTCTCACCGATCAAGTCGCCGGCCTGTACGACCCAAAAGCGAAGGAATTCTATATTGCCGACTGGATCCCGGCCGATGAGCAGCGCGAGGTAATGTCCCACGAATTGACCCACGCTTTAGAGGACCAGTCTTTTCACATCGATCCTTGGATCAAGGCGGCCCGGCCCAACGATGACGCCGAACTCGCGCGCCAGTCCGTTAGCGAAGGTTCCGCGTTAGCTGCCATGGTGGACTACACCATGCGAGATCAAAAGATGGGCGTCCGCGACTTGCCCGACGTTTCGCTTCTTATCCGTTCCGGCGCAGTCAGCGAAATGGACAAAGATCCTAAACTCTCCAAGGCTCCTCTCTTCATCCGTGACGAGCTGCTTTTCCCCTATCTCGCGGGCACCGGCTTTTCCCAGCAGTTTCTGAAAGCTCATTCCGGCTGGCAGGATCTTCACCTGATTTTCGAAAATCCTCCTGTCTCCACCCAGCAAATCATTCATCCGGAGCTCTATTTGTCGAGCGTAAAGCCGGAATCCGTCACTTTGCCTGTTTGGAAAGGATTGGTGCCGGAGGACTGGAAGCTTCTGGAAGAAAATGTCCTGGGTGAATTCGGCCTCGGCGAGGTTTTGAAACAGTTTATCGGACAAGAGCGCGCCGATAGGATTTCTCCGGCCTGGAAAGGCGATCGCTACGCCACATTTGAAAGTGCTACCACCAAGAATACTTCGCTCGTGTTTCGCATCGCGCTCGACAACCCGGACGATGCGGCGCGCTTCTTCGGCCAATACAGCGAAGTGCTCGAACTGAAGCACACTGACCGCCGGGAACTCTTCCGCCGCCCCAATTTTTTCCAGTTTCAGACCGACGCCGGCGGAGTCTTCCTCCATTGCGCCGCTACCACCTGCTTGATCGTTGAAAACGCCGGTCGCGATACATTCGACAAAATTAATCGCGCAGTGGGTTTGCCCCCGGCTCTCGCTCCCACAGACGCGGACGCCAAGCCGCCGCAGGCAATCACACGCTCACTTTCCACTATCGATTCTGGTTTTGGCAGCTAGCGAACGGAAGGCACAGGCGCTACAGAGAGTTGTGGCAGACGCAGGTTCTTATCTCCAAACGGGACGCCCGAATCAGTCGTCGAGCGAAATCCCCGCGGAATCCGTTCGGTGAATCACCATCATAGTCTGGTCGTCGGCTTGTCGCGCGCCTGACGAAAAGCTGTTCACGTCCTTCAAACAAGCCGCCAGCAGCTCTTGCGGCACCCAGCCGTGCCGTTCTCCTGCCACGCGCATGATCCGCGCCACGCCATATTCCTCGCCCTTGGTATTTGCCGCTTCCGAGATTCCATCGGTGTAAAGAACCACGCTGTCTCCTGGCTCCAGTAGCACCCGTTCGATCGTGTACCGGCTTTTCGCAAACATCCCGAGCGGCACGCCCGTCGAACCAATCTTCCTCACTCCGTCCTTCCCGACGATCAGTGCCGGGAAATGTCCGGCGCTTGCGATCTCCACTTCACCGGTCCCGCCCGCGCGCCCGCAAATGAGCGTCGCGTACTGGCCCGCAATCGTGCTCTCGCAGAAAACGTGATTCGCCCGCTCAAGAAGCCCATCCAGTTCGAGCCCCACCCCGGAAAGACTGCGAAACATTGCGTGCAAGTGCGACATCAGAAGCGCGGCAGCCACGCCTTTTCCCGCCACATCGCCGAAGAGAAACACCAGCTTCCCATCAACGTTCGTTGGCGAAATCAAATCGCAGTAATCGCCGCTCACCAGGCCGGCCGGCTTATATTGGTAGTGCACGCGCCAATCGTTAAATCGCAGGTTCGTTTCCGGCAGCAGCCCGCGCTGAATTTTCGCCGCCAGCTCCATGTCGCGCTCCAGCGCGCGCTGCTCCCCGCTCGTAAGGTGATCGAGGCAAAATCGCACCAGCGGATCGGCGAGCAGACGTTCTTTCTCCACCGTATCGTTGCACGTCGGACAGATGCCGTACGTTCCGTCATCCATCCTCTGCAGCGCGGAGTTCACTTCGCCAAGAATTTCCAGCAATGGCGCTCCGGGCGCTTCAGGCATCGCCGCCGAAACCGCGGAATTCAACTCGGCGCGCCTTTTTTCAAGTTGTTCGCGCAGATAAGGGTCCGTTACTTCAGGCATCGTAATACTCTCCAGGTTCGAGCTTCTCGCAAGTCTTGCCGCAGTGCTATCCGGTTCGGGCACGGGAACTCCTCGCTTTGTCTCCTCTATCTGATTCCGCAACTTGGGCCGGAGATTCCACAACTATCGGCTCCAGCGGCAGGCTTTCGGCCTTTCGCTGAAGCCTCGCCAGGCGCCGCTCGAACCGTGTGCGCATCTTTTGATACGCCCCGGGCGCAATCGCGCCGAGGCGCTTCGCTCGTTGCAGCTCGGTAAGCGCATCGCGCGAAATTAGCGCCGCACGCCGCGGCTCGCGCATATGGCGTTCGTAATAAATCGCGAGTTGCTCGTATGCTTCAAATCCTTCGCGGGAATTTCCCAGCATTCCTTCCCACAAATCACGCGCCTGCGAAAGATCGCCTTCGCGCTTCGCCATTCGTGCCAACGACCGCCTCGCCACTCTGTCTGTCTCTGGAGGCAACTCATCCGACGCGAGCGATTGTTCGTAGTGTTTCCGAGCCCGTGTCGCTTCTCCGCGTCGTTCGCAGATACGCGAAAGCCCGAATAGCTCAAATCCGTCTTTGCCCTGCCGATCCGCTTCGGACAGCAGCGCTACGATGCGGCTCGAAAGCGCCGCCAATCCGCGCAGATCCATTTGATTGTGCAGAAAAATCGGGACCAGCGGCTCAGGCGGTCCTCCGCGCAGAAAATCAAAATATATTTCGGGTATGAATTCAGACGCCACGTCCGCCCCGCGATTCCAGCCGAGCACGTGGCGTTCGAGCTCCTGCAACCGAACCGACCCAATCCGCAATCGCCACAAATTCCGTGCAGGGTGCAGAAAATCCAGGTGCGCGCGCGGCGCGGGCGGCCGCAGCGTCCGCGTCATGCGATAGCGCGTTTCCAGCAGCGGCCAATCAAACGACTTGCCGTTGAACGTCACCAGCACGCACCGTTCCGCCATGCGCTCCGCAAGCGTAACCAGCAGCGCGTGCTCCTCGCTATGATCGCGCATGAAAAATTGTTCCACTTCCAGCCCGCCCGCGTCCCACCACGCAATCCCCACCATAAACGCGTACGTCCCGCTGCCGCCCATGATCCCGGTGGTCTCCGTATCCAGGAAGAGCCATTGCCGCGGATCTGCCGCTTCTTCCGCAGCGTCCGGCAGCAAAAGGCGCAGCGCCGATGCGTCCAGCCTTTCATCCGCCATGCCGTGGCCCAACGGCGAGCAATCCGTTTTCACTCCCTCTGCCACATCGGAAAACCATTTTCGCAGCGCCAGATGCTCGCCAAATTCGTTTCGCAACGCCGCCGCGCCCAAAAGCTCGGCCAGCCGCTCCGAGCCTTCCGGGAAATTCGGCGAAAATCCGCGCGGCTCTCCAACCACGCCCTCTCGTCCGCCGAAAGCATTCGGCAACGTCGAGTTCAAAGCGCGCGATGCCCTGTTCAGCGGCCTCTGCAACGCCTTCACCCGCGAGAACCGATCTAGTGTCGTCTTGCTCACGCGCACAGGTGCTCCAAAATTTTCAGCGCCGCCTCTTTCGCGTGCTCGCTTTTTTCTCCCACTGGCCCCACACAAGATGGGCATCCTTGCTCGCATGGGCAAGCCGCGATCAACTCGCGCGTCCGCCGCAACAGCAAATCGTGCACGCGAAAGAGTGGCTCGCTGAATCCAATCCCGCCCGGATACGCATCGTAGAGGTACAGATTCGGCTCGAAGAATTCCTTCATCTGCGACGGATCGCTCATCGCCGTCGTGAACTCCTGCCAATCCGTTTCAATTCCAGGACTAGCCGGCCGCTCGCCCACTGCAGTTCCCAGGTCGCGCCGGTCGCACATCAGCAGCAGCGTCGCCATCGATTCCAGCGCGTACAGCAAACCGAAAATCCCGCTCTGGCGGTCGGATAGCGCAAACGGCAACCCGGCCAGCAACTCGCGCTCCAGCGTGATCCAGAACGCCGTGGTGTGCATTTCGTTTTCCGGCAATTCAAGTTTTCCCGCGCCCACATTCTCGTTGGTAAAAAATTTGATCTTCTTGAATCCCACCACCTGCGACCGCACCAGCACGTCGCCATGCGCGCGAGCCGCGGGTCCTGCAATGCTCTCCTCCTCGGCAATCTCCAGCACGCGCACTTGCGTGTAGCGAATCGCATCCGTGAAATAATCAACATTTACGCGCTTCACATACGCCTTGCGCTGCTCGAAATCCAGCCGCTCCACGTGATACTGCTGCCCCTGGTGAATGTAGATCGCCTTCGGATGTACCGTCGTCAGCGCCGAAGAGAAATCCACTTCGCCGATCACTTCAGGCTCGCCGTCGCTTTCTCCACTTACATCGCTCTTGCCAGTCACATCGATGATCACAAAATTGTCCGACGTCACCGACCGCAAGCTCACCGTGTCTGCCGGATACGCCTGCTGCACCCAATGCCAGTTTCCGCCGCTGCGATGGAGATATCCCGCCTCCGCCAGTCGCTCGCACAGTTGCTGCAAGTCAACGTTTCCGATTCGTTCATCGGGTGAAAGAGGTAGCTCAAACGCCGCGCATTTCAGGTGGTTGATCAGAATTTCCAGATTGTCCGGCTGAACGTAGGCGTGTTCCGGCGAGCGTCCGAAAAAATAATCCGGGTGCTGCACGATGAATTGGTCCAGCGGCGCGGACGACGCNNCCCGCGTATCCCGCCATAACAGCTGCGTCGAGTGACCCAATGTCGATCCCCAATTCCAGTGCATTCGTCGCGACCACTCCGCGCACTCGCCCCTCGCGAAGCCCGCGTTCAATCTCGCGCCGCTCGCCCGGCAAATATCCGCCGCGATATCCGCGTACCGGCTCGGGCTGCCCCGGTTGCGGCCGGTTGGCCTGCTGCAAATATGTGAGCAGCACTTCCGTGTGCAGCCTGCTGTTGGCGAAAACAATCGTCTGCAATTTCCGCGCAAGAAGTTCCTTCGCCACCCGCGTAGTCTCGTTCAAATAGCTGCGCCGAATCCCCAGGTTGCGGTTCACCATCGGCGGGTTATAAAAAACAAAAAGCTTCTCCGCCGCCGGCGCGCCATTTTCTTCCACCACTTCCACTTCGCGCTCGATGAGCTGTGCCGCAAGCTCGCCCGGATTCGCAATCGTCGCCGAGCAACAAATAAACTGCGGCTTCGAGCCATAAAATTCCGCAATCCGCGCAAGCCGCCGCAGCACATTTGCCAGATGGCTTCCGAAAACGCCGCGGTAAGTGTGCAGTTCGTCCAACACGACGTATTTCAAATTCTCAAACACGCGCGTCCACTTCGTGTGGTGCGGCAGAATTCCGGTGTGCAACATGTCTGGATTCGTCAAGATCACGTGCCCGCGCTCGCGAACCGCCTTCCGCGCGTCACTCGGCGTATCGCCGTCATAGGTGAACACGCCGAAGCAATCGTCCAGCCTCGTCGCCAGATCGTGCAATTCGGAAAGTTGGTCTTGCGCCAGCGCCTTGGTAGGGAACAGGTAAAGCGCGCGAGTATCCGCGTCCTCAAGAATTGCGTTCAACACCGGCAGGTTGTAGCAAAGCGTCTTGCCCGATGCCGTCGGAGTCACGACGACAAAGTTCTTGCCGCTACGAGCCAGCTCCGCCGCAGCGCCCTGATGTGAGAAAAGTTGCTCGATCCCCTTGCCGCGATACGCAGCAGCCAACTCCGCCCGCACCCAGCCAGGCATCCCAACAAACTGCGCCTCGCGCGCAGGAATATGCCTCACGGCGGTCAGTACTTCATCCGCCCTATATCGGGCCGCCAGCGCGCTCAGAGCCTCCTGCACCGTATCAATCGTCGTTCGAGGACGCCGTGCCGCCGCCGTCTCGGCCGCTCGTTGCAGCGCCAACCCATGTCTAGATCCCGATGCGCTCATCTTCCTCCCACGGCCCGTCGTAGCGCCCAATCTGCGATTCATAGCGGTGGCAAGTCCTAAGCGAGCCCAAGGCGTCTCGCCAGTTCCTTTGACTCCCTCCAAAATCATCGCCCTCGCAGGCTCCCGCCCATCTTGTCTTATTCGCTTTTTGTTCGCTTAACCTAACACAGTTCCGCGGAGCAACACAACTCTTCTCTCCCGTCGTTCTTAAAAGGATAATCCTGCCGACGAATCTAACAATCGCATCACGCTATCGCCAGTCTCTCTTGTCCCAATCTCCCTTGACACATAGGCTGACTGCCGCTATAGAAGATATATGGCTCACTCTTACTTAATTTTCGATTTCGGCAAAGATGAGGAAACAGCTCAGCAGGCTCGCCACAAAGTGGAAAGCTGGAAACAAGGTTTTCGTCTGGGCAATAAAATCAGCATCAAATTCGAACGCGAGGAACCAGAAGACGCGAGCGGCAACGCCGCGGAAGAACACGCTGGACCTTCTGCTGTCGAACATGAGACCTCAAAAACGTCTGCGAAACATCCTGCGGAAAAACATTCCGCCGCCAAACGGAATGCCGGAGAAGGGAAGCACGCCGGAAAGAAAAAAGCATCCGCAAAAGGTGGGAAGGACACCGAAACGGACAAAGAGGACGCCGCCACGAACGTTCGCGTGCTCGTTCGGCTCGATTTCTCCGACCACGAAAAGCTTTCTCTTCAGCGTTGGCTCGATCGCATTCCCACTGAGGAACCGTTCAAGTCCGTGGAAGTCGAAATCATTCGCCAGGGTGACCCTGAGTTCGTAAAGACTAACGAACTGTTTGAAACGCTGGGGTAAGGCAGCACGCACCCCGGTGATGACGATCGCGTGTCCCAGGCGCCCATTGTCGCCCATTGTTGAAAACCGCTAAAAAACATGGATATCCTCGAGATTTCGAGTTCAACACCTCCGAAGTACTAATTTCCGGAGATAGGACCGATCGCGCAAGCCAGTCCGTTACTCCACCACGCTCACGATTGTAAGTCTTTGTTTAACACACCGTTACGATGGGGTTAACTGTCCGGGAATCACCCCTTGAGGTTTAGCCCCTCTTTGAGGTACTATACCTAGGTAATTTCGTGCAACCTACGTTTGGTTCACGCATCAAACCTATATGAGCGAAAAAGTCAAAGGCCGGGGACGCTTAGTTCCCGCACAAGCAACAGGTGTGGAATATAAGGTGGAGTTCGGTATTAATATGGCACCCGAGACGTCGCAATACGGCCGGGGCCTGAAACCGACCCGTTGGGCGAAGTGCTCCGTTCGGTCGGCCCATGCCCAGGTATTTCCGGATGGAACGTACTTCCTGCATGCTGACGACGGTCGAGTGCACCAACTGAAGGCCATCGGCGGCAAGTGGCACTGTCTCGCCTTGGCTGCTTAAACTCTTTCTCGCGACGGGCGCGAATGCTTTCTCTTGCCTCCGTCGCGCCGCAGTATCCTCAGCGCCTGCTTACATCCTAACCTCGGAGTTCAATTCGTCGGAGTGTTCGCAGCCTGCGTTTCCTCTGCGTTTCCGGCCGCGGAAAACGGCATGGTAACTTCGATCTCTGTCCCGGTTTCGTCCGAATGAATCTCGAAATCTCCATCCTGCTCTGCCACCCGTTCCCGCATCCCCGCTAGTCCCACTCCAACGTGTGTTCCGTCATGCAGAAAATGTTCCAGCATATCGATCGGAAGTCCTTTCCCGTGATCCCGCACGCGAAGCACTGCGCGATCCTTCAGCATGCGCAGCGAAACCTCAGCGCGCGAGCTGTTAGCGTGGCGATGAATATTGGTCAGGGACTCCTGCAGAACGCGAAACAGAGCGAGCTCCGTTGCACGCGGCATCCTGCCTGGGCCATCGGGAATATCCGTTGAAACTTCAATTCCGCTGCGTTTTGCGAATCCCTCCACGTACCAACGTGCCGCGGAGGCGATGCCAATGTCGTCCAAAAGCGGCGGGTGCAGCAGATAAGAGATCGTGCGAGCTTCCGCCAGAGATTCGTCAATCGACTTGAGGCAATCGGCTACCACGCTATCATCCGGATTCGAGTTCGCCAGATTGGATAGCGCCAGCTTGGCCGCCACCAGATTCTGCCCTAGCCCGTCGTGAAGTTCCCGTGAAAGTCGTCTGCGTTCTTCATCCTGCAGCCGCAGCACCCGGGCGCTTAACTTGTGCGCGCTGGCCTCTGCTTTTTCCCGAGCGCCAAGCTCTTCAAGGAGCAAATGATAATGAATCCACAGGAAGGCCACCGCCGTCACGAACGCCCCCGCCACGATCAAGAGAAAAATCACAAAAAGCGATTTCGATCGGCTAGAGCGCTGTTGCAGAAGCATGTTTTCTTCCTGCTCCATTTGCCGCATTAGATTTTCGAGATCCCGTGACACCGCCATGTTATCGCGCGAAAACATAGCCTGCTTGGCGTCGTTCACCTCCCCAGTCTTGCGTAGCTCTATGGCTGCCCCCAAAACTCCTAATCTGCGATTCGCGAGATTTTCAAGACGGCTGCATAGTTCCTGCTGTCTCGGATTGTCACTTGTTAATTGCCGAATGCTCCGCAAATTGGCAGCCGTCTGGTCGCTGGCTGAATTAAAGGCCTGCAGGTAGGATTCATCGCCGGAAGCTACATAGCTCAAGCGGGCGCGCGCTGCTTCGGAGAGAATGAATTCGATGTTACTTACGGCCAGCTGCACTTGGTAGGTGTGGGCCACCCACGCTGCACTGCTAGAGAGGCGAACAACGGTAATGGCCGCCCCCACACTACCGATTAGCACCAAAGCTACGGCGGAGACGAAGGCAAGTTTTGCGCGGTTCCGGGGCAGCATGTCAGGCGCTCACTCGCATGGCTCAAATTCTGCGTTCATAACCCAAGGTGAAAACTATAGCACGGCGAACAGTGCCCGTAGGAATCGCCTTCAACCTTTCGCGTCAATCCTCACGCGGATTTTCGAAGTCATCGTTTACAGGTTTTATCTCAAACGGGCGTTCTCGGCGGGCGCACAAACGCTTTCACTCCAGGTCAAACAGCAAACACATGGCTGGCGGCTAAGGGCGGCTTCCAGTGCGGTCAAACTGCAAAGGCCCGCAAGGACCACCGTGTGCAGTCACTCCTTATGGGACAGAGCCGCCATCCATATGGGTATTCAGTCATGCCCAGCATAAACTCTTAAACGCGAACTACCATCCGGTAAAACCTGTAGCGAACTCTTTTCGTTCCCCCCAGCGGTCCCACACTTCCAAGGAATGGTTCGCAAATAGCGTTAAGTCCTGAGTTTGCACGCAACAGCGGAATCCACGGAAAATAGCAACCAGCTTGTTCCAGTGGCCGTCAAATTATACGGCAGACAAAAATATGTCGGAAAGAGAGCCTGCCGGAAAGAAGGTCAGTATGAATCACATTTCATCGATCGATCATTCAGATATTCTTGATAAACCAGCGCCAACGGCTCAGAAGGAACTCGAGATTCATGTCGATAGTCATCCGCCCACTCTGAATCCCAGTCTGAACCTAGTTCAACTGCGAGCTTGCAGGATTCACTTCAAGCATGGCGGAGTTTGCGGAGGTTACACTCTGGACGACTGGCTCGAGGCGGAACACGAACTAGAGTACGAGAGCCAGCCGACCGGCGAGAAGAAACACGTTCAGTAACCGCTCGGCTGTGGAATGGCGCGACGATTGTTTCCTTCAAGAGATTTCGTAAATCACTGCACGCTCGCGTCAAATACTCCCGTCTCCACTTTTCCCGCGCGCTTCACCTGTACGAAAATCCGGTAATCCCCGGGCTTGGGGAACCCGTAAGGGAAACTGACCTCAGACGACATTGTTCCGGACGCCGGTGCCATCGCCATCATGCCTTGCATCGAAGACGCGTCTCCCATCAGCCCCGCTTGCGCCATCTCCAGAGAAGCCATCGGCATCGACCCCGCCGGATGCACGTGCGCGAACACGCTCAAGTCCGACCGCACAAATTCCGCGTGCCCTGCCATGCCCATGTACGGCTCCAGGTCCTGCGCCGGCTTTCCGTCCTTATCCTGCACGCTGAACTTGAAATCCATCGCAGTCGTAGCCTTCAAGGGTCCAGGTCCGCGATCCCAAATCATCCGGCCGCCGTCTGGAAGCTGCGAAACAGTGTTGTCTTTCCCCGGCACCGCGGCAATCGGCTCCCCGGACCAGGTCGAGTCGTCACCAGACAGAGGCTTGCCATTTATTTCCGGCAAATCGACAGTCCCGACCAGCGTCCACGGAAATCCCCGTGAATCCACCACGTCCGCAAAAACCTGATAGTGTCCCGCCGGCATGTTCGGCAAATCGTCCGTAAACGCGCCGCCCTTGGCAAGACTCGGATGAAGATGCCACATCCGATTCATTCCAGGCAGTTCGATCAGAAACAAATGCATCAGGTGGTTGTGGTCGGGAACGACTTCTCCCATATTAATTCTGTCCGACCATTTCGGATTCTGGCCTCTCGCCCGAATCACCAAACGGTTCCCGTTTTCCAGCGTGGTCTCAGCCGTCGGCGGCTTGTAAAAATTTACCCGTCCCTGATAATCCGAATCTTCGAGTCCCCACCACGATTTCCCGAGATAAAGAAGCCCAACCACCACTATAACCGTAACCACCATCACAATCCTGGCTCTGCGCGCGTTGGAAGGCCCTGGAGCTTCGCCGCGCTCCAGGCTTGCTTCGCGAGCGCCCGCGCCGGCAATTGAAATCACTCCGATGCCGAGAATAAACAGCATCACCACCATCAATCCGGCCAGCGGTTTTTCCATCGGGAAAGTGCGTTGCGCAAACGAAGCCACCGGCACCGATAGCTCCCCTTTGCCTTTCGCTCCGTCCACCATCACGCGCACCTGCAGCGCGCCCGATTCCATCAGCCAAAGGCTGCCGGTAAAAAATTTCGGATCGTCTTTCGAAACCTTGGCCGCATCAGGCGTGGGAGGGAGGTTCGACCCCGGTCCGTTCAGTCGCAGCGGAACAATTTGCACCGAATTCACATCGCCGTTTTCACATCGCACCTGAATCTCTGCCACGCCCGGAATCACCTGCGGCATTCGCACCGTGACGAACAGATGATA
>PKWH01000129.1:14642-27214 GCA_003131985.1 Acidobacteriota bacterium | reverse complement strand
GCGATGTGCCGCGCGAGATCGCCCACAGTGAATTCTCCCGTGCGGCAGGTCCACTCGATTTTGTCCGGCGGGACGCGGCGGACCAAGCGCATCGTACGTCCGCGAATCTGCTCGAAATTATGAAGAAAATCTTCGCGCTCCATGAAGGAACCTCCCACCGCTACGAAATCATCCAGTTATTTACACTTCTTTGCCGTTGCATGAACATATTGCGTTAACTTGCCCTGATCGCGCATTTGAATGAGATCGTCCAAATGTGCAGTGCGATAAGACGCGTCTTTCTTACGGATGACCTGGTAGCCGTTGAGGGCGCCGTCGACGCCCGCCAGATAAATGAGCTCGGTGTCCTTCGCTTTCTCTGGATGCTCAATCACAAAAGCGGCTTCCGAAGCCAGCATGGTGGCAATTATGGCCCCTGGGTAGCTACTTTTTGAATCCCCAAGATCACTCAAAAATGTCGTGCACAATTTCACAGAGATATCCGGGACCTCGATGAGCCACTTTACCAGCCACTCGCGATCTTCCTGGGTATCGGCTGCGAGTGGATCAGCTTGGAGTGACTTGGCCGTTTGGACAGCACGAGCGCGTTCTTGAGGCGTCGAGGGGCCGCGCTGCTGCGCGCTAACTTGCATGGGCGAGATTTGCAGTGCTGCGATAAAGAATAAGCAAGCAACAATCTTCGCCCAATTGGACATCAGTTTCCTCCGCAGAACGCCGGTCCCGGGAGTATATACCAGCACAGATTGAGCTTCTCGCGGAGGGATGCCTGATTCGCGTGCGGCTGTGTGCAGCCCGGTTTGACCGCGAATATCCACGCGCATATACTTGATTTTCTGGCTGAAATGCACACCTAGGAGCGAAAACAATGGAGCAGGCGGTCATCTTAAGCGCGGTGCGCACGCCGATTGGGAAATTCATGGGAGGGCTTGCGCCGCTCTCCGCGACGGAACTCGGCGCGAAAGTGATCGCGGAAGCTGTGCGGCGAGCGGGCATCGAGCCGAACGTAGTAGACGAAGCGATAATGGGTAATGTGGTGCAAGCGGGGCTGGGACAGAATCCGGCGAGGCAGGCGGCGTTGCGCGGTGGGCTCGATCCGTGCGTTGCGGCAATGACGATCAATAAAGTTTGCGGATCGGGACTGAAAGCGGTAGCGCTGGCGTCGCAGGCGGTTCAGCTTGGCGAGTCGGAAGTGGTGGTTGCGGGCGGGATGGAGTCCATGTCGAACTGTCCCTACTTGCTGAAGGGCGCGCGAAGCGGGTTTCGGCTGGGCAATCAGGAAATTTTCGATTCGATGATCACGGACGGCTTGTGGGACGTTTACGAAAATTATCACATGGGCGTTACGGGCGAGCTGGTAGCCGAGAAATACGGCATCACGCGGCAGGAGCAGGACCAATTCGCGCTGGACAGCCATCGCAAAGCGGTGCGCGCGATTAAGTCGTGTTTTATTAGCGCGCAGATTGTGCCGGTGGAGATTCCGCAGAAAAAGGGCGAGCCGGTCATCATCAAGACGGACGAATCGCCAAGGGAAGATACTTCGCTGGAAGCGCTCGGCAAGCTCAAGCCCGCGTTCAAAAAGGACGGCACGGTGACAGCAGGGAACGCACCGGGAACGAATGACGGGGCGGCGGCGCTGATCGTTACGAGCGAAAAGAATGCGGCGCGCATGGGGAAGTCACCGATGGCGCGAATTGTGGCGCAGGCGGTGAGCGGCGTCGAACCGAAGTGGGTGATGATGGCGCCGGTGGACGCAATCGAAAAGCTGTTGAAGAAAACCGGATGGGATCGCGACAAGGATGTGGACCTCGTTGAATTGAACGAGGCGTTTGCCGTGGCGGCGATTGCGGTGACGCGCGTGCTGAAACTTAATCCGGAAAAAGTGAATGTGAATGGCGGAGCGGTCGCGCTGGGGCATCCGATCGGGGCGTCGGGAGCCAGAGTGCTCGTGACTCTTCTCTATGAAATGCAGCGGCGCAATTTGAAGCGCGGGATCGCGGCGCTTTGTTTGGGCGGAGGAAACGCGGTGGCGCTGGCTGTCGAGCGTCCGTAGCGCGAGCCTGTTCCTATATATGTTCTGTCCGAAATGCAAAGCGGAATACCGGGCCGAGATTAGCCGCTGTCCAGACTGCGATATTGCTCTCATAAAATCGCTTGATTCCGAACCACCTCCTGCGCCGGAGGGTCCAGCGCTCGCATGGCGCGGGAATGATCCCGTCGCTTTCAGCCGCGCGCTCGCCGCTCTACGAGAGCACAAGATTCAGAGCTACCAGATCGCTGAGCACGATAACCTTCCTTATCTCGCGGCATTCCAGCCTCGCTACGGAATCTTTGTGAGGCGAGAGGACGTTTCCCGCGCGGAGAAAGTCATCCGCGAAGCATTCGCGGGACTGGTTCCGGATTAGTCGAGCCAGCGTTTCTGTGTGCTGAGATTTAGGTGTCTTTGGTCCATCAATCTCTGGAGTTTTATGCCGACACGGCGCGTCACCTCTAGGTCTCCAAAAACAAAATCAGGTAAGCACGGTCGCAGGGCCGCGAACACGCCCGCGGCATTCGACGAGGTTCGGCGGATCGCGCTTGCGCTGGACAACGTGGAAGAAGGGACGTCCTACGGCACGCCGGCATTTAAGGTAGGCGGGGAGCTGTTCGTGCGGATGCATCAGGATGGCGAATCGCTGGTGGTTCGAACGGATTTTGAGCAGCGCGAGGAATTGATGGCCGCCGATCCGGAGACGTACTACATCACAGATCATTATCTCAGCTACGAGTGGATATTGATTCGGCTCTCGCGAGTGCAACCTGATGCGTTGAGAGACCTTGTCCGGATGGCATGGCGGTTGGCGAGTAGGAGCAAGCGGCGTTCGTCACGCAGCTAAATCGGATTCGTTCGGTACGCTTCAACAATACTTGACGTTCGTCTTCCTCCTGTGTTTCCTTAGCGACGTGAAAACTGCGGTACTTGGGTTTCGTGCTCATTCCGGCTGGACCGCTTTGGTGGCGCTCTCCGTGTCGAAGGGCTTGCCTAGTGTGCTTGCGCGGCAGCGAGTTCATCTCGTGGAGACTTTTATCTACAAATTTCGGCAGCCTTACCACACAGCGAAGCGAATGACGCCGGACGAAGGACGCGCGTTCGTTGCACGAATTCAGTCAGAGGCGCGACGGCTTGCTTATCGCGCGATCCGCGATTTGCAGGGCAGTTTGCAAGCGCAGGGCTACCGGCTAACGCGTTTTGGGCTGGTACTCGCTTCAGGAAGGCCGCTGCCCCGTCTGCCTCAGATACTGGCGTCGCATGCGCTGATTCACACCGCCGATGGCGAACTTTTCCGCGGAGCGCTTCTGCACGCGGGCTCGCGGTGCGGTCTCAGGAATGTGGCCGCGAAAGAGCGGGAGCTGTTGAGTGAGGCGTCGCGCTCTCTGCGCCTCAAACCGGACGAGCTCACGCGGCGGATCGCCGACCTAGGCCGCGAAATTGGCCCTCCGTGGTCGCAGGACGAGAAGTCTGCTTCCCTGGTTGCGTGGATGGCTTTGGCTGCTCGGCCGTCAGCCCTAACTCGCATGGATGAAGAGGCCGACTGACGCTTCCTTGTCTCCCCTGGTTCCGCTATCATCGACGGCGCCATGACTGCTGATTCGATCAAAACTGTTGGGGTGCTCGGCGCGGGGACGATGGGGAACGGGATCGCGCACGTGTTCGCGCGCGCGGGCTACCGCGTGATCCTGCGGGACGTCGAAGAGCGGTTCCTTGTTCGCGGCCTGGAGACGATCGGCAAAAATCTTGACCGCGAAGTGAAAAAAGAAAAAATTGCCGCAGCCGACAAGCCTGCAATCTTGGCGCGCATTAAGCCTGTAACGGACGTCGCTGCACTGGCGGGTGCTGATTTCGCGGTTGAGGCTGTTCCGGAGCAGCTTGAGCTGAAATTGCGCGTTTTGAAGGATGTGGACGCGGTGCTCAAGCCGGGTGTGATTCTGGCGAGCAACACTTCTTCGATTTCGATTACCCAGCTTGCGGCGCAGACGAGCCGGCCGGAGAAATTTATCGGGATGCACTTTATGAACCCGGTGCCGATGATGGTGCTGGTGGAAGTGATTCGCGGGCTGGCAACAAGCGACGAGACTTTTCACACCACGATGTCGCTGTGCGAAAAGCTGGAGAAGAAGCCGGTGGCAGTGAACGATGCGCCGGGTTTCGTGTCCAATCGTGTGCTGATGCCGCTGATCAATGAAGCTGCGTTTTGCGTGATGGAAGGCGTAGCGACGCCCCAAGCGGTGGACGCGGTGATGAAAACCGGGATGAACCATCCGATGGGGCCGCTTGAGCTGGCCGACTTTATCGGACTGGACGTCTGCATTGATATTCTCGAGGTGCTGTCGAAAGGGTTTGGCGATCCGAAGTATCGCGCGTGTCCGTTGCTGAAGAAATATGTTGCCGCGGGGTGGCTGGGTCGCAAAACCGGACGGGGCTTCTACAAATATTAGTAATTGCGTGTCATCAGCTCAATTCCTCACGCTCACCACCCAATTCCCTCAGCGTCTAAGCCGGAAGCATTGTGTCCTGAGAAACGGATCGTCTGAATGAGGAGCTTATGAAAACAATTCTCTGCTTGGCGGGTGTGCTTGCGTTGCTTTTCGTTTGCCGTCCACTGTCCGCATTTCAGTTAGGTGAAGCGGACTTTACGAAAGCCGAAACGAAAGTTATTCCGGTGCGCGGGAATATCACTCTGATCCAGATTCACGTGCCGCAAGATGTATTTCATATTGCCGTGCTCTCGGGTCCTGAGGGCTATCTGCTGGTGGATCACCCGGAAGCGGCCGGAAATCCTCTCGTTCAGAAAGCGCTCGATGACATGGGCAAACGTCCGGTGAAATTTTTGCTGAATACACATTGGCACTACGATCACGTTGGCGGCAACGAAATTTACGGGCCGGATGCGATCATTGTCGCGCAGGAGAATGTGCGCAAGCGTTTGATGACCAAGCAAACGCCGGCGTGGTCTCCGACGCCGATCGGGCCGTATCCGGAACGCGCTTGGCCGCGTATTACTTTTCGCGATTCGTTGACGATTCATTTTGATGGCGAAGACATCGAGATGGATCATTACGCCAACGGGCACACTGACGGAGATTCCGTGGTTTATTTCGCGAAAGCAAATGTTGTGGATGTCGGAGACATTTTCGACAGCAAGGGAGGCCTTGCAGGCGGCGTTGACATGGAGGGAATTGCACGCTCTCTCTCCGCGATTCTGGAGCGGATTAACGACCAAACGATCATTATCACCGGGCACAGCCGGTTCTCGAATCGCGGCGAGCTCGCGATGTTTGTCCCGCTGCTGGAGCAGACGATCGCGCACGTGAGGCAGGAAAGTTCCGCAGGGAAAAGTGAAAAGGAAATCCTGGATGAAGGTTTACCTGAAGCATGGAAGCCTTGGTTCGCCCCCGGAGCAGTCCCGGTTGACCGGGATTTTATGCATCAAATCTATGCGACGGTGACGCACACCAGCAACCTCAACCAGTAACGGCCAGCCACGCCGGGAGGGTAAGAAACACCGTAGAAATAGTCTTTGCTTTTTCTTCGCCTAATGTTAGGATGAGCAAGTTTGGGGGTGAGGATACTTGGTAGTACACTCAGCGCGCCTTTCCCAGGAAGCTAAACGAAATCCCTCTCGAGGTCAGACTATGACTATGAATGATGAAAAAACGAAGAATCTCGATTTAGCAATATCGCAAATCGAAAAACAGTATGGCAAAGGCTCGATCATGCGCCTGGGAAACAAGGATGTGCTGGTACCGGTCAACGTAATTCCGACTGGTTCCATCTCGATAGACGCGGCGCTGGGCGTGGGCGGTTTCCCGCGCGGCCGCGTGATCGAAGTATACGGACCTGAGTCAGGCGGCAAGACCACTCTCACGCTGCATGTGATTGCTGAGGCGCAGCGACTGGGAGGACAGGCAGCGTTCATCGACGCCGAACACGCGCTAGATCCTTCTTATGCTCGAAAACTCGGAGTGGATGTTGACAATCTTCTCGTGTCGCAGCCGGACAACGGGGAACAGGCGCTGGAAATTGCCGAAGCGCTGATTCGCTCGAATGCCGTGGACATTATCGTCGTCGATTCGGTAGCTGCGCTAGTTCCGCGGGCCGAGTTGGAAGGCGACATGGGCGACGCGCAGATGGGCTTGCAGGCGCGTTTGATGTCGCAAGCGTTGCGGAAACTTACGGCGATTGTGTCGAAGTCGAAGACCTGCCTGATTTTCATTAACCAGATTCGCGAAAAAATCGGCGTGATGTTCGGCAACCCGGAAACGACCACGGGCGGCCGCGCGCTGAAATTTTACTCGTCGATTCGCGTGGACATCCGGCGCATACAGTCGATTAAGGAAGGCGATCGCGTGGTGGGCTCGCGAACTCGGGCAAAGATCGTGAAGAACAAAGTGGCTGCGCCGTTCCGCGAAGCTGAGTTCGACATCATTTATGGCGAAGGTGTTTCGCGCGAGGGCGATTTGATCGATCTGGGCGTGGCTAAGGGCTTGCTCGAAAAGTCAGGGACGTGGATTTCCTATAAGACCGAACGCCTGGGACAAGGCCGTGACAATGCACGCCTGTTTCTCAAAGAAAATAAGGACATCCGCGCCAAGATCGAACACGACCTGCGCAAACTGTTGGGCCTACCGACGAATCTTGCTTCGGTGGAAGATAGCCCCGCAAAACCAACAGCTGTGGCTGAAGCACCGAAACAGGCGCCTAAGGCGGCGGCCGCTGTGCAAGGACGCTCGGCTCGGTAGCGCTGATTTTCCGCTCAGCGTCACGCATTTAAGCGAGATTCAGTGGGTGTCGACGCCCCGTGCAAGGATTGACCTCGGCAGGATGCCATCGAGGCCGGGCACGGGATATACACTGGTACTCCAGGCCAGTCATGCTCACCAGGAAAGCTGTCCTCCTTAACAGTTGCGTGAACCTGTGCTGCTTCCTTAAACTACGTTTGCGTCCTGATTAAGAAGGCTACGGGCTAACACAAACCTTAATGCGCCGCCAACCAGTCCTTTATCAAACGGTATCGATACTTTGCCTGTTTCTCGCAGGCGCTCTGGGAGTTGCGTTTGGGGCGCCACCGGCGACCAGCGCTCATCACAAGCGCGGTACCCCTAGTTACGCTGATCCGGGAAAAGGCGACATGGTGGAATACGACGATCCAGTCATTCGCCAGGTCGCGCTCGACGCTTTGGGACACGCCAACGGTTCGGTACTCGCGATGGATCCGAGCACTGGGCGCATCCTTACAATTGTTAATCAAAAGATGGCATTTTCTGCCGGATTTGAGCCGTGCTCAACGATCAAGCCGGTGATTGCGCTTGCGGGGCTGGAAGAAGGCGTGATCACTCGCGACACGATGATGAAGGTCGGACGCCGCCGCTATATGGACCTCACCGAGGCCATGGCGCATTCCAACAATGTGTATTTCGAGGAAGTAGGCAGGCAATTGGGATTCGAGCGAGTATCAAAATACGCGACGCTGATGGGGCTGGGTTCGCGCGCGGGCTACAACATCCAAGAAGAGCAGCCGGGACAATTGCCGCCGCACATTCCGGCTTACGGCGGAGTGGCTCGTATGTCGAGTTTCGGAGAAGGCATCCGCATCACGCCGCTACAGCTTGCGTCGCTGGTCTCCACGCTGGCCAACGGCGGCACGCAGTATTACCTGCAATATCCGCGCACCGCGCAGGATCGGCAGAATTTTCAGCCGCGCGTTCGACAGCAGCTTGATATCGCGCCGCTGCTGCCTGATTTGCGCGAAGGCATGCTGGCGGCGGTGATGTATGGCACAGCGAAACAGAGTTACGATCCCGATGAGCAGGCGCTGGGAAAAACGGGTACTTGTAACGATGAATCGCTCGGTGGACGGCTGGGCTGGTTCGTTTCTTACGCCGATCAAGCGCACCCAAAGATTGTTCTGGTAGTCTTAATTCGCGGAGGAAGCCGCGCAATTAGCGGACCGCACGCATCGGAGATTGCCGGCCGAATCTACCACGGCCTGCGCGAACGCAATTACTTCGTCGAATCCGCACGCCAATCGGAATATGAAGCTTCCACGCGCGGCTCGCGCTAGAAGCCTCGAACTCAGTCCCTCGATTTCATGCCTTTGGAAATTTTTCGAGGTTTACTCGCATGTGGCAGGATCGGCCAATTTTCTTTCCGTGAAGGTCCGCTTGCGTTATCCTCGTGACCTCTCTGAGTAAGGCGGTTTGGGGGATATGGGCAAGCTGGGCAAAATATTATTTTGGGTCGCTCTAGTGGCCATTGGTGCCGCTTGTGTGGGCGCGTCCTATTACGTTCGCAGTTCCGCGGAAAGTGGAATCAGTTCCGAGGCGACGTTTGCACGAGCAGAAGCGCGCCGAATTCAGGAGCAGGTCGTTCTCTATAGCGAACGAATCGTACCCTCCCGAATTCCTTTTCACATGCTCTTGCAAGGCCTGGGGATCGACGCGGGAACTGCCGCGCGCATGATTTCTTCGGCGCAATCTGTTTTCGACCTTCGGCATTTGCGCGCGGGAAATCGCCTGTCCGTGGGACGGTCCGTTCTCGGCGATTTGCGCTCCGTTCGCTACAGAATTGATCCCGACAGGGTTCTTTCCATCGTGCCGCAGGGCGGCGAATTTCATTCCGAGATTCAAACTATTCCATCGCAAACGCAGACGGTGGGAGTGATGGGAGAAGTCCACGGCTCGCTTTTTGAAGCTGTGATTAACGCCGGTGAAAAACCGGAACTGGCGATGCGCCTGGCGCAGATTTTCGGCTGGGACTTGGATTTCTACACAGACCCGCGTCCGGGTGACACGTTTCGCGTGGTGGTGGAAAAGAAGCTCCTTGCGAACGGCGAACTGCTCTCTTACGGCCGAATTCTAGCCGCGGAGTATAAAAATGCCGGCCGCCCGTACGGCGCAGTGCTCTTCCGTGACGTTTCGGGAGCTCCGGCATATTTCACGCCGGAAGGGAAGTCGATGAAGAAGGCGTTTCTGCATTCGCCGCTCAAGTTCGCAGCGCCAATTACGTCGCACTTTAGCGCACATCGTTTCCACCCCATCTTGAAAGAATACCGGCCGCATCTGGGGATTGATTACGCCGCGCCCACTGGCACTCCGGTGCAGACGATTGGCGAAGGGCGCGTGATTTTCGCCGGAATGAAAGGCGGAGCCGGAAATCTGGTCGAGATTCAGCACACGAACGGATACACCACTTACTACATGCACCTATCGCGCGTGCTGGTTCGTTCCGGGCAGCGCGTGGAACAAGGCCAAAGCATCGGGCTCGTGGGCATGACGGGCCTGGCTACCGGCCCTCACCTGGATTTTAGAATTCAGAAGCAGGGGCAATTTTTGAATTTTGAGCGATTGCCGTTGCCACCGTCCGATCCGGTTGCAAAGCGCGATTGGAACGAATTCTCAGCTCTTCGTGACCGCGCACTCGTTTTAATGCCTCTGAAATTGACGCAGCCAGATGCAGTGTTGGCGAAGAACTCTGCGTCAGCGGCGCCGCTGGGATCGACTCCATAAAGCTAATCTTGGTCAGGGCTGGATGTTTCGGTCAGATTCGGAAACGAAATCGGCGCCGTCTGGTTTCCCCAGAGGCGCCGATTTGTATTTGAGGATCACACTGCCGCTAAAAAGCTTGAGTTAGCCTTTCAACTCCCATGTGTCGCCCGACCGGAGGAGCTTTGCCAGGTCGCCTTTGCCGCGCTTCGCTTGAACTTCGCGAATCTGGTCGTTAATCAGATCCTCGTAGCGCGGTACGTCACCCCAGGAGCGGAAGACTCCGATCGGAGTGGGGAATCCGGGGCGATGCTCCATATGCGCGAGCAGAAAAGCGTAGGCTGCGCGCGGATGCTTTTCGTCGTGAACCAGCAGATCCTTTTCCGTGATCCCGTTTCCGAGTTGCACGATTTCCAGGTCCAGCCCATTCAGGCGAATTCCCTTGTCGCGGTTCTTACCGAAAATAAGCGGCTTGCCGTGTTCGAGTTGAACGATGTTTTCGCTGCGCGCTTCTTTTTCGGTGACCGTCTCCCACGCGCCGTCGTTGAAAATGTTGCAATTCTGCAAAATCTCAACGTAGGCCGAACCCTTATGTGCCGCGGCTTTCTTCAAAGTATCTTTCAAGTGAGTTTGGAACACGTCCACGGAACGCGCCACAAAGGTCGCTTCCGATCCGATAGCAAGCGAGATCGGATTGAACGGACGGTCGGTGGTGCCGAAGGGCGTGGACTTTGTTTTCTTGCCGACTTCGGAAGTTGGCGAGTATTGACCTTTGGTGAGTCCGTAGATCTTATTGTTGAAGAGCAGCACTTTCAGGCCGACATTGCGACGCAGCATGTGGATCGTGTGATTTCCTCCGATCGACAGCGAGTCGCCGTCACCGGTGGCGACCCAAACTTCCAGATCCGGGCGAACGATCTTCAAGCCCGTGGCGACAGCCGGCGCGCGTCCATGAATGGTATGGAATCCAAAAGTGTTCATGTAGTACGGAAAGCGGCTCGAGCATCCGATCCCGGAAATGATCACGAATTTTTCACGCGGGATACCCAAGTCGGCGAAGACCATTTGCACGGCCGAGAGAATGGCGTAATCTCCGCAGCCTGGGCACCAGCGAATTTCCTGATCCGTCTGAAAATCTTTTTTCGCGTAAACGGGCAAAGTGGCCGTGGTCATATCTATTCTCCCGCCTGCTCATCAAAATCGTCTTCCTGCGACGTGAAAGGGGCGAAGCCAAGCATCTGTTCGATTTTGTTCTCGATCTCCGAGGTCTTGAAGGGCTTGCCCTGAATTTTGTTGTAACCCTGAGCGTCCACCAGGTATTTTGCGCGGAGAATCATCAAAAGCTGGCCCATGTTCATCTCCGGGACAAGCACTTTCTTGAAACGCTTGATCACATCGCCGAGATTTCGCGGCAGAGGATTGAGATGGCGAAGATGAACGTGCCCGATGCTGCGGCCTTTTTCTCGCTGAGCATTCAGCGCCGCGGTGATGGGGCCGTGCGTGGAACCCCACGCGATAATCAACAAATCGCCTGATTGATCGCCTTCGGGAACCACGGGCGGAATATCGTTCGCCACTGACTCCACTTTTGCCGCGCGCAAACGAACCATGTGCTCGTGGTTCAGAGGTTCGTAGTTGATGTTGCCGGTCACGTCCTGCTTTTCGATTCCGCCGATGCGGTGTTCGAGACCCGGCGTTCCAGGGATCGCCCAGGGACGAGACATCGTGACTGGATCGCGCCGATAGGGCAAAAAGCCTTCCGGATTCGTTTCAAAGTGCACCGGTATTTCGGGCAGTTCGTCAACTGACGGAACTTTCCAAGGCTCCGCGCCGTTCGCGAGATAGCCGTCGGACAAAATGATGACGGGAACCATGTGCTTGATCGCAATTCGGCTTGCTTCAAGAGCAATCCAGAAACAGTCGCCGGGCGACGACGGCGCCACAACGGGAATCGGAGCTTCGGAGTTGCGTCCGAACAAAGCTTGCAGCAGGTCTGCTTGTTCGGTCTTGGTTGGAAGGCCAGTGGAAGGGCCGCCGCGCTGAATATCGCAAATCACCAGGGGCAGCTCGACGGCGACCGCCAAGCCTAGCGCTTCAGTCTTGAGCGCCATTCCCGGCCCTGAAGTTGAGGTGATGCCTAGAGCTCCGGCGTACGCCGCGCCAATGGCGGAAGTAATCGCGGCGATTTCGTCCTCAGCCTGAAAAGTGATCACGCCGAAGTCTTTGTACATGGACAGCTCGTGCAAGATGTCTGACGCGGGTGTGATCGGATAGGAACCCAGAAAGAGCGGGATGCCTGCCTTTTGCGACGCGGCCACGAAGCCTAGCGCCAGCGCGGCGTTCCCGCTGATATTGCGGTACACGCCGGGCGCAAGTTTCGCCGGCGGAATTTCGTAGCTGATCTGAAACGCTTCAGTGGCTTCGCAGTAGCTGTAGCCCGCCTTCATGGCGAGTTTGTTGGCCTGAACTAATTGCTGTTTAGACTTGAATTTTTCTTCCAGCCAGCCGTGCGTGGGCTCCATGGAGCGGTTGTAGAGCCAGTAACACATTCCGAGAGCGAAGAAATTCTTGCAACGATCCATGCTCTTGGCGTCGAGCCCGAGATCTTTCAGCGCCGCGCGGGTCATTTTGGTCAACTCAACGGCAAAAAGGCGGTAGCCGTCGAGCGAATGATCTTCGAGCGGATTGGTCACAATCTGCGCTTTGCGCAGATCGTTGGGCTGAAAGTCGTCAAGATTTACGATCAAAATTCCGTTTGTTTTCAAATCCG
This sequence comes from Acidobacteriota bacterium, assembly GCA_003131985.1. Classification (GTDB taxonomy): domain Bacteria; phylum Acidobacteriota; class Terriglobia; order Acidiferrales; family UBA7541; genus Palsa-295. Next base: position 14,925 of record PKWH01000129.1, on the reverse strand, counting down.
CCAAATTCATTTTCAAAGCGGCGGGGTTCATGGCGATCAGAACGTCCACGGAGTCACCGGGAGTGTAAACGTCACTCGAAGAGAAGTGGACCTGGAATCCGCTGACGCCGGGCAGAGTGCCGGCAGGGGCGCGAATTTCGGCCGGAAAGTCTGGAAAAGTGGCCAGATCGTTGCCGTAGAGAGCGACCGTATTGGTGAACTGGCTGCCGGTAATCTGCATGCCGTCGCCCGAATCTCCGCAGAATCGAATCACGGCGTTCTCGATTATTTCACGCTTGCGCTT
>PKWH01000129.1:0-14598 GCA_003131985.1 Acidobacteriota bacterium | reverse complement strand
AACGGAAATTGGGAAGCGATCTTTACGCTTCGGGCATTCGTTAAGATGCTCCGCAGCGATGGCTCGTTGTCCGGTTAAATGAGGCAGCGTTGGGGAGCGCTATTCCTTCCCGCCTACTACTTGAGCGTGGCCTAACGCGGCTACCAGGGATACCCCGCCGAGAATATTTCCGAGCAATGTGGGAAAGAAGAAATTCGTGAAGTACGCTCCCCAGGAAATGGATTTCATAAGCACCAAGTAGAACATGGTGGTCGAGCCGGCGATGATGTGGTTGAATCCGCCGAGAGTAATCAGATAGGTGATGATGATAATGATGCTCACGCGGGCAGATTCCGCGCCCGGCAGAAGCCAGACCATCAGAGCAATCAACCATCCGGCGAAAATGGCACGCACGAACACGATCCAGAAACTCGATCCGAGATGCGATACGCCGATCTCCATCAAAGATTGCCTTACCGGCGAATCGAAGATCGCAACGTGCGCGATGCAAAGAGCGAACAGAAAAGTCCCAACGAGATTTGCGCCGAGCACCACGCCCCAAAGCCGAGCCACCCGCACAAATATCTTCCATTCCTTGTGGAGCAGCAACGGCAGAACGGCTGTGAGTGTGTTCTCCGTAAACAACTGTTGACGCCCGAGGACCACGATAAGAAAACCAACGCTGTATCCGACGCGGGATATGAGCTGACGCCAGGGATGATTTGGCAAGAACGAGGCCAGCAGCGCTTCGGCAATAAATGAGAATCCCATGGCGAGGCCCGCAGCGAGGGCCGACCAGGCCAGCGCGGCCGCGGGCCGATGCAATTCCTCATCGCCTTCGCGGCGAATTGTTTCGTAGACGACGTGCGCGGTAATCGCGATGCGTTCTTCGACCTGCTTTTTCTCGATTCGCGTATTGACGGCGCCCTCGGTTGAAGGTGGCTCGCTTTTTTCCTGCTTCTTGATCATCGCGCTCCCTAGTGGAACGAGTTGAAGAATGGAGGGTGTATAGAAGATGTCATGAATGCACGAAAGTGACAGAATTTATTCGCGAAGGGCACGCTTGTTAGACATCGAGTCCAATCGAGCGCATAAGCTGCAAGGCATTGCTGGTTTGAACGATTCCCGGGCTCAGGCGGTGGTCGAAGCGCAGTTTGCCTTCCTCGAGGTGATCTTCAAAGTGGAAGTTTGCAGCCGTGGCTCCCATAGCAACGGCAATTTCAGCCAGGGCCAAATCGTGAGTGGTAAGCAATCCAACGGCGCCTCGCTTCAGCAAGTTCCTCACAACAGCTTCCGCTCCGATGCGACGGTCGTGCGAATTCGTTCCTTGGAGCAATTCGTCGAGCAAGAACAACACGGGCAGCGGTCCGTCGGTTAAATCAGCGATAGCTTTCAAGCGCGTGATTTCCGCATAAAAGCGGGAAATTCCTCCCTGCAGAGAGTCTAAAACGCAGACGGAGGCGCCCACCGCCAGTCGAGAAAGCCGGAGTTTATGTGCGCGCACCGGAGCGCCACACTGCGCGAGCACGGCATTGATTCCAACCGAACGGATGAAGGTGCTTTTACCGGCCATGTTGGGGCCGCTGATAATTATTAGGCGCAGGTCGCTTCCAAGGATTACGTCATTTCGAACAGCACGGCTCTCGGGGATCAGGGGATGAGCGAGTCCTTCGGCGTCAAAGAGAGGCGCTTCATCGGTGAACTCGGGGAAAACGTCCTGGGGGTGCTCGTAAGCGTAGCCCGCGAGGTCTGAGAGAGCTTCAAACTCGCCTAGGGCAACGAGCCAAGTTTTTATAGCGGGCCCATATTTCTTGCGCCAAGCCTCGATGGCGAGCGTCCACTGCAAGCTCCATAAAACGAATGGATCGAGAACCTGGACAGCCAGATGGCGGCGCGAGACTAAGAAATCGACCAGCCGATTCAAGCGGGCGATGGACCTGGAAGCAACGACGCCGTCTTTCGGGAATACCGCGTGAAGATTCATGAGTTTGGATGAAGAGAACTTCTCCTGCTCCACTCGCGCGAGCACTTGTGAGAGCAAATTCAGGTCATGGGCAGCTTCCTCGATTTCGGAAGCGCTCTTTGATACCTGTCGGCGAAATTTCGAGGCTAGGGCCAAATTCAACACGGAAATCACGACCGCGGGGTACTTAAGATTGAAAATAGCCCAGGCGAGCAGGCTACAAATCCACAGAAACGCAAGCACAGGCAAAATAAATTGAAATACACCGGGGCGGAGTGTTGAAGGAGTTTCTCCCCACGTGGCCAGGGCTTCGGGTTGAACACCGGACCGAAAATCTTTTCCCAGGACCGCCAAGTCTTCGCGCAGATCGAGGCGGGTGCGCAGTTCGCTGACGGCAGCGTTGCGGAGCCGGACTTCATCCGGCGGGGCCGGCGCCAGGAGCCACTTGGCCAAGATTTCTTCACCCGCTCGGGTGCGCGCGGTGCAAAGCAGTTCGAACAGAGATCCCACGCCGAAGATATCGAGATCGCGAGCGTATGGATGAGAAGGGTCAGAAAAACGGTCGCCCGTCTCGCCGGTGCCCATCCACATGTTGCCGATTCGGGCGAGACACCGTTCGTAGAAAGCAATTTTTCGCGAATACTCTCGAATCGCGCGAATTACACGTTCGTGAGTTATCGCAAACAAAATTAGCAAAGATAGGGGGAGTAAGACCCAATAGATTGCGCTGATCCTGGTAGTGAGAATCCATCCTGCCGATACGACCGACACTGCCAAGAAGAATAAGGTGGCGGGGCCGAGTTTCGCAGCGCTCTGTTTGTAGCGGGCTTCTGTCTCGCGCAATATTTGCAAACGTCCGCGATATTCGGATTCGGGGTCCCGTTGAGCGGTGGAGAGATCTTTCGACATGGTCAAGTCTCGCGCAAAGTGACCTTCGTCCGCGGAGTTGTTCAGTCTAGAGGAAAACGGGAGGCTCCAACCTGTCTAAAAGTACAGTGACCTGAAGTACTATTGACTTTCGCTTTTGGTTCGCCTACAGTGGCGATGCTACCGTGCACAGGGGGCAGGATGACACTGACGAAAAGGCAAAAGGAAGTGCTGGATTACTTGGTCGGCTTCCTTAACAAGAACGGGTACTCGCCGAGCTTTGAGGAGATTGCGAGTTCATTGAAGCTGACTTCGCTGGCCACGGTGCACAAACATCTCTCGACGCTTGAGAAGAAGGGCTTTATCCGCCGGGGCTACAATCAGAGCCGCTCGATCGAAGTAATGCAACTCCCCAAGCCCATTCGTGAACAACTGCTCGACCGCCACGTGGTCGAACTGCCGTTAGCCGGGCGTATCGCCGCCGGTCGGCCGTTGGAAGCCGTAGAGGAACGCGAGACAATTTCGCTGGCCGATTTCGCGCGCGGACAGAACACGTACGTATTGCAGGTGCGGGGCGAGTCTATGCGCGACGATCATATTCTCGACGGCGATTACATCGTGGTGGAACAGACCCAGGTGGCGAATCCCGGAGAAATTGTAGTCGCGCTGGTCGGAGAAGACGAAGCCACGGTGAAGCGTTTTTATCGCGAGCCAGGCGGAAAAGTTAGGTTGCAGCCGGCGAACTCGCAGATGGCTCCTATCATAGTTTTGGCCTCGGACGTCAAGGTGCAGGGGCGAGTGGTAGGCGTCCTGCGCAAGTATTAGCTCAGGCGATCGGAAAATGGGATTTCCGAAGCCTGAGGAAGCCGCCGCGTACTATTCCATATATATCGATCGAATCTCCGGCGACAATATCGTTGANNAAATGGAGTATTCGAGGACTACTGAATCACGTCAACGATACCGAGCGTGTATTCGCGTTCCGCGCCTTCTGGTTTGCACGCGGCTTCAGAGACCCCATGCCAAGTTTCGACCAGAATATCAGCGCTAATGCCGCCCAAGCGGACGAATCTTCATGGGCTGGCCATGTCCAGGAGTTCCAAAAAATCCGCCAAGCCACCCTTGCGCTTTTTCGGGGTTTGCCAGCTCAAGCTTGGGGCCACAGTGGTGTCGCCAGCGGGAATTCTGTGACGGTAAATGCGTTGGCCTACATAATTGCCGGACATGCCTCGCACCACATTGCAATTCTCCAAAAGCGGTATCTGTAACTCTTCATTGTGACGTGGAGTTAATATCGAGGCCGCCCATGGGTTCACAGGCTCTTGCCGGCGCCAAAATCCCTTGCAGTTTCCGCCCTAGGAGCTTTACTATCCAACTCCCCAGCCGTAGCGTTACCTCACCGGACACAACTGTACTATTTTGGATTAGGCTTCGTGTTTGGCGGGGGCTACATTGAGAAACCAGACCTCGTTACATATAGTCCAGGCATATGAAGGGGCCAAGGAGGCGTAAATGTGGGGAGACAAGAAAACGGACGCTCCGGCAAAGAGTCCGCTCCCGCAGCAGCAGCCACAACAATCGCCAAGATCAACCGCATCGACCGAAACAACACCAGTATTTCCTGGGGAGGCTAAGAAAATGGCACCTATCGATTCGACGTACCCGGCAACATCATCAAGCTCATCGAGCGGTATGGCGAGGCTCGGTGCAACCCTGCACGTTAAGGGCGAAATCACTGGCAATGAGGATCTGCACATCGACGGTACAGTCGAGGGGTTGGTCCAGCTGGAAGACCGCAAGCTGACTGTAGGTGCGAGCGCCAAAGTGACGGCAGATATCATCGCCCGCGAAGTCGTGGTCTACGGCAACGTCAAAGGGAATCTACGCGCGCGCGATCGCATCGAGATTAAGAAGGACGGCTCGGTGGTAGGCGACCTCACTACCGCGCGGATCATGATCGAGGACGGCGCTTACTTCAAGGGCTCGATCGAGATTGATAAGACTGGAGACGCGGGCGACAGCGATAAGCCTACGTATCGGGGTGCGCGCAGCACAGCCGCGGCGTCTTCTTCGGCCGACTAAGCTGGCAAGAACAGTTGGGCCCCTCAGCGGAGGCCCACACGACTAGATCCACGTTTGCGGCGGGCCGCTTTGGCGCGGCCCGTCTCCCTTTCGGAAGTCCCGCGCCTCGCGCGACTCTTCGTTGACAGAAATCACTGCGTAATCTAAACTCATGGTTTGTCTTTAGACGGAAAGGTGTGACTGGACTAATGCGGACGCATGTACCAAAGGGCCGAGAGGCCGAAGACCTGCAAGTAGGGAAGGATTGGTTTGTGGTGGACGCGGAGGGCGTCGTTCTGGGGCGTCTTGCTACGCGTATTGCGCGCCTCCTGATTGGGAAGGACAAGGCGAACTATACGCCCCATCTGGATTGCGGCGATCACGTAGTGGTAATTAATGCCGAACGCGTGAAGTTGACCGGAAACAAGATCGATCAAAAGATTTACCGTCACCATAGCGGTTATCCCGGTGGATTGAAAGAGATTCCCATCCGGGTGATGTTGCAACGCCGTCCGGAAGAAGTTGTGCGCGAAGCAGTGCTCGGAATGCTGCCGAAGAACAAGCTCCGCGCGCGCCGGGCCAAGAAGCTGCGTGTTTATGCCGGAAGTGAAGCGCTCGCCCGCCACACCGGACAGAAGCCTCAGCCACTCGCGCTGTAACCACGCGATAGGGATTCGAAAATTTCTGCGCTTTGTGGAGTAATTCGCCACAAGCGCTTCGTGCTACAGCCTTCGCCGCCTTTTTGTGAAGAGCGTTCAGNNGTAAATGGCCGCCCGGTGGATGAATATTTCCGCAACATTGCATGGCATACGGCCGCGGTCGAGCCGCTCAAGTTCACGCAGATGCTAGACCAGCTCGAAGTGAAATGCATCGTAAAGGGCGGGGGCGTCGGCGGGCAATCCGGAGCCGTGCGCATGGGACTTTCCCGCGCTCTCTCAAGGATTAATCCGGAGCTGCGGCCTGCGTTGCGCAAGAACGGTTTCCTGACGCGCGATTCGCGCATGAAGGAACGCAAGAAGTACGGACAAAAGGGAGCACGTCGCCGCTTCCAGTTCAGCAAGCGCTGATTTTTAAGGTTCGGCTCGATTCGTCGGGCCGGACCTAATTCACGGCCGGGAAGGACCGGCAAAAAAGGATGCTGCTCCGATCTGTCGCGGAGAAAAAAGCATCCCTCTAACGGAGGAGGTACATTGGGAGTAGAAATTACGATGAAGGAGCTTCTGGAGGCTGGGGTGCATTTTGGCCATCAGACGCGGCGTTGGAACCCGAAGATGAAGGAATACATTTTCGGCGAACGCAATGGCATCCACATTATCGATCTGCAAAAAACTTTGAAGATGTTCCGCGATGCTGCCCGATATGTCTCCGAGCTGGCCGGCCAAGGCAAGCGAGTTCTTTTTCTGGGCACGAAACGCCAGGCGCAGGAAGCAATCGCCGAAGAAGCCAACCGTTGCGGCATGTTTTTCGTCAACCACCGCTGGCTGGGCGGCACGCTGACGAACTGGGCTACGCTGCAAAAATCCATCAAGCGGTTCAAGCTGCTGAAGGGCATGGTGGAAGATGGCCGCATGGCGCAGTTTTCGAAGAAAGAAGCGGCGCGGCTTGAACGCGAGCTGAAGCACTTGAGACAAAATTTTTCCGGTGTCGAGAACATGACGACACTGCCGGACGCGATGTTTGTGATCGACCCTAACGCGGAAGTGATCGCGGTTCGCGAGGCTCGACGCATGGGCATCCCCGTAGTGGCCATAGTAGATACAAATTGCGACCCCAACCTGGTGGATTGGGTCATTCCCGGAAACGATGACGCTTTGCGTGCGATCCGTCTTTTCACTTCAAAGATATCCGATGCTGTTCTCTCGGGCCGCCAGTCGTTTGAGCAGACGCAGATCGCCGACCAGAAATCCGGCGAAGGCGCGGGCGAAGAAGGCGTGGATTACGTCGATACGAGCGCTTATGAGGTTTACGAAAAGCAGGAAGGCGATTTCGTCGAGCCCGATGCTGAAATCGCTGTCGAGCCTGCTCTTGAAGCGAACGCAGCGGCGGCTGGAGAAGAAGATACCGTAGCCGGAGCGCCGCGAAAGTCGTAGATTCTGCCCGCCGGCCAAAGCAGCTTGAGCGTTGCGCTGCTGAGCCCGCATCATAAGCGGCAAAGCCCAAATTCATCAAAGAGGAATCGAGTAAATCTATGGCTACAACTAGCAATCCAAACGTCTCGGCTCAGCTTGTCAAAGAGCTGCGCGATCGTACCGGCGCGGGTTTCACCGCTTGCCGCGAAGCGTTGCTTGAATCTAAAGGCGACATCGAACAAGCCATCAACATCCTTCGCAAGAAGGGACAGGCAGCTGCTGCAAAAAAAGCGCAGCGGACCACATCTGAAGGATTGGTGAGCTACTACATCCACGCCGGAGGGAAAATCGGCGTGTTGGTGGAAGTGAATTGCGAGAGCGACTTCGTTGCGCGGACTGCCGAGTTTCAGCGTCTGGGTCACGATGTCGCCATGCATATTGCCGCCCTGGACCCGCGATTTTTGCGCCGCGAGGAAGTGACGCAAGAAACGCTCGACCGCGAACGCGATATTTACAAGGAACAGGCGAAAGCAACCGGCAAGCCGGAAAACGTAATCGAAAAGATAGTGAATGGGAAGATGGAAAAGTTTTACGAAGAAAACTGTCTCTACGAACAGCATTTCATTAAAGACGAGGGCGTGACGGTGAAGGAGCTCGTGGACCAAGCCATCGCGAAACTCGGCGAAAACATTGCGATCCGCCGCTTTTCCCGGTTCAAAGTTGGCGAGATGGATGGAGCGGCATCGCCTGCGGAGACAACAGATGAAGCCGCGGCACCGTCGGCATAGAGGTGATTGAAGTATTAGTGAAAATCCGCCGCCTTTCGCGGCGGATTTTTTTTGCCCAAGGCTTCCATTAAGTTTTGCGCGACGGTTAACGCCGCGAAGTTTGTCTGCTAGAATGCCCCTGGCCAATTTCGGGTCGCTCAAAATGGCAAAAGCAAAACTGTCAATTCGAGGCGCTTCGGTACGAAAACCGACAGACGGCAGCCCCGTTTACGAACGGTTGGTACTGAAGCTTTCGGGCGAGTCGCTTTCCGGCCCGCAGGATTCAGGCATCCACGCTGAAACAATCCAGGGAATTGCGCGCGAAGTGAAAGAAGTCCGAGATCTGGGCGTAGCCGTCGCGATCATGGTGGGCGGAGGAAATATTTTCCGCGGCACGCGCCAAAAGCAGCTCGCAATCGACCGGGCCACCGGCGACTACATGGGCATGCTTGCGACGGTNNCAGGACGCGCTGGAAAAATCGGGCTGCCAGACGCGGATGATGAGCGCGATTGAAATGCATCAGGTGGCAGAGCCCTTCATCCGGCGCCGCGCCACTCGCCATTTGGAAAAAGGACGTGTGGTGATTTTTGCCGGCGGAACAGGCAACCCTTATTTCTCGACTGACACCGCGGCAGCGTTGCGCGCGATGGAAATCAAAGCTCAGGTAATCTTAAAGGCCACGCGGGTAGATGGAATTTACGATGCCGATCCGGAAAAAGTGGCCGGCGCAAAAATGTTCCAGCACATTACCTATCTGGACGTGCTGCAAAAAGGTTTGATGGTGATGGATTCGACCGCCATCTCGCTTTGCATGGATAACAAGATGCCGATCATCGTGTTCAATATGAACGTGCCGGGAAATCTGAAGCGCGTGGTGCTGGGCGAGCAGGTCGGCTCGGTCGTCACAGCAGCATAAACAAAAATGGCGGAGGCAATTCTCAGATGACCACGATTGCCACAAGCAAAGACGCTCTCGCACAGGCGAAGACGCGCATGGAAAAAGCGGTGGAGGATTTTCGCAAGGAATTGGCAGGCGTGCGCACGGGACGCGCGAATGTGTCGCTGCTGGATCACGTCCGAGTGGATTATCACGGCACGTCGATGCCGCTCAACCAGCTGGGCACGCTGAGCGTCCCTGACGCGACGATGATTATGATCTCGCCGTGGGATGCCAGCGCGGTTCCCATGATCGACAAAGCGATTCGCACCACCGACCTCGGCTTGAATCCGACGAACGACGGGAAAGTAGTGCGCGTCCCGATTCCGCCGCTCACCGAAGATCGCCGTAAAGACATGGTGAAACACATTCACAAGGTGTTGGAGAATCATCGAACGGCGGTGCGCAACATCCGGCGCGATATCAAAGAAGCGGTCGAGAAGCTGGAGAAGGACAAGAAAATCAGCGAGGACGATCGTAAACGATCCCTCGATGAGCTTGAAAAGTTGACGCACTCTGAGACGAAGAAAATCGAAGAACATTCCGCGCTAAAAGAAAAGGAAGTCCTCGAGATCAAGTGACGGCCCTCCTGCGATCAGCCGCCTGCCACCGAGAAAGCCAGCCGGAACGCACAGATTTTCTCCCCGTATAATTAATTCATGCAAAAGGCCCGACCTAGCCGAACAGCGATGCGCGTAGCGATGCGGCGCGCGGCTCACCAACTCTTCGATCACCCTAAGGTATTAGTGGATCCAATTGCGCTGCCGATTATTGGGCCTGAGGCAGCAGCCAAATTGGAGGCCGAGCGGGGCCGGCATCAAAGCCGTGTGGCGCGAAACCTTCGCGCTTTCTTGGTGGCGCGCAGCCGATTCGCAGAGGATGAATTGGCGCGAGCCGTCGTACGCGGAGTGAGGCAATACGTGGTCCTCGGCGCCGGCCTCGACACATTCGCGTATCGAAACCCACATGGAGATTTCGCGCCGCGAGTATTTGAAGTGGACTACCCGGCTACGCAGGAATGGAAGCGTCAGAAGCTCGCGGCAGCGGGGATCGCAATTCCTCCGTCCGTAACCTACGCCCCAGTGGACTTTGAACGGCAGACGCTTGCTGAAGGATTGAAACTTGCGGAATTCGATGCGTCGAAAGCCGCTTTCTTTTCTTGGCTGGGCGTCACCATGTACCTCACCGAAGAGGCAGTGATGGCCACCTTCGGTTTCATCGCAACGAGTCCGCCCGACGGAGGTATCGCCTTCGACTATGCCGTGCCACGTTCGTCGTTAGATTGGGTTGGACGCCTGGCTCTGGACGCTCTATCGCACCGCGTAGCCGCTGCGGGCGAGCCCTTTCGCACATTTTTTAAACCGAGCGCACTGGCGGAGCTGCTTCGACGAATCGGATTCCGCTGCGTGGAAGATCTCGATGCGGATGAGATTAACAGTCGCTATTTTAAAGATCGGTCCGACCGGCTGCGCGTCACAAGCAGCATGGGACATTTAATGAGTGCAGAGGTTTAGGCGAAGAAATCCCCGTCGCGCAAGGCTTGCGTCGGCCCGAACGACATTTAGGCCGCACCATATGAAGATCTTCAATTTATAGTGTGCAAGTTTTCCGGAAGAATTAACGTGAACGTGCAGTTGCCGGTTGTAGCGGAGCAGGCCAGCGTGCCGCGCCTCACAATTCTTGCCGGTGTGGCATCGGGAAACATCGGTCCAAAATCGACCGCGCGCAAGCGCTCGGCAAATGGACGCAAATTTTGATTTCCGCTCACGAACTTTACGGCTTCCACTTTCGGATCTTTACTCCCCGGTGAAAGCAAAACCAGAAAGTCGGCTTCGGAAGTCTCACCCGAGCCTTTTCCGATGGAGAATGTTCGGTGTGTAGTAAGTTCCGGCTTGGCCTGGTTTACCAGGTCTTCGATCTTGGCGTGTGGTCCCAGCAATTCCACAAGTCGGGCACGAGTTTCCGGAATCGAATGGACTGCGCCCATGGACAGAGAATACATGTGAATGGCCCGATCTTTTTCGCCGCGTTTTTGGTCAATCTGCGCCAGATGATCGCCCACCTCGCCGTGCTGGTCTAGCAGCCAGGAAGCGCGAATGTAGCGTTCGGCGTCTTCTAGCTCACCCTTCTGGAAATGAACCCATCCCAGCGTGTCCCAATAAATACCCAGATTCGAAACCGCTTGCAGATCATCCATGGAAAGATGCGTCAGATTGACATTCCTCAGATTTGCCGCTGTCGCCGCAACGGCCGACTCCGCATACTGCTGAGCTTTGTCGAGCTCCAGTTGATGATCCGCCAAGCTGTAGGCCACGTTATTCCAAACCGCGGGCGTCTGTGCTAGCTCTACTCCTTTCTCAAATGCGGCGAGAGCTTTTTCCTTTTCGCCCGTGTTGATGTAGGCCTGACCCAGGCTGACCTGAAGCTCGGCGTTTTCCGGCGACAAAATCGTGGCTTTGTCCAACTCGGGAACGGCCTCGGCGTATTTATGTTCTTCGAGATAGAGAGCGCCAAGAGCCGCGTGCGCAACCGGGTCGATTGGATTTACTTCTATCTGCTTTTCGAACGCCTTTGCTGCGTCTGTGTAATTCTGCTGTTGCTGCAGCGTAAATCCGAGATAGTTGTAGACGTGCTCGTCGTATGGGTTCAGTTCAATCTGCTTTCGGAATGCGGCGCCCGCATCATCGAACTGCCCTAGGCGCAGATACGCAAGGCCCAGATCGTTCCATCCTTGTTTGCTTTTGGGATCCAGCTCGAGCGCGCGCTTCAGAAGCGGAATTGCCGCCTTCAAATTTCCGGAATCGAGCGCGGCAAGCCCTGCTTCGAGAAGTTCGCCGGGCTTCGCGACCTCGGGAATTTCCGGCGCGCCGGGGTTGGAATTCTCGGCGAGCAATGTCTGGCCTTCATCGGATTCTACAGCTCGAGTAAAAGCGCGGTAATCGCCGGCGCGGGAAGCCGGCAGCTCGCGCATCTTGAAGTTAAGAGTACGCTCGGCCAACAGCGTGTGAGATTCAAAGCGGTAACTCGATTTGAAAGCCGCGTAATCCCGCACGATCGAAACTGCGACGGGAGCTTGCGCCGTAAAACTGGTTGGCAACTTCAGTTTCAACGTCATAGTGACGTCAAGAGGGCTTCCGAAATGAATCGGCTCAGTCGTATCCTCGGAGGCATCCGGCATGCCGATCATCAAGAGCGGCACGGTGACTTTGCTTTTCTTGCTGGACCAGTCAAGAAAATTCGCCTGCGAGAACTCGAGATCGAGTTCGAAAGGGTTCTGCGTATCCGAAGGGTCGCTCGGTTTTACGGAAGTCACATCGCCGTGGATGCCATCCAAAGCGGCGATCGTCTGCCCGAGTTCTTTCCATTGCGTTTGCGGCGTGCGGCGAAAGGCAACCCGNNCCAGCACCATCGGACGGCACGAGCAGCGCGGATTTATTGCGCAGCGCCGGAGAAAGCAGGCGGAAAGGCGCAACTTCAGCCGTGGAGTCCATCCAGAGCAGGCCATCGTCCGCCGGAACGGCGGTGATTACGTGATCGAATTGCGAAGGGGAAGGCATGGACGTATCGAGAGCCCCCGCAAACGGAATCAGAGCCGCGTCCGAAGGGATTTCTGCGGCCTGGAGCATTGCAGCGAGCAACGTGTGCTTGTCCTTACAGTCGCCGTATTGGTTTGCGAAAACGTCGGCGGCCGAGTGGGGTTGGTAACGCCCAAGCCCGAAGGAAAGACTGACGTAGCGAATATTTTTGGCAACGTAATCGTAGAGCGCTTGGACTTTGTCGAGTTTATTCTCACGGCCTTGGAGCAGTTCGAGGGTCTTCGCGCGAATCTCTGGAGTGGGTTCAGTGCGGCCCTTCTCCAATTTCGCATACCATTGCGCCACTTCTCCCCAGCTCCCGAATGTTGTTAGCTCTACGTCAGGCCGCTTCGTTTCGGCACGCTGTTCCTTTTTCTTGGTTTTTTCGTCTTCGGGCGCGCGAATTAAATTGGCGCGCTGCCAGCGATAAATAGTCCGCCCGTCTTCATCGGACTTCGAAAACGGAATCTTGCGCGAAGCGAGGTCACCGGCGGTACCAGGCTTAACACGCAGTTGATAATCCTCGCGGCCGTTGGTGATGGAAAGTTCCGGCGAGCGCACAGTGATCGCGCGGCCTTGCGGCACGTCAATTGCAAGCCGCTCGTCGAGAACGATTGCGTCTTCAAGGAAATTATAGGCGAACCAGAACTCTCCGGGCGCCAGCGAAGTGACCGTGCGCGTTACGATCTCGTATTCCAGCGTGTCGCCGGCGTGCAACGATGGAACGGTAATGTGTTTTTCCTTATAGTCCGTGTACATGGGGGCATCGCGCGCGACGCCGGCGGTCATTTCCTTTATCGAGTCGGGCGTTGCATTGACGACGGCCCCGTCCGGTTTGTGGACGCGCACGCTTCGGACTTCCATTTGTTCGTTGCCCGAGTTGTAGCCGAAAACAAGTTCCCCCAATTGCTGAACTCCGGCGTCGCTTTGCACCTTGATCCGCACGGCGAGATCACGCTGGCTTGTGCCGTCGTTTTCAAAGCGCGCCGTTGTGTAGTACTGCTCGATCACAAAGGGTTCTTGCGAGTAGTTCGACGCGCCAGGTTTCCGTGCCGCCGAGGATTTGTCTGAATGGTTCGATCCCTCGGGCGTTGCCGCTTGTTGTGCGCCGGTGGTACGGACTATTAGAGAAATGCAGAGTAAGCCGAGGCTGAGGCAGAAACGCTTCATGCGTGCTCCCATTGCGTTTGACGGACATTAGTTTAGAAGGGTTCGCTTGGCCGGTAAAGCAACTCCAAAGACCTTGGTGAGCAACTTTGAAACACGTCTAGCCTGCGAAGCTTCGGGCACCTTGCCGGAATCCGAACCTTCGTCCTGCTTTCTTTCGACTGCCGTAATCCGAGCGGATTCGATAAGCCATTTATAATCAGTCATATAACGCCTTAATTCCGCTTAGAAAGCCGCGATTGACTGGAGTGCCAGGAGAGTGTTCTATGAAGGTCTCGATCCGGCGAAGCCCCTGAGTTTGAGGTGGCTTGCCAGATCGCGAACTTTTTTTGGATTTATTTGTGTCCGGGAATCGAGTTGACAATATCTGTTATTTTTCCTATACTCTCCCGGTTGCATTGAGGCAGTTGGACTTGGTGGTGATTAGGGAAGTCTTCCGACCCCGGAACATAGAAGAACGGAACGGGGNNAGATGGAGTTCACTCCTCGGGGTGAAGCATCATCGCGGAGTACCTGGGTAATTCCTTCGGGTTATGGCGCCTTTTCTGTTCATTCACCCGCAGAATTTTGCGCGGGCGGATTTGTTATGCGCGGAATTATGCCGCAAAAATAATAGAGTTGTCGATTTCGAGGGGGAACGAGTGCCGACGTTTTCACAATTGGTGCGGAACGGCCGGGAAAAAATCCGGACGAAGACAAAATCCCCGGCGCTCGAGGGATGTCCCGAAAAGCGCGGTGTTTGCGTCCGTGTTTATACCCAGACGCCCAAAAAGCCGAACTCAGCGCTACGCAAAGTTGCTCGCGCGCGGCTGACCAACAGCGCCGAAGTGACAACTTATATCCCCGGCATCGGACACAATTTGCAGGAGCACTCGATCGTGCTGGTTCGCGGCGGCCGCGTGAAGGATTTGCCGGGCGTTCGCTATCACGTGATTCGCGGCACTCTTGACGCAGCAGGCGTTGAAAATCGCAAGCAAGGGCGCTCGAAATACGGCGCCAAGCGGCCAAAAGCCGCACAGAAGTAGGAGAGCAGAAATATGCCACGTAAAGGCTGGGTTCTTCGACGAAAAATTCCGGGAGATCCGGTTTACGCCAGTGATCTGGTGCAGAAATTCATTTCCAGCATGATGTACGACGGCAAACGCGCCACGGCCCAGGCGATTTTTTATAAAGCCATGGACCAGGTAGCGAAGACGACCAACGACGACGCAT